>JBCKKC010000042.1:0-18295 GCA_038904395.1 Acidimicrobiia bacterium | reverse complement strand
CGGACTAGATAGCCAGGCGGCCAGGTGGGTCGGATCAGGCCGCTGGGCTGGATCTTTGTGCAATGCAGCGGCCACTATGTTAACCAAGGCAACATCGACAGCAGCCAGGTTCGGGGCAGTGTTAACGACTTGCCACATTATGGCCTCGGCTGTTTCACCATCAAAAGGACAGCGTCCGGTACTGGCAAAGGCTATCGTGGCGCCCCACGCGTGAACGTCAGTAGCCGAAGTAATCGTTTGACTCGTTAGCTGTTCAGGCGCCATCCAACCGGGTGTGCCGATGCAACCGGTCTGGGTCAGGGCATGCATGCCCGGAGCACGAGCAATGCCGAAATCGATTATTTTCGGCCCCCGCTCGGTCAAGATCACGTTTGCTGGCTTGAGATCGCGATGGATCACCCCGGCGGCTTGCATCGCTACAAGGGCGTTGGCCAGGCCCCTGGCCAACTGTTGGAGGGCTGGGCCGGTGATGGGTCCGGTCTGGGCCACTGACACTTCGAGAGTTGGTCCCGGTACATATTCTGTGACTAGATAGGGCGAGCTGGCGTTGGGATTCGCGTCTAGAACTGTGGCGACAAAGGGTGAAGTGATCCGGGTTGCGGCGGCGACTTCGTTCTCGAATCGCTTCAGATAGAGCGGGTCAGTCTTAAATTCCGGACGTACACACTTGAGGGCAACGAGAGTCTTGTCTGTGGCCCGGGCCAAATACACCACGCCCATCCCGCCGCTACCCAACGTGTCCAAGATCTGGTAAGTACCGATGTGCTCTTCGGTATCAGCGTGAGTCGGATCCGGAGCGCTCGGTTTTTGAGACGTGAGTTGGTCAACGTGAGCGTACGATTTAGTGCCACTGTGCCCTGTGGCCTCTGGCGGCACGTTATTGAACTCACTGTCTGGGGACGTGTCCAGAATTATTTCCTCTACTGGGCGTCGGCTATGTGCGCTGCAACGTGTCTAGCGCTGCGTGCACTCTCATCTTGAGTTCGACGTGACGGTCCACGTTGTTCCGTATGCTGCTTGTCACTTCAATAACTCTCGGACCTGCCCCGAGTGACGATGACAACGGTGCTAGGGCTCCCATCAACTCTGGTGCAGTAGTGATCAGTGAATAGGAACAGCCGGCCATGTTGGCGGCTGCCCCAATGTTGATATTGGGGGGCGTTGTGAATAGGTTAGTAAATTGTTCGCCCAGGTCAAGCTGGGCCTGGGGTAGGAACGAGAAAATACTACCGCCATTGTTGTTCAGTACCACGAATGATATCGGCAGGCCGTTACTTGACGCTATAGCCAACGAGGTGGCGTCGTGGGCAAATGCCACATCACCCAGTATGACAACCGTTGGTTGTCTTCCGGAGCCTACGCAAGCTCCAATTGCCGACGCCATGATTCCGTCGATCCCATTAGCACCTCTGTTTGCAAACGCTCGGATGTTGCGCCCGCCCGCCCAAACGAACGAATCAACATCTCGCAAAGACATGCTCGCAGCCACGAAGAGGTTCCCGCCTTCAGGCACGGCCCCCGCAGCGAGTTGGCAGGCTTGCGGCTCATCCAGGGTTTCAGACTCCTCCCAAGCCGCTTCCACAGCCATCTGGGTCGCACTCTCGGCTTGATGCCACGCCTTGGCCCACTCACCGCCAACGGTCTTGGTTGTCCTGAGAGGTTCCCGGAGTTCCGCGAGGTGGTCAAGCGTGGCGGCCGGGTCCGCTCGCACAATGTGCGTTGCATTTCCACCGGGATCATGCCAATCTTGATCATCGATGTAGATATGGGCGCAATCCGTTGCTGACTCCAGCAGAGCTGCCAGCGGCTTGGATATGGGCCACCCGCCGAAACGCACAATCGCGGAGGGCCGAAGACTCGCTGCAGTCGGCTCATGTGAGCAAAAGAGACTGGCAGTACTGATCACGTCTCCACTTACTGGGTGACCGAACCGTAGGCCCGAAGTGAATTCGTCGACGATAGGCCACCCGGTAACGGCTGAGAATCTTACGGCTGCACGTTTGAGATCATCTTGATCAACGGCCGTTCTTGCGCACTGCCATCCACCCACGATCAGTCCCCGGTCATGAGACCCCACGATGTCCGCAAGCGTTTGTAGGGTCTCTGCGTCGGGCGCACGGCGAGTTGCCCGATAGACCGTCGGAGAGGGGCGTCTGGTGGCGTCTGGCGCAAGTGGACGAACCGCTAGCGGTTCGCGAAAAGGGAAATTGATATGGACCGGACCCGGCTTGCCTTCAGTGCTGAGAGTGAACTCATATTGGGCAACATGTTGATACCACTGAGATAGGTCAAGCGCATCACCGGGAGTACCCGCGTCGATGTATTGTTTCACCGAATGGCCAAAGAAATGTTGCTGGTCAATCGTTTGAGATGATCCCCTCACATGTGCTTCCGGCGGGCGATCGGCAGTCAGCACAAGCAACGGCACGCCAGCGTAATACGATTCCACAACTGCAGGCGTCAGGTTTGCCACGGCAGTTCCCGAAGTGCACACGATAGCGGCGGGAATACCGGTTGCTTTGGCAATACCTAGGGCGACGAATGCACTTGCACGTTCGTCAATGATCGGCAGACAGGTAATTTCACTCTGAGCAGCGAAGGCTAACGTGAGCGGAGTGGAGCGTGACCCCGGACTAATGCACACGTAGCGCAAGCCCGCTTGAACCAAGTCAGCGACAAAGGTGGCCATGCAGCTGGCGTTAGCGGGAGTTGTCGGTGGCGTATCTGCATGTATATCTTGTTGGATCACCAAAAACTGCCCCTTTGTTGAGGTCCCCCTCCGTCATTGCGAGCAAGGCGCCAGCCGCCGCGTGGCAACCTAGTCCGTGGCGTCCGTGAATGGGATGGAGGTGGTTCGAATGGGTCAACAACATGCATCCTATTGACGTATCGTATCGGACTAGGTTGCTTCGCTTCGCTCGCAATGACGAGAGGGCTGGATGTTCACGAGACTCCGGTCACCAATAACGGGGGTGGGCTGAACGTTTTTTAGAATAGGCGCCAGCGATAAATGTTATCGTTCTTCTCTGAGGGTGAGGAATGGATTTGGTTTCTGGGCGACATGGCGAGCTTGCGTTTCGAGAGTGGGGTAATCCTGGTGCAGGGGTGACGCTTGTGTGTTTGCATGGCTTCACGCATACGGGAGTCTCGTGGAGCGGGCTGGCTCAGCTTATGCCGGACGTAAGAATCATCGCTCCAGACTTACCGGGTCATGGCGGCAAAAGCGTGTCGTTTAGTGGAGGAATGAAGCTCGCCAGCGTGGGTGAGATGGTCAACGAATTTACGAGATTGACCAGCCTGCCGGATGTCTCCACCCATATCATCGGCTATTCGCTGGGAGGCCGGATCGCGTTTCATTCACTCCTAGCTGATCCAAACCTGTACACAACCGCCATTGTGGTAGGCGCTTCGCCGGGAATCGAAAGCGTAAAGGGCCGGCAAGAGCGGCTCGATCAAGACCGAATCTTGGCAGGCCGGCTTGAGAGCGAAGGCTTGGATGCGTTCCTCTCACGCTGGGAAGCCATGCCGATGTTTCGCAATCTGTCCAAGTTACCCAGCGAAGACCAACTTCGCCTCAGGGAAATGCGGCGCAGTCACGATCCGATCCAGTTGGCGCAGGCCCTGCGTGAACTCAGCGTTGGTGGTCAAGAATATCTCGTCCCCCAAATGGCCGGCTTGAACGTTCCGATTCTCTACATTGCCGGCGAAGAGGATAAAAAATTCGTGGACGTTGGGACATCACTAGCTGCCCAGCTTCCGGAGTGTGCATTTCGGTCGGTGGCCGGAGCTGGCCATGCAGTGCATCTAGAAGCACCGCAGGTGGTGGCTCGTCTGATCTCAGCGTGGCTGTCGGCTGTCAGATCTCGGTGAGTAGGGAACGGTCGGGCTCAATCCCCAATCCTGGCTTAGTTGGGAGGTGGATGGTCCCGTTCATGGGCCCCGGCATGCTCGCCACGTCAGTTTGGTGCAACTCTTGGTTGTAGACGCCGTGGGGGCCCGGCAGGCCAAAGGCCGCGGCAGTGTGAAGGCCAAGGGCGCAACCGACTGCGAATTCGAGCAAGCTGCCCAGATAGACTGCCAGGCCAGCCGACTGGGCGACGCGGATGAGTTCACTTGTCGCTAAAGCTCCGCCCACCCGAGTTGGCTTGAGGACGATGCCATCGGCCGCCTGAGAATGGGCAATGTCGGCGATTATTTTCGCATCGATCACGTCTTCATCGAGCACAATAGCGACACCCGTTTCCTTACGCAAGCGAGTCAGGTCGGCATAGTCTTGCGTGTCCAGTGGCGATTCCACATAGTCAATTTCGAATTCGTGGATTCGTTTCATCACGTCTGATGCTTGGCTATATTCCCACGTGGAATTGGCATCTACGCGAAGCTTCACCCCGTCACCGACGGCCTCTCGCACGGCTCTAACTCTCTCGACATCTTGGTCAGCAGCTAGAACTCCCACTTTGATTTTGACCGCTGACGCTCCATTTTGTCGGGCCGTGTGGGCCGCTGCAACGAGGGCTGGCGTGTCTTGCTGGAGCGCAAGAGTAGCGCAAGACACATCTTGAGCAGGCGCAGCGCCATGGTAACTAGCAAGCAAGTGAGCGACAGACATGTCGAGCGTGCGTGCCATCACATCACAAAGAGCGGTATCAAAGGCGTACACCGCAGCCTTTGCAACCTGTGGGTGGCCAACGAATTCCCTGGTGGCCAGGGCGGAGAGACCCTTCACCCAGGCGTGATGCAGCTCAGATAGCGATGTGTGAGACTGCTGCTCGCCGAGAACCACATCATCCATCTTCGTGGCGAATGCTGCCGAGACTCGAAGCAGCGACGGGACGCTGGCGAGCTGTGCTGACGGCCAAGGGGCAAACTCGCCCCATCCGGTGAGGCCACTCGGAAATTGGATCCGCAGCAGGGCGGATTCCCGCAGCTGATAGCGGCCAAGCGCTGATACGACTGGCTGCGCGTATGGGCTCGAATACCAAAACCAGCGTAATTCCACGCCACTCGTACTGGTCAATGGTGTGGGGTGCAACTGGTACGTGTTCATACATGAGATAATAAGGACGTGCGAACAGGCATTTTGGCCGCAGGTAAGAAATTCTTGAAGATTGGCACTGCCATTATCGGCAGCGGAGCCCTTATCGCCGCTTTTGGGGTGGCTTTCATTCCTGCTGGCGCTGCGCTGGAGAGATCGGCCGGCCTCGAGGTGCACAAGGATCGAACAGCGACCGCTCTGCCTGCCCTATCGACCCCATCACGTGTGTACGCTGCCGATGGATCGCAGCTGGCCTTGTTTCAGGCCGAGATAAATCGAGAGCCGGTACCGCTCGATCGCGTGCCGGCTGTGCTCACTAGGGCAGTGCTGGCAGCTGAAGACGCCGATTTCTACAAGCACAGGGGGATCGACCTGGCCTCGATGGGTCGAGCACTGGTTGTCAACATTCGAGCAGGTGGTATTTCTCAGGGTGGGTCAACGATCACTCAACAGTTGATAAAAAATACTTTCCTGCTCGACAAGGAGAAGAGTGTCGCCGATCGCACCCTCAGTCGCAAGATAAAAGAGGCAGTGTTGGCCGTGCGGCTGGAAAAGCAGTTCTCAAAGCGCCAAATTTTGGAGCGTTACCTTAACACCGTCTACCTGGGTAATGGCGCATACGGCGTGCAAGCAGCAACGAAGCTTCTGTTTGACAAAGACGTTGGCCAGATTGACGTCGGCGAGGCCGCACTAGTAGCAGCACTGATTGCCTCGCCGTCCAGGTTCGATCCTTTCAAGCATCCTGATAACGCTCTATCGAGGCGGAAATGGGTTTTGAGTCGCCTCACTCGACTCCACTGGATTTCTCCTCCAGACTTGGCCGCGGCCAAGCAGGCCCCTCTCCCGACGGAAATTCATACCCAGTTTCATGCTTCGACTAGTGACTATTTCATCGAAGCTGTCAAACAGGAGCTCTTGGATCCAAGCAACCACATTCTTCCCGGTGATAAGCAGCAAAAATATGACGCAGTGTTCTACGGCGGTCTCAAGATTTACACGACCCTGGACCCCCATCTGCAACAGGTCGCCACCGACCAAGTCGAGTCTCAAGTCGGACCCCGCTCGAGTTACACAGCTGCACTGGTCTCGGTGGATGTCGCTTCGGGTGGTGTTGTTGCCCTCTATGGTGGGGCCGACTTCGCAACCGCCAAATTTGATCTAGCGTCTCAAGGGCGTCGCCAGCCCGGGTCCACATTCAAGGTATTTGGCCTTGTCGGGGCGCTTGAGCACGGATATTCACCAATGGATATGTTCGACGGGTCCAGTGGCTGCCGCTACAAAGACGATCCGAGTGCGGGTCCGGTTGCAAGTCACGGCGGTGGTCCGATGACTCTCTGGGAGGGCACCAAAAAGTCAGTCAACTGCGTGTATGTCAACCTCGTTAATGCCCTTGGGCCAGACAAGGTTGTGGAAACTGCTCAAAAGATGGGTGTGCGCTCGAAACTAAACGATTACGGCAGCATCATTTTGGGCAGTCAAGAGGTCACTCCACTTGAAATGGCAGGCAGCTTTTCGACGCTAGCTAGTGGAGGCCTTGAGCGGCGAACCCACCTCGTGAGTCACGTCGTCGACAGTGCCGAAAAGGATGTCTACCAATTTGGGGCAGCGAGCGACCAACAAGAACAACAGGTAGTTGACCCGAATGTGGCAGCTACAAGCGTGGCAGTCATGAAAACTGTCTTGGAGTCCGGCGGCACTGCTGCTGGTCAAGGGATCGGGCGGCCTGCGGCAGGCAAGACTGGAACGACCCAAGACAACGCTGACGCTTGGTTTGTTGGTTTCACTCCACAAATCTCGACGGCGGTGTGGATGGGAAACCCACACAAGCGCGTATCGCTGCCATTTTATGGCGGAGGTAAGCCGGCTGAACTTTGGTCGAGCTATATGACCCAAGCAAGTGAATCGCTACCTGTGCTGGACTTTGCTGCCTCTAACTTGAGTCTGTTGCGTGGTGGTGATCTCATTGGCGCCTCGACGACCCCGTCAGCCTCAGTGCCACAAGGCCCGGTGAAGGGTTACGTGAATTCACCTACTGGGTCGACCAACACTGCACGACAAAAGAATGAGACCTCGGGCTCGGTGGCAAAAACAACCGATGAATCACCCCCAACGACCAAAGTGAAAGAGACTCCTCCGACTAGCAAACCACCGGGTTCTGACGAGGGGAGTGGCTCTGGTTCTGGCGATGACGGCGGCGGAGGTACCGGTGGCGGTGGGACTTCCGGTGGAGGGACCACGCCTGGTGTCCGTTTCCGTTAGCGGCTCTGCGCGCCAAATTGGTTGGAACGTGCATGGCGAACGACTACGTTTGTTAACATGTCTGCTGATTCAACACTGCTCAATTTGCAAGAATGCGATACTTACGTCGGAGCGTTGCGCGACCATCTAGAGGCGCTGCCAGAGAGCCGTGCCCGAATCGAAGCAGATACCAAGCTGACACAACTCTCTGCCAGTTACGATGACCTCCATACCGAGCGGAGTGCTGCCGAGCGAGAAGTAACCAAACTTGACGATCAGGCGGAAACTCTCGGTGACAAGATAGCCCGCGAACGCGACAAACTCTTTGGCGGCCAAGTGAGTAGTCCCAGGGAGTTAGCGGCCATACAATCCGAAATCGAAATGCTTGAGCGGCGCAAAAGCGAGATCGAAGAGTCCGAGCTAGCCCAAATGCTCACTCTTGATGAGTCCCAAGAAACCTTTGACTCATTATCTGAGTCGAAATCGCAAACAGCAATTGAAGTGCAAGAGTGTGCTCAAAAAGAAGAATCGGCCAAGGCGCAACTCGGGGCTGAACTTCACACGCTCGAGGCACAAAGAGTCGCCTTGGCCGCCGCAGTTGCACCCGACTTGTTGATCAAATACGACACTACGCTGAGTCGCTTCGGAGTTGGAGCAGCCGCATTCTCCAAGGGTGTTTGCCAGTCTTGTCACATGAAACTGAGCCCCGCCGAAGTCGAGGATCTTCATCAAGAAAAACTGCCAATTTGCCCCAATTGTGAGGCCATAGCGGTCTTCGACGAATCATGATCCATGTTGAGAACCTGTCCATTGAAGTGCCCGGACGCAACCTGGCTGACGAGCTCAGCTTTGTTGTCCGCACTGGTGACAAAGTAGGTCTTGTTGGTCGCAACGGCGCTGGCAAATCGACGCTGCTAAAGACTCTAGGCGGGCAGCAAGAACCAGTAGCTGGCACGATCCGCATAGACGGAGCGCTTGGATATTTGCCTCAAGATCCTCGCATCAGCTCGGACTCTGAGGACTTCAGTACCAAAACGGCCATGGCTCACGTTCTGTCAGGCACCGGCTTGGATACTCTTGTTGCCCGAATGGAAAAACTGCGTGTCGAGCTGACTGACGACGCTTCCGAAACAAAAATCGCTCGCTACGGACGAGCGATGGACCAATTTGAAGCGCTGGGTGGATATTCGGCTGAGGCCCGGGTGAGGGGTATTTGTGCCGGTTTGGGGTTGGCGGACGATCGCCTCAGTCTGCCAGTTACAGTATTGTCCGGTGGCGAGCGACGCCGCGCCGAACTCGCCAGAATTCTTTTTGCCGGCAGTGATCTGCTCTTGCTCGATGAACCCACGAACCACTTGGACCTCGATGCGAAAGCTTGGTTGATGCAGTTCCTGCGCTCATATCCGGGCGCACTGATCGTTATCAGCCACGACCTGCAGGTCCTTGATCAGGCTATTACTCGTGTGCTGCACCTTGAGCACGGCAAAGCAGTTGAGTACAAGGGCACATACACGCAATATCGTCGAGCTCGAAAAGCCGAGGAAGAGCGCCTGGCACGTCTGGAAGAACGCCAGACCACCGAGATCAAACGCTTGAAGACTCGTGCTGACTCCATGCGACACTCAAGCGCGCAGCGGGCCAAGACGGCCAAGTCTATGGATAAAAGAGTCGAACGCCTTCGGACCGAACAGGTGCAAGCGGGCAAAAGGGACAAGGTGGCGAGGCCGAGATTTCCTGAACCAGCCCACTCCGGAAAAGTCGTGCTGACAGTCGAGGATTTGGCGAAGGGCTACGGCGACGTCGATGTTTTCTCTGGCGTTTCTTTTGCCGTCGACAAAGGCGAGCGTCTCTTTGTGATGGGACTCAACGGCGCCGGCAAGACGAGCTTGCTGCGCATTCTGGCCGGTATAACCGAAGCTAGTGGTGGGGAAGTGACCGAAGGATACGGCGCCTCGATCGGCTACTACGCGCAAGAGCACGAAGGACTTCAACACGACGAAACGCTACTAGCCAACATGAAAGCAGTCTGTGGACTCGGAGACCAAGAGTGCCGCAATATTCTAGGAATGTTTGGCCTATATGGTGATGCCGCATATCAACGTGTCGGCACCTTATCGGGCGGCGAGAAAACCAAACTTGCCCTGGCACAGCTCGTGTCTCAGCGACACAATTTGTTGCTTCTCGATGAGCCCACTAACAACTTAGATCCTGCGTCCCGTGAGGCAGTAATTGAAGCACTGCGCTCTTGGTCTGGAGCAATGATATTTGTCAGTCACGATCCCGAGTTCGTGCACGGGCTAGGTCCAGGACGAGTATTAACAATGCCAGAAGGCGACCTCGACTATTGGGATGACAACCTACTAGAGCTAGTCACCCTCGGCTAACGGGGCTGGGCACAACAAGATCCGGGACTCTCCAGGTTTGAGTGCCCGGGATTGTTGCTTCCTGGAGACCACCGACAAATCGTAACCATTCACCCCCTCCGTCATCCTGAGCCCTGGCGCTAGCCAGGGCGTGAGGATCCATCGGAGCCTGCCCTGAGCGAGGCGTCAGCCGAGCGTGAGGGGCGAAGCCGCAGGTCCACCTGTAGATTCGGTCCATTCTGAATTACTCGCTTCGCATCGCAGAACTCGGATTCCTGGATCCTCACGGTCGCCTGGCGGCTCCCTCAGGATGACGAAATGCTGGTAGCGCCGCTCTGTCCAACGGGAGGTGAATGGTTACGACAAATCAGATGGGAATGCTATTCGCCGCGGGAAATGCCAGTTTCTCTGAGCACCTGAGAAGGCACGCCAACATGGCGAAAGGCAGCATAGCTAATGCTCTTGCGCCGAGCGTAACGTTTGCCGACCCGGATGAACTCTTGCTCAAGGCCGCTGATGTCTACTTCTTCGCCAAGGGACGCAACCTTGGAAGACAAGTCAAGCTTTTGTTGGTGCAATTCAAGCCGTGCCAATGGATTATCTTCGTCCTGCAGGAGCCCTTCAATTTCGGTCAGCTTTTCGGCTGCCCGTTCCGGGTCTATCCTGCGGCCCGGCTTGCCTTTCTGGTGAAGAGCTTCCAGGTAGCGCCTTACAACGGTTCCTTCCGCGCGCCCAGATGCGATTGCCGCCTTGTGTTCGGCAGTCATAATGCGTTTTTGTCTAGCCATGAATCCTCATCTGTTAAATGCTTTGCTGGTCCGAACGACCGTGACGTCATGGCTACAGTATGCAGAAATAGTGCGCTGATTTCCAAATCTACTCCGCCTCTTCTTTGTCTCCCTTCTCGTCATAGTCTTCCTCTTCTTCTTCCAAGAACATGTCATCGTCGTCTTGGTCATAGTCCGGAGGGGTGTACGGCTCGTTGTCGAGCTCAGTGACGGTGGCGCCTTCAAAGTCTGTCCCGCAGATCAAATGGTTGGCAGCGATCTTGTTCCGTTTGAACGCTGTGACCATTTCTTCGGCGACAGTTTGTGCAGAGTCTGGTCCATCACATATGGCCAACACTGTGGGGCCCGAACCCGATAGGCATGCACCCATGGCACCAAAGTCACGAGCTGCCGAGATTACGTCGAGGACGGCCGGGCAGAGCTCCGCGCGCAAGTCTTGGTGCAATTTGTCATGTGTGCCTAGGCGCAATAGGAACGGATCGCCCTCGGCCAGCCCCGCACAAAGTGCAGTAGCTGCTGCGATATTAAAGACGGCATCTTGGAATGTAACTTGAGCGGGCAAGATGTCTCGCGCTGCTTTGGTCTGGACTTTGACATCAGGTACGGCGGCGACAAAGACAAGGTTCTCGTCGATGTTTAGGGCGAAGGCCGCTGGCGTGGCTCTGAGACTACTTATGCTGCTGATGCCTTCAATCTTTGGGGCTGCAGCAACTAGCCCACCATCCAAGGCTGCCGCCAGTTGTTCGATGTGTCCTTCCAAGTGGGTGAGAGCAAACGTGAGCTCTGAGGTCGACAGCTCTTCGTCCAGAATGGCACGAGCCGCCATAGCGCCGCCGACCAAGGCCGCAGCGCTCGATCCGAGCCCTCGTGCCACAGGAATATTCTGGGTGATCTTGAGAGAGAACGGGGGTGCCTTGCGACCCGCAGCATGGAACGCGGCTACAGCGCCGCGAAAGGCATAGTTGGTGTCGTCCAACGGGTAGGAGTCGTCGATATCGGCTTGACTGTCGTCGGTGACTTCGATCAGGTCGGCGTCAAGATCGCTGGTAATGATCTCCACATGGTTATAAAGATCAAGAGCCAAACCAAGAACGTCGATGCCCGGACCCAAATTGCCTACGGTCGCTGGCACTCTGACTTTTGCTTGTTGCTTCATCTATGTCCGTCCTGAAGGTTGGCGAATAGGTCATTGGGCAATTGTTCTTATGGATCGATCGACTCAATTTCTATTAGCGTGACCGAAACCTTGCTAAAACACTAGTTGCTCAAAGGCATTTGCCGATGCGTCTAGTAACCACATATTCAACGGAATCGACGCCCGGACACCCTTTTCCAGGCTGAGTGAAGAGTGTGAGCTGGCCTGTAAGCCGGATTCTGTTTCGACGACCATCCATCTGGGAGTGGCGTTGCCACCACCCTCGTGCGACCCACCAAAGGACATAGAGCGGGCAGCTCGTCCCTTATTGGTCTTGCTCCAGGTTGGGGTTTACCCAGCAGCAGCGGTTCCCCGCCGCCCTGGTGCGCTCTTACCGCACCGTTTCACCCTTACCTCACTCACGTGAGGCGGTTTAGTTTCTGTGGCACTTTCCCGCGGGTCGCCCCGGCCGGGTGTTACCCGGCAACCTTGCCCTGTGGAGTCCGGACTTTCCTCAAACCAGCCGAGGCTGGTTCGCGGTCGTCCGGCCAACTCACATTTTCCAGTTTGCCAAAGAACTGGGTGGATTTCTCTTGCGAAGTGGCGGGAAGTACAACCTTGGGTCCACAACAAGCTATGGTTTTTCCCAGCCGAGGGGGTTGTCGTCGGTTGGGGAAGCCCATGGAGGAGCAAATGCGTTTTAAAGACAAGGTCGCTGTTGTTACGGGGGCCGCTAGCGGCGCTGGCAAGGCGTATGCCGAGGCTTTGGCGGGTGAGGGTGCAACGGTCATGGTTGCCGATCTAGACGGAGACAAGGGCGAAGCGGTGGCTCAGGGCATTCGTGATGCTGGCGGCGAGGCAATGTCGGCTCAAGTGGATGTGTCTAGCGACGATTCGATACAAACTCTCGGTCGCACCGTTGTTGAAACTTACGGCGGAGTTGACTACGTCGTAAACGCGGCAACCGTATTCATGTCGACCGAAACGCCTTCTCTCTTGGATGTTTCTTGGGACTATTACCTGAAGTTTGTCGCGACAAACATGCATGGGCCACTACTTGTAGTCAGAGGGCTGTATCTCTCGATGATTGAACGTGGTGGGGGAGCGATAGTTAATCAATCCTCAACGCACGCGTGGATGAACCAGGGGTATTTCAGCCTGGCCAAACTTGGCCTTAATGGCGTTACCCAAAGCCTGGCGCGTGAACTCGGGCGTTACAACATCAGGGTGAATGCGATTGCTCTGGGCCCTGTCGATGATCCAGAGGTGGCCGAGACCCATCCCAAGGTCCAGCCGAAAGATGTGGCGAAAATCCCATTGCAGCGTAGCGCTCTGATCGGCGAACTGGCCAGCGCATGCCTCTTTCTGCTCTCCGACGAGGCCAGTTTCGTGACTGGCCACATTTTTAACGTCGACGGCGGCCAGTTTATGCGGCCGTAAAGAATTGTTAAGCATGGTCCGCGTTGTCGGGCCTTGGGCTTGCTAGCTTCCGGCTCAGAGCTCTCTGTCATGTTCCTAGGAGCACTGGCGGGTGTCTACAACACAGTCCAACAACGGAGCCATGCCCGTGGATATACGCTTAGCATTCCCGAGATTGAGCAAGGCTGGCCTGTCGGAAAGAGGGTTGCAACAGCCGGGAAGTGGCTTCAGACGACCGGTTCGTCTTCGGCTTAGAGAAGTGGCAACTTCCCGCCTTTGGGTGTTGTCGCTTGTCAGTATCGTTTTGATGTCGTTTACGGTCTGGGTGACCCCGGCCGCGCAGGCAGACACGGGTACGCCGCCCGGGTTGCTGGGAGTGCTTGGCGGCCCGAGCCATGCCCAAATGTATCCGTCTGGCCTCGAAGTGGCTGCAAATGGCGACCTAGTTGTCGCCGACACCGGGAACAATCAAGTTGTTAGGTTTAGCGCTTCTGGCCAGGAGCTGTGGCGAGTTGGTGGCTACGGCACTGGCGTCGGGAAGTTCAACAATCCCAGGGACGTCGCCCTTGATTCAGCAGGAAACGCCTTTGTCGCTGATACTGCTTCGAATCGGATGGTCAAGCTGTCAGCATCCGGTGCCTGGCTGTCGACGTTCAACGGCACCCCTGCGGAAAAAATGGGGACCCCGATGGGTGTGTCGGTTACCAACGACGTCGTCTATGTTGCTGATGCTGGGTCGAAGAAAGTGCGCGTTTTTGACACGAATGGCACACAAATCCGCAACTTTGGCGCATCGGGCACTTGCGTGCTATCTGCTCTGCGGGATGTTGATGCCGATGCGAGCGGTAATGTCTACATTGCTAATTACGAGAAGAACAACATTCTCAAGATGTCAGCGACGGGAAGTTGCATCACCCAATGGGGCACCAAAGGGTCGGCCGACGGTCAGTTCATGAACCCTTACGGAGTGCGTATCGCGTTCGATCCCGTCTTGAACACCCGAATGGCCTATGTCGCTGATTCCAACAACGGACGCATCCAAGTGTTTTCGTTGGCTGGCGTGCATTATGCAACCATGGGGCAGGAAGGGTCCTATGACCAGCCCGGGCAGTTCAAGGAACTGCGGCGAGTTGCTGTAGCTAGCGATGGCGACGTCTGGGGTGCCGATTTGTGGGGGTGGAAACTCATGCGCTTCGATCGCAGCGCTGCTGGCTATGACTACGTACAAACCATCGGCGGCGTCGCCCCCCCAAAGACCGCCAATGCAATCTTTCACGAACCACGTGGGATCGGTTTCGGCGAACATGGCGACTTTGTTGTGGCAGATGCGGTTCACCACCAGGTCGTTCGTATGTCACCGACTGGGAAACTCCTTGGTACATGTGGTGATCGAGGATGGAGTCCTGGCAGATTTAATTGGCCCAGAGGAGCGGCTGTCGATCAAGTCTCCGGCGAGATTTGGGTGGCCGATACCAAACAGAGCCGCTTGCAGGTGATCACGCCAACTTGTGACAGTGTTGCCGTGATGGGCTCAGCTGGCACTGGATTGGCCAACATGAACTGGCCACAGTCGATCGCCATGCGTATCTCGGACCGAACAGCGTGGATTGTCGATACCAAAAACAGCCGTATGCTCGCTTACAACGTGCAAACTCGTGCGCCGATCGCTGCCTTTGGCAGCCTGGGAAGTGGCAATGGTCAGTTCAAGGATCCACGCGGAATCGCAATTAGCCCGGTCGATAATCATATTTGGGTAGCCGATCGTGGCAACAATCGCATCGTGGAACTTTCGGCCTCCCAGAACGCCACACAGATCAACTTTGTGCGCAGCATTGGTGGGTTCAATAGGCCGGCGGGGGTGGCGCTCGACAGTCAAGGTCGGATCTACGTGGCCGATACACTTAACAATCGGGTAGTTGTCCTGGCCGCCAATGGAACGGTCACTGCCACATTGACGGGTCCGGGACCGAACGGTTTCTTTCAACCTGAAGCTCTGGCAGTCGACTCCCACGACAAGCTCTACGTAGCTGACACCTACAATGACCGCATTGTCACCTACTCATACCAGAGCCAGCCAGCGGATCCCTTCTTGGCGCCCACCTTCGTTGGAAACTTCGTGGGTGAAGGGCGTGCCGACATGTATCCGGTCGATGTGGCCAGCACTCCGAGTCTGTATTACGTACTTGATTCGGGTGGCTATCGGGTGAGGGTTGTCGATCGGGCCACTGGCAACATTGTTGGTGACATTGGCGGTCAGCAAGGCAAAGATCCAGGTCAGTTTGCGGCCGCCCGAGCCATTGATGTCGATTCCTCTGGAAATATCTATGTAGCCGATACGGCCAACAATCGGGTGCAAAAATTCAACCCTTCTCTGGAGTTAGTCGCGGTATGGGGCGTCATCGGTACCGGGCCGGGCCAATTCTCCGATGTATATGGAATTGCGGTTGGCCAAGGCAGAGATAGCGCTGGTCAGCCGGCCGAGGTGGTTTACGCCTCAGATGTCTTGGACGGCACTGGTCGTGTGCAAAAATTTGATCTAGCCGGCAATTTGATTGGTGTCTTTGCTCAAGGTGTGTTTAATCAGCCTCGGCAAATGGAAACTAACCCCATCAGCCACGATCTGTACGTGGTGAGTGCCCGAGAAGGCAAAGTCCGAGTATTCGATGAATTCGGAGCGCAGAAATCTCCAATTGGTAATGGTTCAGGGACAGGTCCGGGCCGTTTCAAGAACGATCCTCGCGGCGTGGCACTCTCGAATGACGGTGCAACCGTGTACGTGTCAGATCAAGGCAATTACCGCATCCAGTACTTTTCAACCGCGACGACGAGCCTGCTGGGCCAGTTCGGCTTCGCTGATTTAGCTCGAACATCGCCCGATGGATTCTATGAAATTCGGGGCATCGATTTCACGAACGACAACAAGCTGATTGTGACAGACGAATGGGATTATTCGCTCAAGGAATTCCAGGCGAATGGGGCGTTTGTGCGAGATCTGTTCGGGGCCGGTCCTCCGGTTGGTGGAGTTAATGCTGTCCGGGGAATTGCGGTTGACTCAGCAGGCCGCGTGTATGCCAGCGATTGGTGGAATCAGCGCATCGAGAGATGGAATTCTGATGGCTCGGGGGTTCTTGCCTGGGGCCAAAGGGGCACCCGCACTGACAACACATTGAACTTTGCTTGGGATGTGACCGTGCAACCTGGCACAAACAGAGTCTTTGTTGCTAACCGAGAGAGCCACGAAATTGAAGTCTTTTCTAGCACCGGGGCCTTTGTCACCCGCTGGGGAGACCGCGGCTCCGCACCCGGACAGGTCGAGTTTCCCCACGGTGTCGCATTCGCTCCAGATGGCACGCTGATGGTGGCAGATTCGGGCAACAATCGAATCGAGCGCTTTTCCATCAACGCCAACGGCGTGGGTACCTTCGTCGAAAGCTATGGCCTCTTTGGTGGCAGCAAGTCAGCGGCGGGCCTTCTCAATGGTCCAACGGGTGTTGCCGTAGCAGTCGACGGCTCAGTGTGGGTCGCAGACACGCTCAACAATCGGATTCAAAAGAGACTCACCAACGGCACATGGTTGGTGTTCAGGCGGCCCACGAACTCGACGCTAGACGACAACTTCTCGGTACCTTGGGGAGTGAGTGTCGCTACGGATGGGTCCATTTGGGTGGCAGACTCAGGCAACAACCGCATCGTCAAACTTGATGACAAAGGCGCCATGTACTTTGAGGCCGACGGTCCAGCCCTCGGCGCTGGCAGTCTGGATGCCCCCTTTGAGGTGACCTTTGGCCCGAGTGGCGCAATCTATGTTTCCGACACTTGGAACGACCGGATCGTGCAATTGGGTTAGCCGCGAATTGGTCGGTCAGCTGGCAGCGGTTGATGCACCGGTTGTATCCGTTGCATCTGTCGCAAAGGGCGGGTTGTGCAAGATGAATACGCTGATCAGTCCGAGAACAAGGATTGTCACGGAAGCCACGACCATGATGACCCCAAATGCATGAGCAAATGCAGCGCTACGGGTCGCTCCCAGCACGCCTGTTTTGAAGGCAGCGCTGCCGTAGAGGCTGCCGAGTGCTGTTATGCCGAACCCAAAGCCGAAGAGCATCACAGCGCACACGGCGGGTAGTGCGGGCCTCATGCCACTCGGGCCAACGTCAGACATGACTGCTTGGTTCGAGGCATTCAAGCAAAGGGCGAAGCCGACTGCTAAGACCACGAACGGGAGGAATAGAACCCAGTATGGGTCATTCGTCTGGACAAATGACAACCAGAATGCTCCGGCTGTCATCAGAAGGACTCCAGACAAAGCCGACAATCTTGTTGTAACTCGCCTCACTAGTGGCGAGGCCGCCCCAAACGCTATGGTGAACGCCAGGAACCCTAGGCCGGCCGTTAAGTCGGTCATGTTGAAGACTTGACGCTCGAGTATAAGGGCGAAAAAGGCGACGGCCCCTACGACAAAGCAGGACGTCAAAGACAACAAGCTGCCACCAATGAGGTTCGTGTGGTCCGAGAGTCTCAAGTTCACTATCGGCGAACTTGCCTTTAGCTCGACGAACACGAATGCCACAAGCAGGATGATGCCAGCTGCCAGCAATGTGGCCGTGCGCATGGAGGTCCATTGCCATTGTCGACCCTGCACAAGAGCCACGGTCAGGCAGAGCACGCCCAGGATCAAGAGGAACGACCCCAACGTATCGGGGGCTTTAGTCGCTCTGCGAATGCGCGGCGCAGGCGCAACCAGTGCCAATACCAGGCTGGCTAGTCCGGCTACTGCCAGCAGAACGAACACCGCTCGCCAGTTAACATATTGCGTGAGGATGCCACTGACTAAGGGCGCCACAGCTACCGAAACCGCGACACACATGAACACTTTGGTGAAAGTCTTACGCCTAGCTGCGGCCGGTGTGGTATCCCATAGAGAGAACAAAGCCGCCGGAACGAGCATGCCAGCGGCGATTCCCTGGAGTGTTCGAGCTGCAATTAGTAGATCAGCCGATTGAGAAAACGCTGCCACCATCGCTCCAATAACAAAAAGGGCTGCTGCCGTGAGAGGCATGGTGCTACGAAGATTGGCCCGGGGCTGTAGGCGTCCGACGATTAAGGCCACAAGGGCAGCAGCAATGAGAAATACGATGACAACCCATTGCAACGAAGTCAACGAAAGTCTCAGACTTCTCTGGATGGATGTAACGGTCAAGGGGACCATAGCCAAGTCAGCGAATATCATCGATAGCGTCAAGACGGATGTCGCCAGCACAAGACGGGGATTTACTTCGCGTTTTGTAGCCACGTTACTCCTTGCAACTTTGTGGAA
>JBCKKC010000041.1:0-18521 GCA_038904395.1 Acidimicrobiia bacterium | reverse complement strand
TATCAATACTTGTCTTAGCCCAACTTGCCAGTTTCCATAGTTCACTAACAACGAATGTTTCAACTAGCTGACCCGACAGCGCCTGCGTAGGGTCAGATAGTTTGTCGATTGTGGCGTTCATTAACGCGGCTGCGAGGCCCGAATCTGTCATATATATTTTCGGATGGCCTTTGACTCGCGTAGATAAGTTTCGAGACCACACAGGAATGTGTTTGGTGAGGTAGACAGTTTCAAGCCATGCAACCCTGTCATATACAGCTTGACGCTGCAGGCGAGCGTCCTGGACAATATTTTGCATGACAAGCTCATTGGCAGTACGGGCTGCGACTAGCCTTGCAAGCTGGTATGTTTCAGGGATCTTGCGGATCGCGACTATCTCGACGATGTCTCGCTGTATCACTGTCCGTAAGTAGTCATTGAACCACGCTCGTTGCCCCTCTGAGGTCAGTGACTGGACTTCGGGAAATCCTCCTGTACAGATTCGTTCAAGGTAATCTCTCATAGCCAAAGGCGATGGACCCAAGTCGCGCAATTTTTCTGCCGGACCAAATAGGTCGTCAACCAGATTGCGCTGGGTATTACCTTCCAGTTCGACCTGAGCGAACGGCCAAAGCTCAATAACTGATAGCCGACCAGCCAGAGACTCCGAAATGTTTGGCACAGTCAAGAAATTGGAGGAACCAGCAAGAAGATACTGGCCCTTGCTGTTGTCGTCATCGACAACAACCTTGATCGCTCGCACAAGGGAATCGCCACCCCGCTGTACCTCATCTATAACAATTGGTTTTTCGCCGAACTGCACGAAGCTGCCAGGATCATCAATAGCCAGCTGGCGCCAAGCCTCATCATCGAGACTGTAAAATGTGCCTTTCCCAAGATCTTTGAGCACTAATCGCGCCAGCGTTGTTTTGCCGGACTGCCTGGGCCCATTGATCAAAACGACCCGACGTTCCGAAATTCGCCTCTGAAGAGTAGGCAAAACAGCACGCTTGATTTCCATTATTGACACTCTATCCTACGGAAAACCGCGGATATATCATACGGATAGCCTAGAGCGCAACAGCCAAGCACTTACACCAACCTATTTCGGGAGCAATGTTGCATAACGGGCCGCAGAGACCGAAACCCAAGGCGCTCTGCCAGTTTCTGCTTCCACGTTTAGTTGCGTTGCAAAGGCAATGTCGTTAGTGACAACCATGCCTGTTCGTGTCGGATGCAAATCCAGAGCTAACAACAAGATAGCCCAAACGCAGGAGTCTTCGTAGTCCGCCCCCGGGAGTCGACGAGATGGCAATTGTGGGTCTAACAGCCAAGAGCGTCCTGTTTGGTCAAGCAAACTGGTAACAGCTTCATACGCGACAATCGCCCCTTGGAACTCGAGCCCCAGACCCCGATCTTCCGGACGCAACTTACCGTCAGACGGCTGTGTGAGCTTGCGGATGACAACGTCATCGAGAATTTCGGAGCCAAACAAATAAGGATCCGTGGGTGTATAAGCAAATGCTGCTACGGCAGCCAGGGAAGCTTCTTCCAATGAAGTGGGTTGCGAAAACGGCGGCTTGGGGAGTTCTCCTACTTGCCCCAACTTGATAGTTGCCCCGATCAGGACATTTGCATCAAAGACTGTAACGAATTCTGGTTGAGTCGCCAACGGTTACAATTTTCGTGCCGTACGATTGACACGAAGAAGTGGCTGCTCAGAACGCTGGAGCCTTGGCAAGTCTGGCAATTCCGATGGTAATGAAAATCCTTCGTCACCAACGTAGGGCATGAGACGCTCTGCGACACGCCCAGCCAAAATCAGAGCGGTCGGGTTGCGATGCGAGCCAACTGGTACAGCAGCACTTTCGCTGGATATCAACCTTGGTAATTGTGCTCGAGCCTCGCTCACTGTCAGTACTTTGATCATGTGCCCAGACTATCACGTGCGTGCAATCTGTACAGCTATCTGAACATAAATCTGAGCAGGTTCTTCACGGGCTACTTTCGCTCTCAGGTTGTTGGCAAGCCATTAAATCCCAAAGTTGGGTGGCGACGAGGCTGGGGCTGCGGCCCCGGCGGCGGATGCGACCTCTGACGGCTAAAAGTGGACTACTCAAGGCCAGGTGGGCGTAACGATTCTGAGTACGGGGCAAAACCGTAACGTCGATCACACCGGTGGGATCGTCAAGTGTGACGAATATAATCCGTTCACCTGAGCGTAGCGGCGGGGTTTGGGTAGCAACTTTCGCCCCGGCAACGGTGACAATCTCGCCGCCAGCACATTGGGCTGCCTCAACTGCCGGGATTACTCCGAGGCGCTGACAGGCACTGTCGAATAATGTGAGCACATGGGCACTGGCATCGATCGCCAATATCTCGAGTTCGGACTGCACTTGTTCGGCGATAGACATTTGATCGAGGCCCGGCAAATCTGCACCTTCGGTTGCCAACTCAAAAAGAGGATCCTCATGGGAGATAGCCAGTTCCCCACTCTTGTATCCGCCACCTGGTTCGAGTGCACCTCGGCCTTGTCTTCCTACTCGCTGGCCGCCTCTACTAATTCGCTCAAGCTCGTAGAGTCTCCACAACAAGGCGCGTCGCCCATGGGGAGCCAGCTCATCGAACGCACCCACTTTGATCAACTTCCACACAACAGGCTTGGGCACATTAGTGCGCCGCAAGAAATCTTCCAACGAGCTGAATGGCCGTGATTGACGTGCCCGCAAGATCGACTCGATATCGCGTTTGGCTATTCCCGAAACGTCGCTCAAGCTCATCCGAATTGCATGAAGCCCCATTTTTCGCTCATTTCACCGGCATCGGATTGACAGCACTACCCTCAAGCACGTATTCGGGGCCGGACTGGTTGATGTCGATCGGGAGGATTTCTACGCCGCAGCGTTTTGCCTCTTGGAAGAGCAAGCGTCTGGGATACATACCTGGGTCGTGGGTAAGGATGCCAGCGAAGAAGGCGGCCGGATAGTGAGCCTTGAGCCAGGCCGATTGGTAGGTCAGCACAGAGAACGCTGCGGCATGAGCTTTACAGAAACCAAAGCTGGCGAATGCTGCTATCTCGGCCCAAAGCTCACCTGCCTCTCTGCTACTGAGGCCTTTATTGATGGCTTGGCTTTGGAAGCGCTCTCCTAGCTTTGTCATTTCGTCGGATTCGAGAGGACCAAGTTGGCGTCGGATAACATCGGCCTCAGCCTCTGTGATACCCAAGATTCGGGCCAACACACGGATGACCTGTTCATGGAAAATAATCACCCCATGAGTGGGGCCAAGAACCGAATCCAGGATTGGCGGTATCGCCGGGATCCTTCTCGGATCGTGGCGACGAATCAAAAAGGGACTAATCATATCGGCCTTCATCGGGCCGGGTCGAAACAAACTAATGTCAGCAATTAGATCCTCAAACTCATTCGGCAAGAGTCGGCCCAGCAGCTCACGTTGCCCAGGCGATTCAATCTGAAAGCATCCCAGAGTTTTCGAGGAACGAATCAGAGCAAAAGTGGATGGGTCATCAGGGGCAATGGCTGCCAAGTCGGGCGCTGAAGCTTCACCACCAACACGCTCGATCTCTCGCAACGCATGCGATATAGCCGACTGCATACGGACGCCAAGAATATCGAGCTTGACGAACCCCAACGCTTCGACATCATCCTTGTCGAATTGGGCCATCGGCAATTCGATTGAGCTTGGCTGCAGCGGTATATAATCGCGCAAATATGACGGGCCAAGGATCACCGCGCAGGGATGCATCGAGAGATGCCGAGGAAACCGATCCAGCTGGACACTCAAATCAAAAAGATCTTTGTGGGCAGAAAGATCGACGCCACTTAACTCGGGAAATTCCTCAAGTGCCGTCGCAATATTGCCGGCACGCACGTGAGGAAAAATTTTGGCAATCCTTGCCAACTCAAACTCGTTATAGCCGAGTGCCTTGCCGACTTCACGGATTGCCCCTCTAGCACGATACGTTGATACAGCCCCCACCAAAACAGTTGACTCAACTCCAAAACGCTCCATTAGCCAAGAAATGATTTCGCCCCGACGATGTGACTCGACATCGAGATCGATATCGGGCAAAGTGCGCCGCTGATCGCTCAAAAAACGGGCAAAGCAAAGATCGTGCTCTAGAGGATTTACATCGGAAATACCAAGCAAGTAAGTTACAAGGCTGCCCGCAGCAGAACCTCGACATGCGCAACGAATCCCCATCGATCTAATCTGGTCAGCGATCTCGGCAACAAGAAGAAAATATCCGGCAAACCCAAGCCAAATCACCGTGTCGAGTTCGTGATCGAGCTGGTCGATAACCTTTGGGCTAGCAGGGTCTAGCCCTCTTCGGTCAAGGCCTGCTTCACAAGCATGCCGCAATTGAGTCGCAACATCAGTCTGGCCGGTCCCCTGCTTTCCAAGGTTGCTTACTTGAGGCAAATGGTGCTGCGAAAAGTCGAATTCGAACTGGCAATCAGCAGCAATTTCAAGAGTTGCATCACATAGCTGTTCGTAGCCTCGATATAGGGCTCGCATTTCTTGGGGCGACTTGAGGAATGCGGTGGGGCTGCCTTCTCTTGAATCCGACCGCGTATCAACATGGTCCAAGTTCCGAATCGCCACCAAAGTCTCATGCAGCTTCCAATCCTCGGAATGGAGATAGTGAACGTTGTTAGTGGCCACAACACGCACGCCAATCCGCTCACCTAATTCCCCAAGAATTGGCGCATCATGCCTCTGGGTCACTTCAAGCGAATATGACGAACCAAGCAAATCGCGATACCGAATAGCAGCCCTTAAGGCCAGTTGCCACTCTCTACATGCAAGCCAACGGGACACTTCACCCAATCGACACCCAGACAACACATGCAAACCCTCGAAATGAGAAACAAATGTTACCCACCGGATCCCGCTCGACAAATCGCCCTCACAATGAAGAGACGTAATCAGGCGGCACAAGTTCGCATATCCGGCCTGGTTACGAACCAATACAACGAGATGATTGCCAGCTCGAAAGTCGGGAGTGCCTGGACGCCCCAAAGACATGGCAACCCGGCCCCCGCTCTGCTTGCCGACAGTAGCTGGATTCGGCCAATCGGCCGGGGGCTGAACAACCAGCTCGGCACCAATGATCGGCCTTATCCCCACCTCTCGGCAGGCCTTCGTAAAACGCACAGCCCCATAAATACCAAGATGATCCGTAAGTGCCAAAGCAGGCATACCCATCTGAGCAGTTGCCTGAGCCATTCCGTCAAGGGGCATCGCCCCCTCACGAAACGAGAAATTCGAATGACAATGCAGATGAACAAAACTTTGCATGCCGACCATCATAGTCGAACATTCGTTCGCCCATGATGGTCGGCATGCCGCCCTCGCTAGCTGGGGCGAGATCCCTTCCACCGGAAAGGATCGTTAATAGTCAAGGCTTGACCATAAAGCAATTGGCCATTTCCCTTACGGACGCCCCCAAGGCCAAGCCAAAGGTAGCCATGGTCAAAACACAGCCGAGCGCCCAAGAGGCCACTATTCAACGTTGAGGGCGTCCGTCCCGTAACATTGAACATGATTTGCCATATTTAACTCTGGACGCCAAGAATCAGGAAGGCTAGGCGGCGGCTTCGTAGTGGCGGGTCGTTAGTTCCGAATCTGCTTCCAACATGTCGGTGAACATTTGGTCGAGCCGTTTGGCAACATCCATTTCGATCCAAATTTCGCCACAAGATTCGCATTCGAGAACGGGCACGTCGAAGATCACAGCATGATGCGGGCCTTTGTCCTCGACCTGGCTTCTGTGGGCAGGGCGTAGGTGGCCATTCGCACACTGGTCACAGCGAATCAACGACGGCGTTTGCGTTTGTCTTTCCATAATTTCGGGTCAATGTTACTCTTTTGTCAATTGATGCACACGTTGGTAGGAAAGACCTACGGCCTTGCCTGTATCACGGATGTTCCAGCCCTCATTGTTATGTAGCTGCTTGACAACGTCGCGAACACGCCGGGTTGCTGCGCGCTGGGCTTCAATGGCTTGCTGCTGAGACTCTCTAGCCGCATCCAGTGCAGCGGAAATTTCGTCAGGCATCTGGATATCATCTTCGATTTCAAAGGTGTCCGGTTCTACTTCAAGACACAGAGCAACAACTTCAAAGGCATTTTTGCGTGCCGATTCAAGGGTGCGCCCGTAAGTATGACAGCCTTGTATTTCCGGAATCTCAACAAACCACTGATTACCTGAATCCCGTCGATAGACAGCCCTATAAGACTTCCTCATGCCAACCACTCCCTATCAAAGTGCGGACAGTCTTGCATATCCCTTTCGATCGCTTTGAGTAGCCCGATCCCAATGTCTTTCTTGGGATGCGGAATTGTCGTGCGATGCTTCCCGCATGGGCATTCCCATCGTTCGTGACTTCCACGAGTCCGATCGTGTTGAGCTCCATTTCTTCTGAGTCGTTTGCGAACCGCACCGCTATCCATCCAGCGTAGTCTAGACACATTAGACAACCATGTCTAGTCTACATGGACTGCCACCGTGGATGGGCCCTGAATCAGACCTTGCTGTCGACGACGAGGTCGATCTGGTCGGGAGGGCCGAGCAGCACCAAGACATCATCCTCTCGGATGATGTCTTCAAACTCGACGAAGCGATGCTGCTGGTCAGCACGCCGGACAGCGAGAAACAGCACGTGAGGATAGCGTAGCGAGAGTTCCCCAGGCCTGGACCCCTCCAGAGGATGACCTTTGCCAATCTGTAACTCTTCGGTCCGTAATCCCAGGTCAGGCAGATCGTGAATGTCGAGTATAGAAGGTGATGCGGCCGTGATCGCTAACGAGGTGCCGGCGGTCTCATAGGGAGAGACGATAAGATCTGCGCCGGCCCGCTCGAGCCGGTCCGTCCAATCTGACTGTGAAACACGCGACACGAGACGCAGATCAGGGCGCAACGTTCTTGCCGTTAGGATGACAACAAGATTAGTGGGATCATCCGAAGCCGTCGCCACCAGGGCCACAGCTCTGTGGATGCCTGCCACATCGAGGTCCGTAGCATCTCGGCCATCACCAACGCTGAATACAGCGCCGGCTGCACTGACAACCGGCTCCTTATTGGGGTCTGGATCAATCACTAAGACTGGCATTCTCCGGGCACGGAGTTCGCGCACGGTAGCCATACCGACCCGCCCAGCCCCGGCAACGATTACGTGATTGGAAAGTTTGTCTTTCATTCGTTGACGTCTCCTTTTCTGGAAAGCTCTCGCTAGATCGCCCGATAGAAACAGATCCGACAAACTGGCCGCAGTGTAAACGATCACGGCAAAGCCGAAGATAATAATTGCCATCGTGATCAGGCGACCAGAAGTGTCAAGCGGACGCACCTCTCCGAAACCGATAGTGCCCAACGTGATGACAGTCATGTAGAGAGCATCAAAGAGTGACCAATGCTCCAGCTGAGAGTAACCCGCTACAGAGAGTGCCACCAGAATGACGGCAGCAGCCATCGGACCCCACAGCCTACGCAACAACAGGCTGCGTAGCTGCGAGGACTCCGGGTGTGACACGAGCTACGGCCCCATCAATACTGCACGCACTGGCGAACCGTCGGCGCCGGCAATGCGCAGCGGGGCCGCTAGCAACCAGTAGTAACCAGCACCCACATCACGGAACTGTAAACCTTCAAGAATCAATTTGTCCGCCTCCAGTAGCGATCGATGAGCTGGGAAGTCGCTATCACCATGTCTGTCGACGCTCAGGTAGTCAAAGCCCACCAGAGAGATATCTTGAGCGGCCAGAGCCTCTGCGGCGGCAGCAGAGATATAAGCGTGATCCTCGACGAAGGGGCCAGTATCCGGGAGCACCGAATTCCGTGTCTTGAATAAAACCGCATGATGCTTGGCCGACTCCGGGAGATGCTCAACGTCAACGATATCGACAACGTCGGGAACCTCAACGACCACAGCCGGCAACAGAAACCTCTCGAGCGGAAATTGGTCGAGACTGGCCCCATCGGCCCGAATATGTCTGGGCGCGTCAAGATGCGTGCCTGTGTGAACGGTAAATCCCTCCAGAGAGGTCAGCTGGAACGGCCCCTTGATGTGATAGTCCGTGACTATTGCGGGGTCGCCCGGATACGTAACCATGTCTGGACTAATCGTGCGTGAAATATCGAGTAGTTGTTGGCCCATCTAGCAAAGCCTAGCCTGTGGGACAACGGCTCAAGCTATCGCAGCAGAAGCTTCGAGCTTGCGTATGGCGTTGCAATACACTAGGATTTGTCGTATCCATTCAGCACCTCTCGACCGGAGCGTCGTTACCAGCAGTTCGTCATCCTGAGGGAGCCGCTAGGCGACCGTGAGGATCCAGTCCGTCGGGGCGACCGGGGTGTCCCCGGTTGCGAGCGCAGCGAGCACTTCAAAATGGCTCGACCAGGCGGGTGGACCTGCGGCTTCGCCCCAGATGGATCCTCACGCCCAGGCTGACGCCTGGGCTCAGGATGACGGGGCGGGGGACGTGAATGGTTACGATTTGTCAATGGAGATACGGGGAATGAAAGATAAGCCGAATTCTGATGTGAAAAAGTTTCGGACCGACGCTGAAGAAGCTGAGTACTGGGACTCAACCGATACGTCCGAAATGGACCTCGAAAATGCCGATGTGGACGTAGCCTCAGATCTTAAGCTGACTTTCGCATTGCGTTTGGATCCAAAACTTATTCAAGAAATGCGTGCTATCGCTAGCGGACAGGGTCTTGGGGTAACGCAACTCGCTCGCTCGTGGCTCATTGAAAGACTACGCCAAGAGAAAACTCACCAAACTCACGTCATCGATTCCGACCAGCTGGCGGAAAAAATAGCTCGAAACCTAGCGGAACAGTTTGATTTGAAGATAAAGAAAACCGCTTAGGACGGGCAGCCTATTCCCATTCGATGGTTGAGGGAGGCTTCGAGGAGATGTCATATGCGATGCGGTTTACGCCGGGGACTTCGTTGACGATACGCGAGGACATCTTCTCGAGCAGGTCATAGGGAAGGCGGGCCCAGTCGGCGGTCATGGCATCATCAGAGGTGACAGCCCGGATAATGATCGGGTGTCCGTATGTGCGCTCGTCGCCCATCACACCCACTGACCGGATTGCTGCCAGGACTGCAAAACTCTGCCACAGCTCACGTGAAAGTCCAGCCCGATGGATCTCTTCCCGCACGATGGCATCGGCATTGCGCAAGATCTCGAGGCGCTCCGCTGTTACATCGCCGATGATTCTCACCGCCAGCCCTGGCCCTGGGAAAGGCTGACGCCAGACGATCTCTTCAGCCAAACCGAGTTCAGTACCAACTTGGCGCACTTCGTCTTTGAACAGTTCCCTGAGCGGTTCGACCAGCTCGAAAGCCATGTCTTCGGGCAGGCCACCCACATTGTGGTGACTCTTAATTTTGGCCGCTCCGGGCGGACCTGACTCTATAACATCGGGATACAGCGTACCCTGAACGAGGTACTGGGCATCTTGGTGCTCAACGGCGACCTCTTCGAAAATCCGAATGAACGTCTCGCCGATGATTTTGCGCTTCGTCTCGGGATCGGTGACCCCAGCCAGTTTTTCAAGGAACCGATCCTCTGCTTTTATGTGGACAAGATCGATGTTGAGAAGCCGGCCAAACGTCTCTTCAACCTGCTCTGCCTCCCCCTTACGCAACAGGCCGTGATCAACAAACACGCAAGTCAGACGATCGCCAATTGCCTTGTGTACAAGAGCGGCCGCGACTGCCGAATCGACCCCTCCTGAGAGAGCACAAAGAACCTTGCCGTCGGTTCCAACCTGGGTCTTAATCGCCGTGAGTTGGCTCTCAATTATCGACGTGGGCGTCCAATTGGGACGACAGCCAGCCCCCTCAAACAAGAATCGTTTGAGGATTTCTTGACCTCTCTCCGTATGCATAACTTCGGGATGAAACTGGACCGAATAGATGTTGCGATCAGGGCACTCCATCGCTGCGACTGGCGAAAACTGAGTTGTCGCTACTGACCGAAAGCCCTCGGGCACGTGCTCAACCGCATCCTGATGACTCATCCAAACATCGAGGTCAGAAGGCATGTCTTCGAAAAGAATTGACTCTTGCTTCTTGGCCAAGGTAAGGCGTGTGCGACCATATTCACCCGGGATTGATTCGCCACCACCGCTGGCGTTCGCGCCACCCTTGCGCAGTGAGGCACCCAGATCCAATCCCACTAACTGATGCCCATAGCAGATACCGAAGATGGGCACGCCGAGGTCATAGATGGCAGTATCAATCCGAGGTGCTGACGGAGTATAAACCGAGGCAGGCCCACCTGAAAAAATGATTGCCTTCGGATTGCGTTCGCGAATCTCGGCAGCCGTGATCGTGGGCGGAACGATTTCAGAATGCACCCTCGCCTCACGCACACGCCTGGCAATCAGCTGAGCATATTGCGCCCCAAAGTCCACCACCAAAACGGTGTCATACTCATCTGGCTTACCCGTAGCATTCTCGTATTCTGGTCTACTTACCTTCATTACTCATCCCCTTATGTAAAATGCCGCCGAGCGAAGCGAGGCGCATCCGTATTCCCCACCTTTTCCGGCGAATCAAGACTAAGGCAAATGCAGCAGCCCAGCATGTCGGATCAGAAGACTCCGAATCTGGAGCGGGATCGCAAATGACGCCGAGCGAGCGTGGTGCGGGAACACGGTCAGCGAGCGAGGCGCATTTGCGATCCCGCTCCAAGCATCCCGGATTCAGCCCATGCCGACATGCTGGGCTTGCTGCAAGGACTTGCCTTCAGTCTTGAGAGCCGGCGCTACCATCACTTCAGCTTTTTGGAATTCTTTCACATTTTGGTAGCCACAAGTTGCCATTGATGTGCGCAGCGCCCCGAAAAGGTTTAGGCGTCCATCATTTTCTTTGGCTGGACCGACTAGCAACTCTTCGGTTGTGCCTATTGTGCCCACCTTGACACGTGTGCCTCGTGGCAGGTCGGGGTGGAATGTGGCCATGCCCCAGTGATAGCCGTGTCCTGGTGCTTCTTGGGTGCTTGCCAGCGGTGATCCCAACATGACTGCGTCGGCCCCACAAGCGATGGCTTTGGCAATATCGCCGCCTGTGCGCATGCCACCATCGGCAATCACGTGTACGTAACGCCCGGTCTCATCCAGATAGCGCATACGAGCTCCGGCAGCATCGGCGACAGCGGTTGCTTGGGGCACTCCAATGCCCAACACGCCACGTGTGGTGCAGGCCTGGCCAGGCCCGACACCAACCAAGACACCGACAGCGCCGGTGCGCATCAGGTGCAATGCCGTCGAATAGGATGCGCAACCGCCCACGATCACAGGCAAGTCGTAAGTACGAATAAATTCTTTCAGATTGAGCGGCACGGAAGTTTCACTAAGGTGTTCCGCCGACACAACGGTGCCCTGAATTACAAGAACGTCCAAACCAACATCGAGGACAAGCTTGCTGTACTGCTCAACCCGTTGAGGCGTCAAAGATGCGGCGGCCACCACGTCACCGCTCTTAATTTCACTAATACGCTGAGCTACCAACTCATCCTTGATCGGTTCCCGGTAAATTTCTTGCATTCGTCTCGTGACCTGCTCTGGTCCGAGCTGAGCAATCTCTTCATAGAAGGGCTCGGGGTCTGCATAGCGAGTCCACAATCCCTCTAGGTTGAGGACGCCAAGACCGCCCAGACGACCCAACGTGACGGCGCTCTTTGGAGATATAGCCCCATCCATAGCAGCCCCCATGAGAGGCAAATCCAAACTGAACGCGTCGATCTCCCAGCTGATATCGACATCTAGCGGGTCCCGTGTGCGCCGGCTTGGCACGATCGCAATGTCGTCTAGGCCATAAGCCCGTCTACCACTCTTGCCAATACCAATCTCGATGTCCACTGGCCATTCTCCCTGGTCACTCAACACGATAAAGACTCTCCCCGCCCCACACGAAAAACGAGTTACATCAACGATAGGGAAGTTATCTAATAGAAGCCTGAATCTCTAGTAACAAATTGAACTTTTTCGTATCTATTCATGCGTCCCCTCGCCAGAGCGGCGCTACCTGGCCTTTCGTCATTGCGAGCGAAGCGAGCAATTCAAAATGGATCGAGTATTCGGGTGGTCTGTGGCTTCGCCGCAGGTGGATCCTCACGGTCGCTGCGCTCCCTCAGGATGACGAACGGAGCCGGGGGTCCTGAGGCCGATACAACAAATCGTAAGTATTCTTGCGTTCAGTCTGAGAACAGGAAGGCCAAGAGCTGATGGAGGACTCGGGCGGTGAACCCCCAGATGGTTTCACCGCCGATATCGAAAAAGTACATTTCGATATAGCGATCGGCTGATCTGGGCAGAAACCAGCGTTCGATCCGATAGACGTCAGGGTCTAGAAGGTGAGATATTGGCACGGTGAGGATCGATTCAATTTCGCTCTCTTGTGGCGCCAGGGGCCCGACCGCGTTGGCCCACGCCAGGTAGGGCGTAACAACGTAACGGGATCCGCCCGTACGGGTAGCAGGCATGGAAGCCAACACTTCCACATGGCTCCGAGCTAGTCCGGTCTCTTCCTCGGCCTCACGCAATGCCGTTTCCAACAGACTTGCGTCATCGTCGTGCTTGCGGCCCCCCGGGAAGGCAATTTCTCCGGGATGCGCCGGAGCGTCGGAGCGACGTTTCACAAGAAGTAGCTCAGGCCCCCCAGACGAAGTGATTTCGCCGGCAAAAAGCACTACTAGGACAGCGGCGTCGTGCAGGGTGGTTCTGTCTTCACCCATAATGCGCCGCCAGGTTGTTTCCTCGGTAGCCGCCGACGACGAGAGCGAGCCCGGTTGCAAAATTGGCAGGGCCCCGCCTTCGGCGGGGCCAAACAACTTACCCGGCCCACCAAAGATGCGCCCGTCAAGAAATTCACGATCGATCTGGAAATCTCGCGCTACTTGGAACCAGTCCGGCACCGGCGCCAGCGTCCACTTGGGTGGACGAGGAATCTTCTGATGCCCGCCCCGAGCAATTTTCATCCACCCGATAGTAGTCGACCCGGACTCGGCCCGGGTTTCACAAGAGGCTAGAGCGCACCACCACTCACGACCAACCTCAATAGTTCATCGTGCAGTTGCGGTGTACTCGCCGCCAACAGGGGGCTGCGCTGATGAGCCAATGGCGCATACGAAACGGAATTGCCGGCGATGTCGGTGATCATGCCACCGGCTGCTTCGATGAAGATCGCTGCAGCAGCATAGTCAACAACCCGCTCACCAAAAGGAAGCAGTGGATTTGCGTTGACATTCAAATAGCCATCCAAGAAACCGGCACCCACATAGCAGAGGTCAATAGCGGCAGCGCCAAACATGCGGGGCAATTTACAACTCGTCAACACAGAGCGGAATAAATCGAACGCGGCCGGATCGACGGGGCGTTGCAATGCAATCGCCGCATCACCAATACGGGTAACCGGACTGCAATGCGCCGGCGACTCGCCACACCAAGCACCGCCCTTGCGCCAAGCGAAGAACTCCAGCCCAGACGCTTGACGTACATAAGCGCCCACCGGCACGTCATCGATAATGACAGCCGCGCTATAGCCCCAGTGCGGGATACCACGCACAGCGTTGTTGGTGCCATCTAGTGGATCGACAATAATCAGGGTGCCACTTGAGCCCTCAACGAGCCCAATCTCTTCCGAGAACACGCTGACGCCCTTCACAGTGTCAGCCAGGTAGCCGAGAGCTGCATCTTCGGCGATTTTGTCGGCCAGCACTGTTGCAGTGCCGTCACTCCCCCAGCCACTGTCGTCACCCCAGCTACCGTGAGCAATTCCACCGAGCGAGTCCATCGCCTTGTCGGCGCTAGTACTCAGAATGTCATGCCACCGTTGTGCCTCAGCAGTATCGAGATCAAGTTTGATTGTCATTGAAATTGTTGTTCCGTTCCGCAGTGCTTCGCGATTGCTCTCTAGCTTGCAGACTCACGATCAAGTCTTGAACGTAAAAACTGTAATCGTCCCCAAGATGAAAAGCCCACCAACAACAACGAAGAGCACTCCTTTAAGGAATACACGCATTCGGGCCGAGCTCACATAGTCCTCCGAAATGGCACGGATTCCCAGAAGGCCATGACTAAGGGCTAGAGCCAGTAGTGCCCAATCGAAAGCCCGCCACAGCGGATTCTGCCACCGGGCCTGGATAAATTCATAGTCAGTGTCGACGACATCGTTCACTATGTGCGTGATGGCGAAATGGATCAGAGCGAGAAAGACAAGCACAAGCCCGGAAATGCGCATGTAGTACCAAAAGATAGTTTCGGTGTTGGGTCGCCTACCGGGCGTCGAGCTCAAGCCAGAAGGTCGGGCTCGTAGCACCGTTGGCTCGCTATCGGGTTTTGATGGATCTTGCGTCTGGACCATTCTTCTCTTTCACACGTTGTGGTGCCGTATTGTGTTAGGCATCACGCTGACCCTAGCCCCCTAAAACATCGGGCTTCCGGTGAGCCATGGCCACATGATAACCAGCCCTCCGAGAGCTGTCACAATCAAGCTGGTACCAGCCGCCCCCATGGCCAACTGCCTCTGGTAACGCAGCGCTGAGCCAAAGAAATCGACGGCAATTATTCGCAAACCGTTGAGGGCATGAAAGACGAGAGCACCCAAGAGGCCAACCTCAAACATGCGCAGGAACACGTTTCCATATAACGCATGCACCCGGTCATAAAGGTCGCCGCTGATACCGGCAAGTGATACATCAACAATATGCAAGAGCAAAAACATGAAGACCAAGAAGCCCGTGATGCGATGAGCCGAGAAGGCCCACATTCCCGTCTTGCCCCTATATACCGACCCTCTCGTAAACAACCTACTGCCTCTCTGTCACTACTGGCGTTTCTGCCAACGCGAAGTTGAACCCCACACCGATGTCGACAGGACAAACAGAGCGAACGCGGCAATAATTCCGGCCACCGCCACAAGGGCTATTAAGAAAATGGCTTGTGCGAAGTCCACGTCGATGCGTCCTACAGGTTGATATAACAACGTCAATCACCAGATTGCCGCCATCTCGACTCAATTGCAAGCCACGCTCATAGTTTTGTTGAGTGGGCCTACCGTCCCACTAAGGCAAGTGTGCTTTGAGCTCGGCTTCCACATCAGCCAAGAACGGAGCAGAAGCATCGCGGTCTGAAATCAGCCGATCAGCGAGCAAAGGCCATTCAATATCGATGTCAGGGTCATCCCAACGGATCACACGGTCCGCCTCGGGTGTGTAATACGCAGGCCCAGTCTTATAGACAACATCGGCATAGTCACTCAAAACAGCAAAGCCGTGAGCGAACCCCTCGGGAACAAATAGCTGGCAATGGTTTTCGTCCGACAATTCGGCGCCAACCCACTGCTTGTAAGTACTAGAGGTCGGGCGGATGTCAACTGCCACATCGAAAATGCGACCGGCCGCCACTCGCACTAGCTTTGCTTGGGCAGCATCACCGATCTGAAAATGCAAGCCACGGAGAGTGCCCCGCAGCGAACGTGACTGATTGTCTTGCACAAACTCTGTGTCAATCCCAGCGTCGTGGAATTCGTTTGCCCGATAGACCTCAAAAAACAAGCCTCGCTTGTCACCGAGGATCTTCGGCTCAACAAGGACGACATCTTCAACCGCTTGTGGCAAAAATTTGAATCGCATCCTGCCGATGATACCGGTATCTATCCCAAAGTTGGTGAGCATGTTGCCGTCGCAGGTCTTCGGATCAGATCCAATCTTGCCTATCATGTAAGTATGTCGAAAGTGATGCAAGATCCAACACCGGCCCTCGACCAATGGCCCATCCCCGCCGATTTATACTTACAAATCGTTGAAGCCGGCCTACTCGAAGATGCACCCGTCGAACTGCTCCATGGCAAACTAGTCGCCAAGTCAGAAGATGACGAATGGCCCATCCCCGCCGATCTCTACTTACAAATCGTCAATGCCGGCTTTCTCGAAGATGTGCGCGTCGAACTGCTTCATGGCAAACTAGTCGCCATGACTCCTCAAAGCCCCCAGCACTGGTACTCCATCGAACGCCTCCGCCGCGTCCTTGAATCCGCCTACCCCAGCGACTTCCACGTACGTTCACAAGGGCCCATGCGCTCATCGGAATACTCGGTGCCCGAGCCTGATGTTCTCGTGCTGAGAGGATCCTTCGAGGATTGGAAGATGGATCAGCAGGCGATACAGGCCGACTGTGTGCTGGTTGTCGAGATTGCGGTCTCATCACAACGCATCGACCGGGGACCCAAACGCGATCTCTACGCCAAAACACGAATCCCCGAATATTGGGTCATCGACCCGATCACCCGCACAATCGACGTCTACCAAAATCCTGCCGACGGAACCTACCAAGACCACACGGTAGCTGGCCCATCCGACACTGTTGAACTACCCGAAACCAACACCACTATTTCCGCCGCCACCCTCCTCGGCAACAAGTAAGATCAGTCTCCATCGTCCGCCTTGATCGCTAAACGCTACGCTAGAAAATCCCTACGGTCGCTTGCAACAAACGGTGTCGAGGGCCAGCATCCTGTGCCTCTCGTGGCGGCCGATTTCCGTTAAGGGCTGATACTGCCTTGCTCTGTTATACTTGTATGACGCATTGCTCTGAAGGGATGGAGGCAAAACCGATGCTGGCTGTAAGACTCCCCAACGATATTGAAGAACGCTTAGATGAGTTGTCTAAACGTACTGGTAGATCAAAATCGTTCTATGCCCGTGCTGCCCTGACGTCATATCTTGAAGATCTCGAGGACATATATCTAGGCGAATCTCGGTTAGAAGACTTGGCATCAGGCAAGGCTACTTCACACCCACTGTCCGATCTGATTGCTGAATACGACCTATGAGTTACAAGGTCAAATTCGCTGATCCCTTTGCTAGCGACCTGCGGAAACTCGATCGTCAGGTTGCATCGCGTATTCTCAACTTTCTCACCACCCGCATTGACGGCTCCGATAACCCACGTGCCTATGGACAACCTCTGAGCGGCTCCCGGCTAGGAGATCTGTGGCGCTACCGGGTCGGCAACTGGCGAATCATTGCCGATATTCGCGACGAGACTCTAACGGTCATAGCCCTTCATGCAGGTCATCGACGCGAAGTGTATCGAAGTTAGCAAAGGAAGGCCCCGCTAAGCCACTTTCAAAGGTTGGACACGAAGTGCCCCTCAATATTCCCCCTCAGAACCGAACGAGATCTAAGGCCGAAGTGCGCAAAGAAGGCCCGGGATGTGGACCCGAGACACCATCTAATCGTTTAACGCTACGCTCGAAAAAGCCCTACGGTCACTTGCAACAACCGGTGTCAAGCGCCAGCATCACAGGCCCTTCGCCGAAAGCCGATAGCTCAACAGGGCTGACAGCTTGAACTTAGCGTGCAACAAACCAGTATCACCTCCTGCAGATCTGGCGGGCATCTCAATCAGTAATGACCTTGCCTAGCTGTTGCCCGGGCGGGATCTTCGCAATCGATCCGATCTTGCCTATCATGTAGGTATGTCGAAAGCCCTGAAGGAACCCGTTTCAGATCTAGACCAGTGGCCAATTCCAGCTGATCTATACCTGCAAATCGTTGAAGCTGGCCTTCTAGAAGATGCGCACGTTGAACTGCTTGGCGGCAAATTGGTCTTCAAGGCCCCGCCAGGACCGGACGATGAGCAATGGCCCATCTCCGCCGACCTCTACTTGCAAATCGTCGAGGCCGGCTTCCTCGAAGATGTGCCCGTCGAACTGCTTCATGGCAAACTAGTCGCCATGACACCTCAAAGCAACAAACACTGGTTCCACACAGACCGAATTCGCCGACTCTTGGAAAGCCCGTACTCAACACGCTTTCACGTCCGGGCAGACGCCCCGTTGCGAGTGTCCGCAGACTCTGTTCCTGAGCCGGATGTTTTCATAGTTCGTGGCGGTGTCGAGACGTGGGACGAAGACACTTCGCCGACCGCCCTTGACTGTGTCCTTGTTGTAGAAATTGCCATCTCGTCACAACGCAACGACCGAGGACCCAAACGCGACCAGTACGCAAATGCTGGAATCCCCGAATATTGGGTCATCGACCCGATAGCCCGCACGATCGACATCTACCAGAACCCTGCGGACGGAGCCTACCAATCGCACACGGTAGCTAGCCCAACCGACACCGTTCAGCTACCCGAAACCAACACCACAATCTCCGCTTCCACCCTCCTCGGTATAAAGCAGACGCGGGCCCCATCTCCTTAGTCGGACCGAGTCGCTCCGCAGTCTAACCCCAAGTCCCCGAGCAAGCCGGTGGCATCCCATGACTCGGAAACCCCAACCGGCGCGTAGAACCAAATACTCAGCCCAAGCAAACCGGACACATTAGGGCCCACTCAAGCGACCGACACTGCATGACAGGCGCCATCACCAACGGTAAACCTGCGAAACAATCCCAACAAATCTCTAAAGAATCCCCGCTACCTGCCGACAACATCAATAACAAGCGAACCATCTTGCGACTGGAGTCACTATGCACAGTCCCAGCGTGGA
>JBCKKC010000040.1:0-19154 GCA_038904395.1 Acidimicrobiia bacterium | reverse complement strand
GGAGGAGGAGGGATTCGAACCCTCGGGACCTTTGCAGGCCCACGGCATTTCGAGTGCCGCGCACTAGTCCACTATGCGACTCCTCCGTTGAGGGAGTTTAATAGCTGCCGGGAACTAATGATCAGGTGCGTTTGCCAGCGAAGAAATCATTGAGGATTTGTGCGGCCTCGGTTTCTTTGACGCCGCTGGTGATATCGAGTTGATGATTGAGCCGTTTGTCTTGGCAAATGTTGTAGAGGGAGCCTGCTGCTCCAGCCTTTGGGTCACTCGCCCCATATACCAAACTGTCCAAGCGGGCCTTCACCAACGCGCCCGCACACATGGGACACGGCTCGAGAGTGACGCACAGACTCAATCCGGACAGCCTCCAGTTGCCAATCTTGGTTGCAGCCTCACGTAGAGCAACGATTTCGGCGTGAGCGGTTGGGTCGTGCTTAAGTTCCCGTTCGTTCCCAGCAACTGCAATAATTTCGGTGGAACTGAACACAGCTGCCCCAATTGGAATATCGCCCCGTTCCCCAGCGGCTCTCGCCGCAGACAGTGCCACGTCCATCACTTCTCCCACCCACGGATCCGACACCTTGCTGCCTATCTGAAATTTCATTGACATCAAATTCTCATAGCCTTGGGAAATAGGCGCAATTACACAAGGTTAGCCATCCAAAGACCAACAATATGAGGCCGAGCTTGCGAGGCCATCAATATTGAAGGAGGCAAGCCGAACGAAAATCGCACCGCCCACAAGGAGGTTGGGGAATAGTCCAAACGACTATGGCCCGCTCTGGGGCCCAGGAGAGAGGACTAGTTCCCAACCTCCCAAGTGAAAGCCAAAAGGAAAAACTGAGAAGAGGCCCAGCGGAGGGAGAGGGATTCGAACCCTCGAGGCGTTTCCGCCAACACGCTTTCCAGGCGTGCGCCATAAGCCAGACTAGGCGACCCCTCCTTGTGTCTCATTCGGAAATGAGTCTTCTTATCTTATTGACATGAATTTGTTTTCCACCCAATGTTGGCCTGAGAGCCAATTCCTGTCACACCCCTGTGGCATACTGCCATCATCTGGAGACGGGCGTGGCCGGACGCCGACCGAGGGAGACTTTTAATGATTTGGGCTTTGCTTTTTGCCGCTTTAGGGGCTGCTGCTGGGGTGGTCATCGGTTGGCTTGCGGCACGCACACGTAGTGCTGGTGACCTGGCCAGAGAGACGGAACGTGCAGCTCAACTAGAGCAGGCTTTGACCAGGGCCGATTCGGAACGTTCTCGCCAGACTGGCCAAATCTACGAGTTGGCTGAAGCTTTGGCCCGAGCGCACGCCGATCTAGAGCACGAACAACTGGCGGGGGCAGAGAAGCTCGAGCTTATCGGCAAGGCTCGCAACGAAATCAGCGACACTTTTGGTGCTCTATCGGCGGCTGCTTTGGAGCGCAATAATCGAATGTTTATCGAATTGGCTCGTGAGACGCTTTCCAAAGAACAGGCTGCATCCCGCGACAGCATAAGCAAACAGACTCAAACAATCGAGCACCTTGTGAATCCGTTGCGGGACTCTTTAGCAAAGGTCGATTCTCATGTCCGGCACTTGGAGTCCGCCCGGCAGGAGGCCTACGGGGCGGTGCGTGAGCAGTTGCAGTCGATCAAGGAGACACATAAGCAGCTGCAAGACGAAACTCGGCATCTGGTACAGGCATTGCGAATGCCGTCAACGAGAGGCCGTTGGGGTGAAATTCAGCTGCGACGGGTTGTCGAGATGGCTGGCATGGTACCCCACTGCGACTTTATTGAACAGGCATCAGTGACCACAGCTGGTAATGAAAACGAGAACAACGTCATGTTGCGGCCCGACATGATTGTCAAACTCCCAGGCGGCAAACAGGTGGTCATTGACGCCAAGACGCCCATGCAGGCGTTCCTTGATTCGCTTGAAACCGACGACGATACACGCCGCCAACAGCTGGCGAAGGATCACGCTCGTGGCATCCGCACTCACATCACAAAGTTGGCCGCCAAGTCGTATTGGGAGCAATTTCAGCCGGCACCCGATTTCGTGGTGCTCTTCTTGCCGGGCGAAACATTTTTCAATGTTGCCTTGGAGGCTGATCCGGATCTGATCGAGTTTGGTCTGAACGAACACGTTCTATTGACTACCCCGACCACGTTGATTGCGCTGTTGCGTTCGATTGCCTACGGCTGGCGACAAGAACGCATGGCCGAAAATGCTCAGGTTGTGAGCGACCTCGCCCGCACGCTGTACAAGCGCTTACAGGTATTCGCTGAACACATCGGCAATGTGGGTACCAACTTGGAGCGATCTGTTGGTGCCTACAATCGGGCAGTTGGCTCTTTGGAGGGCCGCGTGCTGGTCAGCGCGCGCCGGTTCAACGAGTTGGGCGTGGTCGGTGACGAAGAAATCGGAATGCTCCAGCCAGTTGAAACGACGCCCCGAAAACTTGCAGCGCCAGAGCTCGCTGGCACCATCGATCTGGCAAAAGAGCCAGATGACTCAGCCCAATCCACGCCAGCCGCAGACGTTGATCCGGAGGCAGCTAACGTTTAACGCGAGCGTCGCTTGCGTGGTGCCACATATCGACCGTCGGGCTCTCAAGCATCGCGCCGATCGAACTTGCACATATTGGAGAGGATGCGTGCAGCACGGCTACCCATCCGATAGATTTCGTACTCTAATGTTCACAGACACGCATACATCAATTTCAACCAGGGCCAGTCGTGACCCAGCGCTAGTGACCAACGCTCCAAGTGCCAAACAGCCGCCTCAGCTTGGCACTCGTCGTCTATGGTGGCTGGTAATTGTTCTTGCTTTTCTCCTGGCCGCGTGCGGACCATCAAAGGCAGAACAGGCAAAAACCAACTTCTGCAAAGACGTAACCAACTATCACAAACAACTCTCCACTACTCCCGACACTTCAAACCCAGCACAAATAAAGAAATACTTTGGCACGCTTACCCAGAGCGGTCACAAGTTGGGAGTGACTGCTCCCAAGAAGATCGCCCAGGAAGCTAACAAGCTGGCACAGGGTTTTCAACAAGCCCAAGCGGTTTTGGAACGCAACAACTTTGACGTAGCTCGTCTAAGCGACCAAGACAGGCAAGCTTTGGACGACACACATTTAGAAGATGCCGTACGCAACGTCAATGATTTCACAGAAAAATTCTGCGGCCCCGCCAGCAAACCACACCCTGCCAAAACCAAAGCTCCATAATTCACTGCCCTTCAACGGTTCACTCAGGCAGCTATACTGGGGCCTCCCAAGATTTCACTCCGACTGGCTAGCTTAGGAGGGCAGTTGCACTACAGCAAGGGCGAAGGGGTCGTCTACCGCGAGCTCGAAGGCGAAACGATAATTCTCAATTCCAAGACCGGATTCTATTTTGGCCTTGATCCAGTTGGTACTCGCATCTGGCAGATTATCCACGACGGCGCATCAGCTGATGAGGTTAAACAACGGTTAGTGGCTGAATATGATGTCGACAATGACCAAGCATCGTCTGATGTCGACAAGTTCATTACAGAGCTGTGCGAGGCGGAACTTTTGCGTACAGCCGACGCTTGAAAGGAAAGGTTGGCCTGAAGCCTAATCTTGTGATCGCTTCGGCTGTTAACCAATCCGCCAGACGCTCTTTCCGGCGATATCGTCATTACGCCAGAACTCTAAAATCGATCTCGCCCCGCGAATGGCTCGTCATCACACAACTTTCCATCGCAGCCATCGTCTTCGAAATTTTGCTGCGATTTCAGCAGCTGCCTGCACTCACCAAGCAAGTCAAACAATTCACAGGTCAGCGCTGGGGCACAGTCGCTCCGTTGGGCACCGCCCCACTCGATCAAGCTCGGCTCGTGCAATTGGCACGTTGGTCGGCTCGAGTTTGGCGGGGGCAAGATTCTTGCCTCATCTTTGCGCTGCTCGCATATTGGCTCTTGGGCACCAGGGGTGAATCGGTTGAGATCGTAATCGGCGTTATTCCACCGTCTCGCCAAGACGCCTTCCAGGCGCATGCTTGGATCGAATCGGACCAAGACATAATCGGCGATTCACCCACCCACATAAGTACCTATCAGGAGTTAATCCGCTATCCATAAAACCGAACTGCCTCCCACTTTCAAATGTCCAGCTCAGACATCGGAACTATGCCACAGGGAAAGCCCAGCCAACAGCTAATATATGCTGACTCATCTCTCATAGTGAGCGACCCACGCAGTCAGCCACCCGAGCTGACAACACAAGAAACGAGCGAAGGAACCCAAGAGGCCCGTTCATGCCAGACCATCTATACCAGTTTGGTGCCATTGGCATTCGAGCACGCGAGCCACTTGACCACATTTTGCCCAACTTGCCATCTCTTGACACTATCGATATCACTACCAACTCGCCTCTTCCGGCCTCGCAGCTCCTCCTGGTGACAATGGTTCACAGTCGTCAAGAGGTCGCATCCGGCTCGGCCAAGTTAACCTACAGTTTCGGCGGACGCTACAACTTGGAAGTCTTCTCGACCAAGTCTGGATACTTGTTTACGTCCCGGATCGGAGCGGCTTTCGCCGTTGATCACAATGGGCGAGAGCTCAAGATCTTTCAGGGCGACATGCAGTTAACACTTCTAAGAGAGATCCTGACGGCTGTAATCATTCCGCTTGTCTGGTTCTTTCGGGGCTTCGCCCTCATCCATGGTTCTGCCGTACAAACTCCGATCGGCGCTGTCTTGTTTTGCGGACACTCGGGCGCCGGCAAGTCAACTTTGGCTGCTGTACTCGGATCGAAGCCGGGCTGGTGGGTTATTGCCGATGATATTTGCCCGCTCACTATCGAGGATGGAACGATCAACGTTCGTTCAACCGGGCACGATCTGCGCCTTTGGTCGGACTCCGCACAACTTGTAGGCAAGAATTACCCAACCCAAACTCTGCTCGAGGCGTACGGCGCCAAATTTCGTGTATCTGGCCCGGTTGGCGAAACACGCCATCTACTCGTTCCCAGCGAGGTCGTCGCTATTTTTCAAATCAACCAACCCGACCCAGAAGATGCCCCTCTTGTATCGCCTCAAATCACGCCAATCGCAGCAGCCGAACGTGTAGTCACCTTGCTGCGTAACGCTTTCGTCCTCGACATGACTGACCAGAATGTCGAATCGAACCAGTTCCTTTTCTTCGCCGATGTTGCCAGCCGCATCCCCGTCTATGAACTCAGCTATCCACGTCGCTATGAAGCAATCCAAGATATCGCCGACCTGATCCTCGACATATCTCCCCAAGTGGTCCAGGCAGTGTCTCAATCGTGAGAAAATGTTCCTAGCGGACCTTTAGCGCTTAATCTGGCAAGGTCACCGCTGCATGGAACTTTTTAGAGATTGAACGGAAACGATATGACCAATACCGATACCGCTAATTCTCCACGAGTTGAGTCTGACATCGTTCAGGATTCGATCAACGCCATTCGGTTCTTATCCGTGGATTCGGTGCAAAAGGCAGACTCCGGCCATCCAGGGGCCCCGCTGGGATTGGCCCCCTTGGCCTACACCCTCTGGACCCGACACATGAGCTACGATCCAGAACGTCCCGATTGGATCGATCGCGACCGGTTTGTCCTCTCAGCAGGTCACGCATCAATGCTCCTCTATTCGTCTCTCCATCTGGCGGGGTACGACTGCACGATCGAGGATCTAAAGAATTTCAGGGAATACGGTTCACGAACCCCCGGCCATCCCGAACGCCACGATTTAGCGGGCATCGAAGTCACTACCGGCCCACTCGGCCAGGGACTGGCAAACGCGGTCGGCATGGCCCTGGCCGAGAGAATTCTCGCTGCCGAATTCAACGACGACGAAAATACCATCATCGACCACCACACATGGTGCATCGCAAGTGACGGCGACATGATGGAGGGTGTGACCAGCGAGGCCTCTTCAGTGGCTGGCTACTGGGGCCTGGGCAAGCTGATCGTGTTCTATGACCAAAATCACGTTAGTCTTTCGGGCCCTACCGATGTTACGTTCACCGAAGATACGGCCGCTCGATATCGTTCTTACGGCTGGCAAACCCTCGAAGTAGAGGACGCGAACGATGTCCAGGCAATTGACGCAGCAATCGAGAAGGCTCGAGCCGAAACCACTCGCCCCAGCCTGATCGCTGTGAACAGCCATATCGGCTATGGCTCACCACTTGTGGACACCTACAAGGTTCACGGGTCCCCGATGGGTGCCGAGAATGTGGCCTTGACCCGTGAACGCTTGGGCTGGAACTACGCCCCATTCGAAATTCCCAATGAGATCTACAAGCACTGGCGTTCTGGGTCAAACAATGGCACGGCACAGTACGAGCGCTGGGAGCAACGCTGGAACATATACAAGGCCAAAAGTCCAGCCCTCGCCCAAGAGCTTGAAAGGCGATTCCGGAACGAACTGCCGGAAAAGTGGAATCTAGAAATGCCCACCTACAGCACCACTGACAAACCTGAGGCTACGAGGGTGTCGGGCGGCAAGGCCCTGAATGCGTTGGCAATCAATATGCCTGAGATTATAGGTGGCGACGCTGACCTGTGGCCCTCAACGATGACCCAGCTGGTCAACAGAGGTGCGGTCAGTCCCGGCAAATGGCGCGAACGCAACATCTGCTACGGAGTGCGCGAGCACGCCATGGGCTCGATTACCAACGGGATCATGTGTCATGGTGGCTTCCGCGCCTTCACAGCCACGTTTTTCTGTTTCAGCGACTACATGAAACCCGCCCTCAGGCTGGCGGCGCTCATGAAGCTACCGGCTGTTTTCGTGTTTACCCACGATTCAATTGGCCTAGGTCAAGATGGTCCAACCCACCAGCCGATAGAACATTTGGCTGCGCTGCGAGCCCTGCCAGGGATGTCATTGATTCGACCAGCCGATCCCAATGAAGCCGTACAGGCATGGGAAGTCGCAACTGCCCATACCGATGGCCCGACCACTTTGGTGTTTAGCCGCCAAGGCTTGCCAGTGATGGACACCACGAATATGAAAGTAGAGGCCGGGGCCTACACATACCTCAACGGAAAAGATGCGGTCATCGTCGGAACTGGATCAGAGGTCTCAATAGCGATTGACGCCCGCGAGCTGCTAGCCAACGACGGAATTGAGGCAGCAGTTGTTTCGATGCCATCATGGGACTTGTTCCGCAAACAAGATCGGCAATACCAAGAGTCGGTGCTTCCACCAGGGGTACCAAAGGTCGCTGTTGAAGCGGGATCGCCGTTGGGTTGGCACGAGTTCGTCGACGATGTGGTTGCGCTCAATCGATTTGGCGCCTCAGCTCCCGCCGACGAGGTATACAAACACCTGGGTATCACGGCAGAAAACGTTGTTGCCCACGTAAAGAAGCTGCTCGACAAGTAGCAACAAGCCATCACTGGCGGCGTTGCGCAGGGTTTGGCAAGAAGTGAGGACAGGTAATGGCAGTAACTACTGACCCATGTGACATCATCGTTCTCTTCGGGGCCAGCGGCGACTTAGCCCGCGTGAAGCTCTGGCCGTCCCTTTATTCACTCTTTGTTAGAGACGAATTGCGGGTGCCGATACTTGGCGTCGCTCTCACCGAGTGGAACGACGACAAGTTGCGCGACTACGCTAAGAAAGCCGTAATCGGATCGCAAGAATCCACCACGGCCTATGACCACGATAAGTTCCATGACTTTGCCCAAAACATCTCGTATATGTCTGGCGACTATCTCCATCCCGATACATTTTCGGAAGTAAGAAAGCGTGTCGAACAGGCCGAAGCCAAATTCCCCCTTTTCTATCTGGCAATACCGCCGTCACTCTTCAGCAGAGTGGTTCAATCTCTGGCTGCGGCTGATCTAACCCAAAAGTGTCGCGTCGTCATAGAAAAACCGTTCGGCACCAGCTTGGACTCAGCGTTAAAACTCAACCGCAGCCTCAGCGAAGTCCTCACTGAAGATGAGCTATTTCGTATCGATCATTTCTTAGGTAAAGAGCCGGTGCAAGACATCATGATCTGGCGTTTCGCCAACACGATGTTCGAACCTCTTTTCAACCGCCAGTATGTGTCGAGCATCCAGATCACAATGGCGGAATCGTTTGGGGTAGAAGATCGTGGCAACTTCTACGACGGGGTGGGAGCGATGCGCGACGTGGTGCAAAACCACCTCATCCAAACACTGGCCCTCTTGACGATGGAAGCTCCCGTATCTAATAGCAGCACTGACTTGCGTGATGAGATCGCCAAAGTCGTCCGGGCGATGCGCCCGGTGAATCCTAAGTCTGTGATCCGTGGCCAGTATGACGGCTACTTAGGAATTACCGGCGTGGCGCCGGGCTCCACTACAGAAACCTATGTTGGTCTGCGCCTTGAAATCGAGTCGTGGCGTTGGGCTGGGGTCCCCGTATTCATTCGTGCAGGCAAGGCAATGAAAATGACCGGGAACGAGGCGGTTGTTCGTTTCAAACAACCGCCCAAGCTCATCTTCACAGAGGCTCACCAACCGCCACCCCAAAACCAATTGGTGTTCAGGCTCGGAATTAACGACGGTGTCGGCATCGGCGTGCAGGCTAAACAGCCCGGCGATATGATGGTCACTCAATCTGTCGACCTCAACGTCGACTTCGCTGCGGCTTTGGGTAGAGAAGAAACGGCCTACGAAAGGCTCGTAGACGATGCGATGCATGGCAATCCCATGCATTTTGCCCGAGAAGACGCCGTCGAAGCCAGCTGGCGCGTTGTGCAGCCGATCCTGGATTCTCCCGCCCCAATCCATCCATATGCCAAAGGCACATGGGGACCCCAAGAGGCGACCCAAATGATGCAAGGCCTAGGCGGCTGGCACGACCCAGGCGACCCGGCATGACCTATCTCAGTCGCAAACAACTAGTCGTGTTGCTACGTCATGGCCAAACGGACTGGACCATCACCGGACAACACACGTCCCGTACTGAGCTACCTCTCACGGAGGCCGGCAAAGACGAAGCCCGGTCTGCCCGAAACAGGTTGGGCCAGTTCACATTCTCAAGAGTCCTGTCTAGTCCAATGCAGCGGGCCGTGGAGACCTGCCAGCTGGCCGGGCTGAGCGACAACCCGGAACTCAACGCCGACCTCTGTGAGTGGAACTACGGGCGTTACGAGGGCCTCACATCTAAGGAGATCCACGCCGACAACCCCAAGTGGTCACTCTGGACTGATGGCGCGCCCGATGGGGAATCGCCCCAGCAAGTGTCCAACCGTGCAGATCAGATCATCGAGCTTGTCCGTGAAACCGACGGTGATGTGGCTCTAGTCGGGCACGGCCATTTCACACGAGTTTTGGGAGCCCGCTGGGTCAACTTGCCAGCAGCAGAAGGAGAGGGTCTCGGCCTCAGCACTGCCGCCATCTGCGTTCTCGGATACGAACACGCGAACCCAGTACTCTGGCACTGGAATGAAACCGGCTTACTCAGCGCACCATAACCATGGACCGATGGCCCCGGTCGGCCATTCACGAAGGTTCGGTTGCGTCTGATGGCGTCGGAGCGTTAACACCGCCCAAAGCGTCGCTCAGTTGCTGGTAGTCCGGCTTTTGTTCAGCGGCTTGTAGCGCAACCTCTGTTCCCTCTGCAACAGCGATTGCCCGCGCTGCAAGAATGATGCCAACATGAGTGAATGCTTGTGGGAAATTGCCCAGCTGCTCGCCTGTGTTGGGATCGAGCTCTTCTGACATGAGCCCCACGTCATTGACTCGATCTAGCAAGCGGCCAAAGAGGCTTTTTGCTCGCTCCACTTCGCCCATCGACGCGAGTGCAGCGATTAACCAACACGTGCAAATGTTGAACGTGCCTTCTCCGCCTGGCAGGCCATCACTGCTTCGATATCGGTAGACAAATCCGTTCTCGTCAGTGAGGTGCTCGGCAATGGTCTCGATGGTCGCTCGCATCCGTTCATCTTTAGCGTCCAGGAATCTGACCAGCGGAAACATCAACACGGCAGCGTCAAGAGTGTTCGTGCCAAATGCCTGAGTGAATGCCCCCACCTCGTCATTCCAGGCCATTTCCAAAATTGTTGCCTTCAGCTTCTGCGATGTTTCTCGCCAGTGATCAAGTTGGGCTTGGCTTGGTTTGAGCTGGTCTGCCATCTGGATTGCTGCGTTCAAAGCGACCCAACACATTAGTTTCGAATACGTGTAGTGGCGGCCCCCTCCCCTTACCTCCCAAATGCCAGCATCTGTCTCCACCCAGCGCTCACCGGCAGCGTCAGCAAGTTCACGCAAGAAAGCGGCGACATGGTCTTCAAATTCTTTGCCCTCTATAGCCAGAATCAATGCCGCCGTGAGCAGTTCGCCGTAAATGTCCAGTTGCACTTGCGCCCAAGCACCGTTGCCCACACGCACGGGACGGCTATGTCGGTAGCCGTCCAGATGCTCCAATTCAGATTCGGGCACATGACGTGAGCCATCGATGCGATAGAGAATTTGCAGTCGGTGCCCCTTGTCAACATGACCAGCCGCAGCGACCATGAAAAAATTGAAGAAGCTATTGGCCTTGTAGTGGTTCATGGTTGCGGCCAGGGCGCCGACGGTAAGACCGGCATCTCGCACCCAAGCGTAGCGATAGTCCCAATTTCGCATCCCCCCCAACCATTCAGGAAGCGAAGTCGTCGGAGCCGCCACAATGGCCCCGCTTGGTGCGTAACATAGGGCCTGCAGAACGAACACTGACCTGCGAACCACTTCGGCGTATTCTCCCACATATGTCGATTCGTGTTGGAGCCCAAAATGCTCCCAGGCAGCGATGGTGTCTTCCAACCCGGACGCGATCCGCTTCTCGGTCCAGATCGTGGGCCGTTCACCCCAAGGCGATATCACTCGCATGCTGAAATAGTGTTTTTCGCCGGCTGCCACCTTGAACTGGCCGGTAACGACCGTGCTAGAAAAATCTAGCTTGGCTCGACCACATGACAACACGCATGTTGCGGGCCCACCATAGGAATAGCCACCATTTCGATGTGGCACCCAAATCGGACCCGTCAAGCCAAACTCTGGCCTAGGAGCGCACTTGAAATCGACCTCAGCTTCACCCTCGAGCCCTTCCACCATGCGTATGATTGCGGGTGCTGCGTGCTCTCCAATCAAATAGCCTTCTCTGACCTTTGACAAGTGGAGCGCGTCAACGATACGAAATTTCCCTTGCGCGGTCTCATATGTGGACTCCAAGACCATGGTGGAATCCAGATAGCGCCTCGACACCGTCGCAGCTTCGGTCGGGGCGATCTGCCAATATCCACCCTCATCACCCAGCAACTGGGAAAAAATCGCTGGAGAATCAAAGCGTGGCAGGCAGCACCAATCGATAGAGCCGTTCTTGGCAACCAGGGCTGATCCGTTGCAATTGGACAAGAGGGCATAATCGGAAATAGCGGGCTTTGCCGACGACACCTGCTCGCCGATGGGCTCATGGCTATCAGCTGGCTCGTCAGATGGGGATTCTTCCTTGGCGTATGCTGCCACCGATATTCTCCTCATATCCATTGGCTACCAGAATATCCTCTGGCAGACTTGGCAGCGGACACACAGAACGAATAGAACTCTATAGGGGCATATTTTCCTTCGCAACAGCAGGAGTACAACATGGCGACCAAGAGCATAGACCGAATCGATTCCCCAGCGTGGAAAGCGCTCAAGACCCACTTTGACCAGATAAAAGATATCCACTTGCGAGATTTCTTCAAGGAAGACTCATCCAGGGGCGAATCCATGGTCCTTGAAGCGGGCGATGTCTATTTTGATTATTCAAAAAACCGCTTGAACAGCGAAACAATACAGAACCTGCTCGCTCTCACCGACATGGCCCAGTTGCGTGAAGGCATCGATGCCATGTTCTCAGGCGAAAAAATCAACGTAACCGAAAAACGGTCGGTGCTGCATGTGGCCCTTCGTGCACCGAGAGGAGCCAAGATCGTTGTCGATGGCAAGAATGTCGTCGACGATGTGCATGCAGTGCTTGACAAGATGGGTAACTTCGCCGATCGGGTCCGCTCTGGCCTCTGGCAAGGCCACACCGGAAAGAAAATCCGCAACATCATAAATATCGGTATCGGCGGTTCTGATCTCGGTCCGCGCATGGCATATGAGGCACTCAAAGCGTTCAGCGATCGTGGCCTGACGATTCGATTCGTATCGAACGTCGATGGCACCGACTTCGTGGAAGCAACCCGAGACCTTGAAGCCGACGAAACTCTCTTCGTCGTATGTTCAAAGACCTTCACCACTCTTGAGACTCTCGCCAACGCTCATGCAGCTCGCCGCTGGTGCTTGAACGCTTTGGGTGACGAAGCCGCCATTGCCAAACACTTTGTCGCGGTATCAACAAACGAAACCGAAGTAAAGAAGTTCGGAATCGATCCAGTCAACATGTTTGAATTTTGGGACTGGGTTGGCGGACGATATTCCTACGACTCGGCAATCGGGCTCTCACTCATGATCGCCATCGGACCCGAGCAATTTCAACAGATGCTGGCTGGTTTCCACGCTATGGATGAACACTTCCGGACCGCCCCATTTGAGAGCAACATACCCGTCATGATGGCTCTGATCGGCATCTGGTACAACAACTTCTTCGGCGCCGAAACAATCGCAATCCTCCCCTACAACCAATACCTAGAAAAATTGCCCGCGTATTTTCAGCAGCTGGACATGGAGAGCGACGGCAAATCTGTAGACCGTCAAGGCAATCCAGTCGACCTCCAGACCGGACCAGTCTTGTGGGGACAGCCCGGTACCAACGGACAGCATGCCTACTACCAGCTGATCCACCAGGGAACAAAACTAATCCCCTGCGATTTCATCGGCTTTTGCACCTATCAAAATCCGCTTGACGGGCACGACAACATGCTGATGGCAAACTGCTTCGCCCAGACAGAGGCTCTAGCTTTTGGCAAAACTGCCCAGCAAGTCAAAGAAGAAGGGGTGCCCGACTTTCAGGTCAACGCCCGCACGTTCGCCGGCAATCACCCGACCAACACCCTGCTCGTCAACGAACTCTCACCACACACACTTGGCCAACTGGTCGCCTTGTATGAGCACAAAATCTTCACTCAGGGTTGGATATGGAACATCAACTCTTTTGACCAATGGGGTGTGGAACTCGGCAAAGCCTTGGCACAGAAGATAATCCCGCAGTTACAAGAGTCCAGCGAAGATGGGCTCGAACACGATAGTTCGACTAATTCGCTAATACGTCACTACCGTAAAATGCGCCAAGCCTAGAATCAGGACTCGGAATCAGAGATCTCCCCCTGGGAAGTTCCTAGCTAGCTCCAGCACTCTCGGGAGTAGTCAAGGCCTTGCCCGCAGGACAATATCGTGAAAACACCACGTCTCAAATTTGAGCGCTACATTCCGCCGATCATGGCCGCGCTTATTGCCGTGGTTGGCATAGTGACCGTTGTCTCGGCCATTCCGCTATCGGAACGCGGCTTGGGTCCAGCGCGCATCATTACGCCCTGGTCGATGCGAGAAGTGAGTCACTCGGGCGCTCTACTCGTGGGTGTCTTCTTGCTCTACCTGGCGACCCAACTACGGCGCCGCAAACGCAGAGCCCTACAAACCACCATGTTGATGCTGGCAATCGCCACTGTTGGACACCTGTTCAAAGGCCCCGATTTGGTTGATGCCGCTATTCCCTTTGTAGCTCTGTGCTTGCTCGCCTACTTTCATGAGTCCTTCGCAGCTCAAAGCGACCCGCCATCTTTGACCCGCCTTTTCAGGTTCGTGCCGATCTACCTGGGCCTTGTGCTCTTGTACGGAATCGTCACCCTCTCAATCGCTCACAACCACCTCTCCCCCAGCCCAACACTCTGGGGAGTTATTCAGACAACATTGCGCGGCCTAATCGGTAGTCCTGGCATATACGTCTATGACAAGGCCTATCTGACCCGAGTCTTCCAACCGAGCCTGCAACTCTTCGGCATTTTGGGCGCTGGATTCTGCCTCTTCCTTTTCTTTCGCCCAATCGTCCAGCGGCCTACTCACACCCAAACCGACTGGGAAAGGGCCCGCAGCCTGGTCCGCACCTATGGCTGGGATACTCTGGCCTACTTCTCACTTAGACCCGACAAGAATTTTTTCTTCTCCTCAGACGGTCAAGCAATGATCGCGTATGCATATCTGGGTGGCTACGCACTGGCGTCTGGCGACCCCATTGGCAACCCCAACTCGATCAAGCTAGTGATCGCGGAGTTTCTTGCAATGTGTCGCCGACGAGCCTGGGGTGTCGCTTTTCTAGCGACCCGAGAAGCCGACAAAGAGCTCTATAAACAGCACAATCTACACACGCAATACCTCGGGGATGAAGCAGTGATTGACTGTCAAAAATTCAACCTGGAAGGGCGCTCTATCCGCAAAGTACGCCAATCAGTGACCCGACTCACCAAAGCCGGCTATACGTTTGAGCTCATGTCATCTGTGGATGTCTCGGATCGGCTACGAGACCAGCTCGTCGAAATCAGCGAAAAGTGGCGGGGAAAGGCGCCCGAGCGTGGATTTGGCATGACCCTCGGTCGCTTCATCCCACGTGACGACCCTGCCTGCCTCGTCGCCATCGCCCGTGACGACACCCAAACACCCCGCGGCTTCTTTCACCTTGTGCCCTGCTTCGGAGACAAACCCGGATATTCTCTCGACATTCAAAGACGCCACCCAGACACACCCAATGGCCTAACCGAATACATGGTCGCGCAAACAGCCCAGCACCTCAAAGAAAGAGGAATGCACCGACTGTCAATGAACTTTGCCGCCTTCGCCCGGGTGCTCAACGAAAACAAAGACCAACTCACTCGATGGCAGCGCATGCAAGGTGCTCTCATTCGAAGGTTTAACCCATGGTTCCAGATCGAATCGCTCTACCAGGCCAACAAGAAGTACTTCCCCGACTTCGTACCACGATGCATTTACTACGACAAAATCCGTCACGCACCCCGCATAACGCTCCTATACGTGGAAGCCGAAGCGATAGTGCGGATACCGATCGTGAGCAAGTTCCTAATGCCCAAACCTGGCGACCGCCCCCCAATCCCCGAAATCGTCGCCATCTCAGACCAACACAAAACACCTAACGCGCCATGAGAGACAGAAAAACTGATAGCACAGACCGTGCCGATAGCAAAAGCGCGCCGCGAGGGACTTGAACCCCCAACCTTCAGATCCGTAATCTGACGCTCTATCCAAATTGAGCTAGCGGCGCTTGAGAATGTACCTACCTAAAGTACGCGCTCACCAACCCAAATTCCCGTGTTTGAGGTTGGGCGGACATTGTTCGTTGCTGCATGAGGCCGAGCTTGCGAGGCCATCCTTTTACGGGAGGCAAGCCGAACGAAGATCTTACCCGCCCACAAGGAGGTTGGGGAATAGTCCGAACGACTATGGCCCGCTCTGGGGCCCAGGAGAGAGGACTACTTCCCCAACCTCCAACAAACGTGAGCAAGGTAAGACTGAGAAGAGGCCGAGCGGAGGGTGAGGGATTTGAACCCTCGAGGGCCTTGCGACCCAACGGGATTAGCAATCCCGCGCCATAGACCGGACTAGGCGAACCCTCCCATGTATCTATCCGAACCGCCAACTTTAGTCGTGGAATGCGTCCCCTTTTCAAAAGTCACCATCTTACCCACGCGTTCTCGCGACGCGGACTGCCTGTTGAGAGGGGGCAGGAGCTGATGTTGACCTCTGCCGACCAAGTTCAAGTGTTGCTGCTAGGATTTATCCCAGTTCGCCTCAAGGACATTTCCGCTGCCAGAGAAATGCACAGCCTCTCCGGAAATCTCTTCTGGGCATTCAGCTGCATCCGCGTTTGTACGCATCCATCTCCACAGCAATCTATTAATAAGAGTTTCTATCAAGGTGTCAGACTCCGAACAATCACGACAAACAGCACTCCGCCAAGGCCCATTTCGCGTAGCCGGGGGGGTCCTCCGCACAGCGCGCCCTAAACAGTGGGCTAAAAATCTGCTGGTTGTTGCCGCTCCAGCAGCAGCGGGTGTTTTGTTTCAACCAACAACTGCTTTGCGTACACTAATCGCTTTTTGCGCGTTCTGCATTGTGGCAAGCGGTGTCTATTTCATCAACGATGTGCGCGATTGGCGCGAGGACGTACTTCATCCAGTAAAGAAGAACCGGCCCATCCCGGCAGGAGTCGTCGGTTTGCGCCCAGCTGTTGTTATCGGGGTCCTGCTGCTGGCTAGTGGATTTCTATTGTCTGCCACGTTGAACGTTCAATTTGTTTTGATCATGGTCGTGTATGTGGTCCTCAGCGTCGGGTATTCGCTGGGCCTACGACGTGTGCCGATCATCGATATTTGTATCGTCGCATCGGGCTTCTTTTTGAGGGCGTTGGCTGGGGCAATCGCTGTTAGTGTGCCTGTGTCGGAATGGTTTTTGCTGGTCAGTGCGTTCGGTTCGCTATTCATTGTTGCCAGCAAGCGTCATGCCGAGAGTGTCGATCTGGGCGACAATGCTGCTTCTCACAGAGCCACGTTGGGCGAATATTCCGATCGTTTTTTGGAACAGATTCGCACAATGGCTTTGGCAATTACCATGATCACATACTGCTTGTGGGCGGTCGAGAAGGCGAAATTACACCATGGAAATCCGTGGTATTTCATCTCCATTGCTCCATTTCTCATTGTTTTACTCCGTTACGCATTTGTGGTGTCCCAGGGCAAGGGGTCAGCCCCTGAAGAAATCATGTTTCGAGATCGCGGCTTGCAATTGGCAGGTGTTGCCTGGCTCGCTACGGTGATGGGTGCTGTGCTGTGACTGAACTACCGCCAGCGGACAATTCCGATCGTGTCCAGCTCTCCGGTTGGGGACGAACAAGTCCGACTTCAGCCTCATTGGTCCATCCAGGCACCGACCAGCAGGTCAACGATATTTTCGATCAGCATCTGGCTCGTGGTGTGATCGCACGTGGTCTAGGCCGGAGCTATGGCGACGCTGCTCAGAACGCTGGCGGCGTTGTGGCCGAAATGACACATCTTAAATCGATGCACTATGTTGACGTGGAAAATTCCACGGTCAACGTTGACGCTGGTGTCAGCCTCGATGAGCTAATGCGTCTACTCATCCCGATGGGTCTTTTCCCCGCTGTGACTCCGGGGACCCGGCAGGTTACTGTTGGTGGCGCTATCGCTGCTGACATCCATGGCAAGAACCATCACGCCGACGGAACATTTTGTAATCACGTCCAGTCGTTTACGCTGAAGTCACCTGCTGGTGAACAAGTCGTTAGTCCGACGCAAAATCCGGATGTGTTCTGGGCCACTGCGGGTGGCATGGGCCTGACCGGATGCATCACCTCGGCGACACTTTCACTCTTGCCTATCGAAACTGCCTACATGCGAGTTCATACAAACCGGGTCAATAACCTCGACGACCTTCTCAACTTGATGGAATCCGAGGACCACCTATATCGCTATTCGGTCGCGTGGCTTGACTGCCTTGCTCGAGGCAGCCACTTGGGTCGGTCGGTTCTTATGCGTGGCGATCATGCCCGACTCGATGACCTGCCACGAAAACTGCAAGCAGACCCACTCTCGTTCAGCCCCTCATCGCAGATTGGAGTACCACGCCAAATTCCATCTGGTCTGCTAAATAAAGTCACAGCAAAAGCATTCAACGAAGTATGGTTTCGCAAGGCTCCGAAAAACCATACGGGGACCGAGACGATTGGCAAGTTTTTCCACCCGCTTGATACAGCTCGCAACTGGAATCGTCTCTACGGACCGTCCGGCTTTTTGCAATACCAGTTTGTGGTGCCGCTGGCAGCCGACCACACTCTCAGAGAGATTCTTGACCGGCTAAGCAAGCATCAGTGCCCAGCATTCTTGGCAGTACTAAAACGCTTTGGGGCAGCAAACGGCGGGCCCACGTTGTCTTTCCCCGCGCCTGGCTGGACTCTCGCCTTGGACATGCCAGCAAATCTCAACGGACTAGGCCCACTCCTCGACGACCTTGATAGTCTCGTGGCAGACGCTGGGGGCCGCATTTACCTGGCAAAAGATTCGAGAGCGAAACCGGAAACAATTCGCCAAATGTACCGAACGCTGCCCGAATGGCAGAAAGTGCGAAAGCGGCTCGACCCTGAGGGCATACTCTGCTCTGATCTGTCGCGCAGGCTGGAGTTATTGGAACCGATCGAACCGATCCCCGAAGGAGAATTCTCGTGAAAGATGCAGTCGGACATTACCAAAACCTCGTGGTATTTGGAGGAACATCAGACATCGCTTTAGCAACCGCCGAGACGCTGGTCAGGGCGGGCACGCGGCGAGTCATTCTGGTTGGCCGACCTTCTCCTGACCTGGATGCCAACTGTGAGAAACTGGCGAGTCTTGGTGCGCAAGTCCACACGGTCGGTTTCGATGCCCTTGTGCCTGAAGAGCACGCAAAGATCGTCGACGAAGCGTTCAATCTGGTCAACGACGTAGACCTCGTGTTGGTCGCCCACGGCGTACTAGGTGATCAAGAAGAAACCCTTCATGACGTCGATGCTGTAGTCGCGATGGCAACAACAAACTATGTCGGATCTGTTTCTGTTCTGGCCGCCGTGGCCGAAAGACTGACACACCAAGGTCACGGCGACATCGTCGTACTCTCGTCGGTTGCCGGCGAAAGGCCACGTCGTAGCAACTTCATCTACGGATCGACCAAAGCCGGCCTCGACTCCTTCGCCCTCGGACTCGGTGACTACCTGAAAGCAAACAACTCCGGGGTCGGAGTTCTGGTCGTGCGCCCCGGTTTTGTGCATTCCAAGATGACCGCCGGATTGAAGCCCGTCCCGCTATCGGTTACCCCCGAAGTCGTGGCTGCCGCCATCTTGGACGGCCTGCAACACCAAGCCCGAATCATCTGGGTACCAAAATCCCTCCGATTCGTAATGAGCGCTTTACGCCACCTGCCCCAATCAATCTTCCGCCGCCTGCCCATCTAGCCCGAGGGTGGGGGCCCTGGCACCAGCAGCTTCCCGCAGTTCAAGGATCACAGTCCTGCGGTGTCATGAGCGATAATCGCAGAACATCCGGACTCAATCAGTGGATGCCAGGAGAAACTGTGCCCAGGCTTGGACCAGTCTTTGGCCGAGTCTTTGGCTGAGCTGTCCTCTCGGCCAGCCTACCCTTCAGCTTGCCCAGGAGTTTCTCGAGGCTACTG
>JBCKKC010000039.1:0-19698 GCA_038904395.1 Acidimicrobiia bacterium | reverse complement strand
GAGCCGCCTGACGACGACGCTCCTGCGCAATCCTGGCCTCGGTACGCTGCTGACGCTTCGACCGATTCTTTGGGCGCTTTCCCTTGATTGCTCGGCCGGCTTCGTCGTAACAGTCACGATTATTAGCACGACGTTGCCGATCATCCTTACGTTGCAATTTACGGATATGCTTTTGGCGGCCGTCAAGTTCGTTACAGAAACGCTCCAAGCCAGCCTCGGCACCGTCCACTGCAACATAAGCAATCGTTGACGGGCCAATGTCTATACCGACCACCCCCGGCTTAGACAGGTTCTTCTCTTTCACATAGGGGAGGCCTTCACCGACCAGCTGGCAATACCAACGGATACGGCCGTTAATCTTGCGGCGCACCAAACGCACAAACTTCACCCTCGAAGCCAGACCATGGCCTAGAACAAGATCATCCATATCAACAATCGCCGCCAGCAGAACAAGATTTGACCACTCAACCCGAAACAGATCATCAAGACTGCCATTGCCTCTCCAACGGATCCCCGAAGAGTTCTTCTTACCCTCAACGCTATCCAACTGGTTTCTGCCCTTAAAACGCACCTTGTGGGCCTTACCGAACAGCACCTTCTCCGATGCTCCGAACGCCCTTGTCGCCAGTTTTTGGACGGTGTTGATATCAAGATTGTTACCCACCCAAGAATGCTTGACCTTCACCACCCAACTGTGCAACGCATACTCGTCATAGCCAACCGCCCCTTTGGCGGCCCGGAACGCCCCAGAACGGGCCCTGATCTCTTTCGAAGTTTTGCGAGGCATCTTACGGGCCGCCTGATAAGCCTTGGATTCCACCAAAAGGCGCCGCCGACGCTCCGCCTCACCCAAACAAGCATTATAAATACGGCGAGCCCCCTCAAAAGAGACCGACAACATACGCTCATCAGCGGGGGTCACCCTCAAAGGGAACTCTGTTATAAAACTCGGTGTCTTCGAACGCTTCGCCATAAGAGCAATATTAAACCACGCCCACAACAACAAAACAAGTGTTCGAGTCAAACATTTTTCTGATTCTCGACATACTTCTTGATCACAGCAAGAGGAGCACCACCCACCGTGGAAACGAAGTAGCTATTAGTCCATAACGTCGGCAAACGAGACTTCAACGCGGGGAACTCTTGCCGCAACAGACGAGATGACCGCCCCTTAATCAACCTAACGAGCCGATGTATACCAAACTGAGGATCCACCTCAACAACGTCACAGCAATCACAACAGGCGGCGCCCACACTTGTGCGCTCAACGCTGCCGGCCATGTCTACTGCTGGGGAATGAACCGCGATGGCCAAATCGGCAACAACGGCACAAACACATCCGCAACCCCAACACCGACACAAGTATTTGACCCTACGGGCAGGGGCTATCTCAACAACATCACAGCAATCACTGCTAGCCCGTCTCATACTTGCGCGCTGAGTTCCTCTGGCACTGTCTACTGCTGGGGTGACAACTCGTCCGGACAGCTTGGTGACAACGCGGCCGGACAGCTCGGCAACAACGCCACAACCGCCAGCCCAACACCAACTCAAGTCCTCGATCCCACACGCGCCGGCCCCCTCCAAAACATCACAGCAATCACCGCGGGCAACTACCATACATGCGCACTGAACACCACCGGGCATGTCTTGTGCTGGGGCACTAACTTCAAAGGCCGACTCGGCAACAACGCCACAACCGCCAGCCCAACACCGACTCAAGTCCTCGGCCCAACAGGCGCCGGCCTCCTCCAAAACATCACAGCAATCACCACCCGCGACTCTCATACATGCGCCCTCAACACCAACGGTCACGTCTTGTGCTGGGGACAAGGAACGTCAGGCGAACTCGGAAATAACACCACAAACAACAGCAACACACCAGTCCAAGCGCTCGATGCCTTAGGCAGCGGTGCCCTTCAAGACATCACTGCAATCACCACCGGCGCGGCGCATTCGTGTGCGCTCAACACCACCAACCACGTCTACTGCTGGGGCAACAACGCTTACGGTCAGCTCGGCGACAACAGTGCACAGTACCGGCCGATCCCAACACAAGTACTACATCCCACACACGAAAACCACAACCGTCCCTTCACGCTCTGATACTCGAGCCTGCCCGCCGAATGCACCCAATGGCGGGGTCACCTATCGGCCAGCCAGGTTTGCTATCGGCAGCCTTGATGCCCTAGATGTCCTCCCACGGCCCATAACACATGCCCAAAAATCTAAAGATTCGAGGCTCTCCGTGACTCTCGCGGGCCTCAGGCGTTTCTCAGGAGGGTGTGCTTCAATGGATTTATCTTCTATTTCAGGCTAGGGACTTGGGGTCATTCTTGAAGGTCATAGTCAAATTACTTGTATCCGTATTGCTCGCGGCTTCTGCGATATCGGCGGTGCCTGCTGCACACGCCGGCAATAATCGCACGATTCATCCACTGTTTGATACCGAAGATGAGGAGGGCAGGCCGCTCACCCCCGGAACTCTGCGTGAGATGACAACTGTCCATGACATGGTGTTGAGTGGGGAGGCGACGGATATTGTGGTTGGCCCACGAGGCGAGCTCTTTTGGATTTCAAAGTGCGGAGATGACGACTCAAAGCTTGCAGTATTGTCTCCCGATGGCGCGCTGAACTCTGTGCGTACAGGGGTTTCTTTAAAGAAGCTTGCCGTTGACCCCGCAAATGGAAAGTTGTGGTTTCTATACCAGGGATTGCACGGCAAGGCAGAACCGTTTTGTATCGGCTTCTTCAACCTTAAGTCTTTTTCTCGATCTGCGGATCAGATGGTTAAGTTTCCCGTGGCCTTGCCAGTGCGGCTAGCGGACCCGGCCGAGGTTCAACGTCCTGTAGACATTGCTGTGAGTAGTAGTGGAAAAGTTGCTATCGCAACCGATAAGAAGGTAGTGATCTTCGATGGTTCAGTTAGTAAACCATGTCAAGGCGGTGGAATCTATGCCGTTTATGAAAAGGCGAACGCGAGCCTTGCATTTGCCGATAACAATGATCTCTGGATGAAGTTCGTAGATAATGACAACCACCAGTGCGGCGTAATCACACCGCAATCAACATATCGTGAAGGCTACCAATGCTTCTTTGTTCCAGCAGGTATCACGGCTATTACTCCAGTTCATGATCGTGGGGTGGCGTTCATGAGATCGCCTAAATACCGCGATGTGGGTGTCCTGAAAAAGGATGCTTCGAGCGGCGGTATTGGTCATCTGGAGTTTGCTCTGGGGGAGCGGCAGTTTCCCGGCGGCCTAGCGATGGGCCCAGATAACAACCTGTGGATCTCAACTCTTGTGGGTGACAGCATTGCAGTCAAGAGGATTCCAGACGGTAAATCATTGGCCGAATACCAGCTTCAGCAGGGCAGTTGGCCAACAAAGATCGTTCCAGGGCCCGATGGCAAAATCTACTTCATCGAGAGTGGCACCTCCCGGATTGGAGCGATCACTGTAATACCGAAAACTCGAGCCGAAGCTGCACGAGCGCGGATGTATCAACGGCCCGAGGTCACATCTCAGAATCGGGCTGGCGTGGCAACCGCGGCGGCGGAATGGAACCCTGCCGAAGAACTTGAAATGGCGGAACGGCAAGTGCGCGAGCAACGACAGGAGATCGAACAGCATCGGGCTGAGCGTCGAGCAGTCCAAGTTGAACGGCAACAGTATGCAAGTAGGGCTTATGCAGAGGCAATGGCCCGACAGGCAGAACAACGCCAGGAGCGACTCGAGGCTAAGAGGGCTGAAAGGGAAGCACGCGCTGCTGCACAAGCGGAGGCAACCGCATCAGCCCAACATGCCCAAGTCGCCGACGAAGTGCAGGCCGCAGCTGCTCGAGCCGCCGAGGCCGATAGTGATTCCGGTTCGGAAGAGGCGGCTACCGAGTTAAGTGCTAAAGATCTGACCTCTGTAGTGAGATCTGTTTGCTGGGACCATATCCAGGCTGGGCACTTCGCGACGTCTGATTCTCGGGGTGGGACCGCTACGGCATCAGCAAATTCGAGCACAGCGGCGGAGTGGCCCAAGAGCCGCTTCACTCCAGAACTGAGCACATTCGATGCTCTGTCCGGACTATTGCATGCTTCACTTTCCTCGGGATATCGCGGTGTCTATGACCCCGATGGCCGCACTGTAGTTTCACACACGTTCCCTCAGTCCATTGGGCAATGCTTTAACCCCGCTACACACAGATGGCATTCGACACAACATCTAAAGGTTGTGCTGTCTGAGGATCGTACGGTTGTCACCGCATACCCGGTTCTGAAACCACTTTGAGGCCCACGGGTCACCGAGATCATATGGAAGGTTCGTTTTGATGCGTATTTTGAAGGTTCTTTTAGGGTTTTTACTTGTGGGCGGTCTTGCCTGCCCAATCGGCGCGCAAGCTGCACCGTTGGACTGGGCTATCCCCTCTGATGTCCCAGCGGTAGATGAGGCGATCTCGAACACATCCCCGCCATGCATATACAAGGGTCCGAACGCTAAGACAGTGTGTCCGAATACGAAATTTGGGACTTACGGAACGGATACTGATCTTTCCGGAATTGATCTATCTGAAGCTGATCTGAGCGGGTCTTTCTTTGTACGTGTGGAACTGTCGAACCACGACATCGTGTCGGACTTCAAAGGGGCGAACCTTTCTAGATCACTCTTTCGTGAAGTGTTTGTCAGGAAGGCGAACATGCGGGGCGCGATCCTTGACGGTATTAAGACTTTGACCGAGACACAAGCCCGCGAATTAGACTCTCGGTGGTCTAGCCGGGCCACACCGTCAGTCGAGGATGAAGCCGTATCAGGTGGGTCAGCCTTGGCTAGTGATAGCTCAAAGTCATCTCGTGTGGCCGACACGGCTGATCCGGCTATAGCACTATTCATGGAGAATGTAGATCTGGCAGGGGCTTCCCTCAAAAATATTGATGCATTCGGTGGGGGGATCATTCTGGATGGGGCAAATCTAGAGGGAGTGAACCTTGCTGGTAGCAGGTTTAGCCGTTCTGGCTTCTGTCATGCTCAACTCCAAGGCGCCTCACTCCAAGATGTTGCGATCCGTCAAAGCTATTTGCATCAAGCAAGACTCGACCGTGCCAACCTCAAAAACGCCGCAATCACTGAATCTGACGCTCGAGGTGCACAATTCGACTATGCCGACCTCACAGGCGCCAACCTGGCCGACACCGCCCTAACCTACACCGAAACTGACCAGACCCCCCAACGGCTAGTGCCCGAATTTAATAGACTGCTTACCCATTCGACAGCGTCGTTCAGGTTCGCGAACCTCACCAATGCAGACCTGTCGTCAAACGCCAGCCGCAAGCTACAACTAGTCATCGGCAACAATTTTCAACAAGGTGGAAGCACTTTTCAACTCGGCGCTGTTGGCGTTGACTTCTCACACGCCAACATGACCAACGCAAAACTTGCCGGCACCGACATGAACTGGGCCAGACTCTATGCGGCCAACATGACAAATCTAAGTTCCGGAGCGGACCTCTCAGGCGCCACTTACATGCCCTACCAACCCATGACAGCAGGCAGCGAACACTCCTGCGCATTAAGTCTACGGGGCACCGTCTCGTGCTGGGGCGGCAACGAGTTCGGCCAGTTAGGCTACAACAGAAAGAATGGCAGCCCGGTGCCGGTGCAGGTTGATAACGGTGCGGGTGAGCCGTTTGCAAACGTAATCGCCGTTACTGCTGGCGACCATCACTCGTGTTCGCTCACCACCGCAGGCCACGTCTACTGCTGGGGCGCCAACAGGTTGGGAGAGTTAGGTGATGGCACCAGCACTCCCAGCTTTGTACCAACACCAGTCTCTAGCTTTGATGGTCGTCAGCAACTTGCAAGCGTAAGAGCTATCTCAGCAGGAGGGAGTCATACGTGTGCGCTCACCACCGCAGGCCAGGTCTACTGCTGGGGCGCCAACAGAGATGGCCAGCTGGGCATTAGGGCCACAGATGACCACCACACAGTACCGGTACAAGTAGTCGATGCTGACGGTGGGTCCCTTGCAAACGTAGTCGCCGTCAGTGCAGGCGGCGGTCACTCGTGTGCGCTCACTTCTGCAGGCCATGTCTACTGCTGGGGAAACAGCGCATGTGGCCAGCTCGGCAACGGAGGAGATACCAACAGCAAGATACCGGCGCAAGTAGCCAAACTCGCGGGCGCACTAAATGGCATCGTTGCCATTAGCTCCGGCCGCAACCATTCCTGTGCCCTCGACACGAGCGGCAACGTCCACTGCTGGGGAGTCAACGCATGTGGCCAGCTCGGCAACGGAAGGAACGACTATCCATGGAATATTCCCGTGCAAGTAAAAGATGTCAGCGGCACCGGCACACTAAACAACATCTTAGCCATCAGCATGGGTGTCTACCATTCCTGTGCCCTCAACACCAGCGGCAACATCCACTGCTGGGGAAGCAACTACAACGGCCAACTCGGCAACGGAACGAACACTAACAGCAAGATACCGGTGCAAGTAAAAGATGCCAAAGGCACCGGTGCCCTAAACAACGTTATTGCCATCAGTACAGGCGAACGCCATTCCTGTGCGCTCGACACGAGCGGCAACGTCCACTGCTGGGGAAACAACGAGGATGGCCGGCTTGGCGACGGATCGCATACCACCACCAACATCCCAGTCCTAGCAGCCCACGTGGGCGCAAAAGGCTAACCAACCACGGAAGCTCAGCAGGCACCGACATGACCCAGGCCTGCGACCGCCACAGCTCAGTCCAAGTTGTGAAGCTCCAAACACCACTTACATGCGCTCAACCCAGCTGAAGCAGATGGCGGCTGGCGCCGCAGACAGTCGAGGCTAGCGATCAGGCGAATTCTTCGAAGAAGCGGCTGGGAGTGGGGCCTTGCTGGCCGTGATACTTGTTGCCGGCAGTTCCGTAGGGGCGCTCGGCCTCGGTAGAGAGTTGGTAGAAGGAAATCTGGCCGATCTTCATGCCGGGGTAAATCGTGATCGGCAATGTTGATATGTTTGACAGTTCCAGGGTGAGGTGGCCCTTGAAGCCGGGGTCAACAAAACCGGCCGTGGAATGAATCAGTAGGCCAAGACGCCCCAACGACGACTTACCCTCGAGGCGAGCAACGAGATCGTTGCCGAGCTCAACAAATTCGAATGTCGACCCCAGGGCGAACTGGCCCGGATGCAAAATGAACGGCTTGTCGTCCTCAGCCTTGACCAGCTCGGTAAGGTCGCTTTGGTCTTCACGCACGTCAATAAATGCCTTGCGGACATTATGGAAAATTAGGAACTCGTCCTGCACCCGCAAATCAACCGATGCCGGCTGGATGTGATCCGGTACAAGGGGGTCAATGGAAAGTCGCCCATTGGCGATCGCTTCTTTAATACTTAGATCAGACAAAATCATGGCCCAAAGCTATCGGGTTTTCAAGCGAAATGGTCCGTAATATGGACACGCACACGTGACGGTAACTGTCTCAAGCGGGCGTAGTTCAATGGTAGAACACAAGCTTCCCAAGCTTGATACGAGGGTTCGATTCCCTTCGCCCGCTCTCCAAGAACTCCGGTAGAACAAAGCCGGACCAGCAAGGCCCGGCTCTGCCGGCGCTTTACCCCCGCGCTAGCTAATTAAGGGTCCTCTTAGGATTTTGTGATTTAGTTGTAGTTCCTGGGCCCCAATACCTCGGGGCAAAGATCAGCAAGTCAACTAGAACTTTTGGGATGGAAATGCGAAACCGCTTTGTGAAGACAGCAATCGCCTGCTTAGTCGGCCTGATTCTTTCTGGCCTGGTAGCGGGGCTTGTTCCCGCGCCCGCACGTGCTGCCGGCGAACACTTCCTGTTTGAAACCATCAGTAGACGAGGGCCACTGCCGGTCGGAACCATTCGGACCATGTCTGCAGTGGTCGAGGGATTCGACAACAACGCCAATCGCATCGTGAAGCTCGATGCTCTACCCGATGGCGGACTCGTCTGGCTGCATAAAGACGCCCCCTACTTCTCTGGAATCGGTCAGGATGGCGAAAGGTATATAGGCACTGTAAATCTGCCAGAAAAACCAGCCGGAGTCGGGCCAATAAGTTCATTGCATGTTGACAAACAAGGGAAGAAACTGTGGGGTGTCAACAACGATGCCACAGCGGTCTTTTCGACGAGAGCTTCAGCAACTCCTCTCAGGGGTTCGAACCCTACACAATCAGTAATCTTCGACGACCCTGTGCCCGACTCGTACAGCATTGTGGCCGATAATGATCACGCTTGGCTTGCCACTAAAGAGTCTCTCGAGCTGGTTTTCACCTCAAGCGAGACTTATAAGTTCCCCGGATGTAACCCGACGCCAGGCAGCATGGTCATCGGACCAGATGGCCACCTATGGTTTTGCGAAAGCGCTAGGAATCGGATAGTAAGGATCTCCATCGGCGCCGGCCACCGTTGCGACTTTGACAAATTTGCTGTAGCCGGAAATCCCACCCGCCTGGCATTTGACCGAGGCGGCAACGTTTGGTTTACCGATCTTGCCAACAGCCGAATTGGCAAGCTCAACCCGACATCACGAGTTGTGGAGTTCGTGGGAAACGCTCAACAAAGTCCGACCCGACCGCAGCCCGGCGGAGCTGCCCAAGCGAACGGCGCAATACAACAGCCCAGCGGCCCCGCTGCCGCCACAACCGCGCCACCAACGCCCTTGCCAGCAAGCAACAGGCCATATGGGATTGCAATGGGTCCCGACGGCAACATGTGGGTTACTCAAGGGGGCAATAATGCAATTACCCGGATAGACCCTAGCGGGACGGTCACTGGCCAATGGCCTGTGACCGTTGGTACTCAACCAACCGACATCGTTGCGGGCCCAAATGGCAAGATGTACTTCACCTGCGGCCAAGGAAGATTCATCGGGGCGATCACCGCCGTCGCTGCTACGCCTGTGCCCTCAGCTCAGGCCGCACGTTTTGACGAATTCGTTTCTCCGGACCATGCCAGATATTTCGCGGAATTAGACCGTGAAAGAGCGAAGACGGCTGCCAGCCACAGGGCTAGGCAAGAGCAAAAACGAATGCGAGCCGAGGCGGCGCTCAAGTCTCAGCTCGTGAATCGTGCACAGCAACTCCACGAGCAAGAGGACGACGATGCTGGCTCGAACGACGACTCGGACCGAAGCGGCGCAAAAACTCCTGACGACGATGACCCGACACTGAGCGCTACTAAGGCGCCTCCTCAGCCCAGGGTTGAGATCGCCGTTGATGAATCGCTGGCCGCGGGTGGAGCCAGCTCGACACACTCCCCCCCGATCGCCCCACCAGCCGAGTCGATCCCGAAACACAGACGCCAGACTACTGCCCAGTTAGCAAACGCGGTCTCGCCCGCCGTGGTCGAACCCGCCCCTTCAAGATGGCGTCAATGCATCAATTTTGGACACATCCGCAATCGCCACTACTGCGAGTCTCTAGATCCCACACTCAGCAAGTTCACTCAAGAGCTAAGCAACGACGCCAGACTCGACAATCTCATCGGCGCAATCATGGATGACGAGTCCAACCAGTTGGTCGGCACGGCCAAGGGCAACTTCCTGGTCTACCACGAGTCCACATCTCGGGTAGGCACCTTCTGGAACGGCCGTCAACCCGTACCTACGAATCGGCTGCTCATTGTTCTGTCACCCGACCGCCAACACGTGATCTCGACCTATCCCGTGGGCGAGTTCTATTAGACAGAGCAGTCTAGAGAGTGCCCAAGGGCGCCAATGCGTTGACCTCTTGGCCAGTAACTCCTGCGATCACTTCGAAATCATGATCGTAGTGGAGGACGGGAATTCCGCTCAGCTCAGCCGCTGCAGCAATTAGAAGATCAGGTAGCCCAACTTGGCGGTGATGCAAAGGTCCCAGCGCCGACAATTGCTCAAATACATCAAGCGCACGTGCCCAAACGCTGTCATCAATCGGGCATGTTCGCATCACATCAAACTGGACTCTACGAGTGTGAAACTCGTCGCTGTCGCGAACCTGCCAGAGAAGTTCCATCTTGACCATGTGGCAAATTACTAACCGTCGACGCAGGAGCTTCTCATTGAATTCCGCTTGCAAGTCAGGTGATTTGCGCGACCATACCCAGGCCGAGGTATCTGCCAGTTCAGGAATCAAGAGCCACTCCACTTGGCCGGCCTAGACTCTCGTAATTGGGACAATGCTTCTGGGGTGAGATCACCTGGTTGCCAATTCGAAAGTTCGTCAAATAGAGCATCCTCTATAACGCGATTGAGTGCTTGCCTGATCGTGTCTGAGGCATTCTTGGCCTTCAAGACTTCTCGAGCTCGGGCGACCAATTCTGGATCCAAGTTCATGGTGGTTCGGGTTCGTACAGTCATGTCGCAAGTATACATACTATTGATGTATGCTTGTATGCATTGCGCCGAAGAACTGGCGCACAATTGTGAGGTGCCCCGCGTTTTTCGGACAGTGATTCACGCGGCTTGTGTAGTTAGTTCAGTTTCTTGGGCGATGACCTTAACTAGGTTTGATAAGTCGGACTCGAACGACAAAGCCTGAGGCCGCTCATCTGGGCACTGCGAGGCTCGCATGGGACATTCGATCTAAGATTTGCGCTTGGACTGGCGCATATGGGACTCAAATATTCAGGGGAATTAGATGAAGAAGCATCTTCGAAAGTTGTCGATTTTTTTAGCCGTGCTACTCGGCGCTCTGGCCTGCGCAGGACCTGCGAGTGCCGCGCCCACTGAATCAACCCAGGTTGGAACAATAAAAGGCAGGGCGTTACTTCTGTCAGATGTTAAGCCCGGCGCTGACCTGACCGAAGCAGTCTTCTTTCCGACAGCAGACTTAAGCGGCCGTGACATGCAACGCATTAACTTCTCCGGGGCATGTTTGCAACAAGTACGTATGAGGCGTGCCAATCTACGGGAGGCCAAATTTGAATTGGCGAACCTGAAGGAAGCGAATCTTTTCCGGGCCGACCTCACCGGTGCATCTCTGAGTTGCTCGTGGGCAGAGGGCGCTAACTTCGGTCAAGCCATTGTCGATGGCGTTGACTGGACTGACGCAGATCTCACAGACTCTGTGCACGAATGGGGTATTTGCCGCTTCATTCGAGTTGCCAGCAGCGCGCTCCAGGAACGACTTGTTGCCGGTTTCTCGGGGGCTCCGGACTGGAACTCCAGAAAGCCTCGGAAGCAATCTACAGCTTCACACCGAGCTGGCGACGATGATGATGACCCATCCGTGCTTAGAGGCAGCACGCAGCCAGTGAATGGAACAGGCGTCGATCAGGTAGTCAAAGCTTCAGCTTTTACGGCCGCCCAAGTCGAACAGTTCGCTGCGAGAAGAGACGATAGAGTGGCTGACCCATCGGCGGCTGCGGCGGAGGAAGCTGAACTCTCAACTGCGCCGTTGGTCGACCAGATGGCAGGGTCTACCAACATCGACAATCCCAAAGTGGGCGATCGTGAAGCCCGAAGCTCTTCGGCTAGCCTCGTTTCACCAAGTGGGGAAAATAGTCCGGATCAAGTATTTCAGGCTGCACTTGACGCCCTAGGGTCGCGATCAAACATCGTCCAGACCCCCTTGGGCTATACACCCGGAGTCGAGCTGTCTCCACTTGATGTCTAGCTGACAGGAATCCACGCTCGGCCGCCAGGGCATCAAGATATGAGAGCTGTCGAGTCGACCTCGGCAACTTTCACTTGGTTTTGGGCTGAGCGTTACTAAGATTTCGGTTCACCGGGGGCGTAGCTCAGCGGCAGAGCGCTCGCCTCACACGCGAGAGGTCACAGGTTCAATCCCTGTCGCCCCCACCAGGTCTCAGTGACAGCTTCTTTCCCGGTCGCGTCCCTTTAGCCTTCTAGTCTGACGTGGGCGGTAATGGGGATGTCTGGCAAGGTTGTCACGTTGTCGTTAAAGACTTCGACATGGATGTGGTCGGTGTGCGGGTTGGGGCCGCCGTAGGCGCGCACGTTGCCGGTCCGGTTTGTCCAGATGCGACGCTGCCAAATGATTAGCTGAATGCCAAGTTTGGGTGCATTGGTTAAGAGCCAGTCCGCCGTAGCGTCGCCGGCTGATCCCTGTGTGTGTAAATCGAGAGCTCGCCCCACAGCATGTACTGACAATTTGTCGGCTGCCGCCGTGTTGGCCCGGCATGCATATCCGTCAATCTGGATACCTGGATAGTGTTTCTTGATGATGCCTTCAAGCAGCGCGGCGTGTTGTGTTAAGCCGCCTGTGCATGACTGGCCTGTCACTCCGTCGTAGCGGCGAGCCATATCTTGGGCGGCAGCGAGGGCGGCCGCTGATGGTTGCCAGATTCCAGCGCTTTCGTCAGCAGCGCTCGGTGCTGGTAGGGCTAGGCAAATTGACACTGTCATGACAAACACAAACAGCGTGGTTCTACGGGCAAATCGCGTAAACATTCGAATGGTTCCTCCCGACAGGCCAAGCGGGTCCGGCTGATATGTCGGGGGAAGTTGAATGGACTAGCAATGGACATGCTACCAAGTGGACTCAGGCTTGCCAAGACTTACGAGATGAGACTAGTCAGGAGCGACTTCGCGGCGCTGACGAAGAAGCTCGAGGACTCGGACGGAGGTTGCTCGGAGGAGCCCTCAGCCTCCTGCGAAGAGCCATATCCTTCTCGACGATCTGGTCTATGCTGGATATCCTTATGCGATTTTCTTCCCGCCCACCAGCTGATACTCCCGGAGATGAATGGGGCCGTACGCCCGGAGACAGGTCGTTCTATTCAGATGCCTCTCCCGCCGAAGCGACAAAGGCCTTACAGTCTGTTGGTAGCCCAGTCCGTGAGTCACCCCCAATCCGGAGTACTCAATACAAGGCAGAGAATCCGGTCACGCGCTTGTTGCACTTTGACCGGCGAACACGCAGCGATCCCGCCAAGCCCGACCGGCCCGACGGTCCGGTCAAGTCTCGTAGGGGCTTGCAGTGGCGCAAAATCATGTCGTTTGTCGGGGTCGCCACAGTTCTTTTGGTCCTAGCGCTGGGCGCTTACGGATGGTATTCGTGGGAAGCAATCCCCGATGCTAAGGGTGTTGACACGTTGCCACCTGTGGCATCGGTTGAAACGATTTTGGTGATCGGCTCTGATAGCCGGGCTGACTTGGCTAACGGTGGCGATGCATTCGGCGGCAAGACTGTCGGGGGTCGACGTGCTGATTCGGTCATGCTCTTTGTGCTTCCGCCCGGCCACGCAAAAGCAACCGTCATGTCGATCCCTCGAGACTTGCGTGTGGACGTGCCTGGAAGGGGAGTAGGAAAGCTCAACGGTGCCTACAACGGCGGTGCTCCGATGATGGTTGCTGCTGTCCAAAAAGCGACTGGTCTACAGATCAACCATGTTATCGAGATGAACTTTGATAGTTTCCGTGAATTGTCCAAAGCTGTTGGCGGCGTCGAGGTTTGTGTTGACACTCCCATGCGTGACGCTTTTAGTGAGCTCGATTTACCCCAAGCCGGCTGTTACAACTTGCAGGGTGATATGGCCTTGTCTTGGGTGAGGTCCAGGCACGCGGAAATGTTGGTGGATGGTAAGTGGAAGCCAGATCCCTTGGGTGACTTCAGTCGTATGAAGCGCCAGCAAGAATTTTCGCAAAAGCTCTTTGGCAAGCTGGGCGGTCCGGGGGCTGTTATGCGTTTGCCATCGTTGGCGGGGTCACTCAAGAACGACTTTCGTATCGATGCGGGCTTTTCCTACTGGCACGCTTTGAGGCTCGGTTTTCGTTTCATGCCTTCTCCCGGGGCACGCATCAACTATGCCACTTTCCCGGGTACGCCAAAGTCGATCGGTGGCATCGATTTTGTAGTTGAAGACAAGGCTAAGGCCAACGAGGTCTTAGCGGCTGCCCGCACGGGCCAAGAAATCGCCCCACCTTCAACCCAGTGAATCCTGCCACTGGTTGAGGTGTGCCGCGATTGCCGAGTAGTTCAAGGACGGGTCTCGTTGGTTGCTGAGAGATCCACGAACAGTAGCGACTTGATTAGGGCCCATCGCTGCGTCCTTCGCTTAACCGACGTCTGCGGTGGGAATGGCAGTGTCGTCGAGATATTGCTCGAGCGAAGCGAACGTCGATTTCAAGTTCGGCTCCATCAAGCTAACAACAAATTTTTCGATCGTGGGGGCCGCGCGTTTGGCGATCAACTTTGAGCCAGGAATCCGAGACAAGTCAACTCCGAGGTCAATGTCTAGCTCGACCTGTGTCTTGTTGGCATCAATGGCCTTATAGGTGGTTACGCCGCTGGCGTGAATGCTGTCGGTGAGAAAGGCTGTCTTGGAGCGCCATTCGCAGGTCCATTCCTGCTCATTCCAGCTGGCGTAGTCTGTCCAATGCGTCTTGTCGGAGCTAATGAATGGCTTAACGATGGTTGGGACCGATGCGTCGCCGTACCATTCATTAACGAAGTGGATGATTCCATCGGCTTGCTCGGAAGTGTCTTTGTCGATGACCTTGACCGACTTTATGTTGGGCATAAACGGGACTATGTCAACCAGATTGTCTCGCAAAGTGCGAAAGACAATCTCACGCGGGTGACCAACAGTGATTTCCACATGCTTTTGCATGCCGTACCTCTTCCCTCAGACTCGACTGGCCCTAAGCTTTGTTCGCAGGCTTCCAGAGTACGCCAGGCCCAAGGACAGTACATGCGAATTTTGCTAGTGATTAATCCTTACGCCACGAATTACGACATCCACCTGCGGCGAGTGGTCGAGAAGGCATTGGCTGCCGATCACGACGTCGAGGTTATCGAGACCTCTCGGCACGGTCATGGCTTGCCTCTCAGCCAGGGCGCTGTGAGTCGTGGGCTAGATGCAGTTATCGCTTGGGGTGGCGACGGAACCGTTAACGAGGTCGCCAACGGCCTGGCTGGCAGTGACGTGGCTTTGGGGATTATTCCCGGTGGGTCCACGAACGTTGCCGCTAGATCGTTGGGGATCCCCAACGATGTTACGGTTGCAACGGGCCTGCTGATCAACTGGCTAGCGCAAAACCGCAGCCGACGCATCGGCTTGGCCCGAGCGGGCGAACGCTATTTCACATTTTCGTGCGGTGTCGGCCTTGACGCTGCGATAGTGAACCAGGTCGAAATGCGCTCCATGCTAAAACGGACGATCGGCCCGTCTGTATATCTCGCTGCCACCTTGGCGGTGTTGCAGTCTGGCTTCGATCGGCACAAGCCCCACCTCAGGATTGAATTTGACGATGGATCCCAATCGCCTCCGCTTTTCTTAGTTATAGCGTGCACATCAAAGATGTATACCTATTGGGGCAACATGCCGATGGTGCTGACGCCAAATTCCGACCACGATCGTCCACCGGAATTCTTTGGTATGACCGAACTGGGAATTTTCACCACCTTTCGCAAGGCCGTTTCATCATTTAGCGGGGCACAATATTTGCGTAATAGCCCCAGCACCTATCTCAAGACGGCTAACCACGCCGTGATCAAGTCTGAGGTCCCCATGTACGTGCACACCGATGCTGAGTATCGGGGATTGCGTGACGAGGTCGAAATCACCTGGGAACCCAGCGTCCTAAGTGTTTATTGTTGAACAGTGACTATTCAGCCCGCCCGTCATACCTCCGTCGTCATCCTGAGGGAGGCGCCAGCCGACCGTGAGGATCCACCGGAGCCTGCCCTGAGGGAGCGCAGCGACCGTGAGGGGCGAAGCCGCAGACCAACCTACATGCTCAATCTATTTCGCATTACTCGCTGCGCTCCTCGCAATGACGGAGGGTGCTGAACCATGACGCCCCAAGATTCCTCCTACATGCAATGGGCATTGGATCTGGCCGAGCAGGGACGCGGTGCTACAGCGCCGAACCCGATGGTTGGCGCTGTAGCCGTTCAAGATGGGAGTGAGGCAGGAGGCGCGGTTGTCGTGGGTGAGGGATATCACGCTCGGGCCGGTGCTGAACATGCAGAGGCCGTGGCCCTTCGCGCCGCCGGCGACCAAGCCCGCAATGCAACACTTTACGTGACCCTCGAGCCGTGTCAACATCACGGACGCACGCCTCCGTGTACTGAAGCGATCATTGCCGCCGGCGTGAGCAGGGTAGTGGTCGCCCAGCTGGACCCTGACGAAAAGATGCGCGGCAAAAGCATCGAGTTCCTGCGATCTAACGGCATCGAGGTCGAGGTGGGCGTAAGAGAGGATGACGCCCGCCGCCAAAACGAGGCCTACTTGCATCATCGAGCCACGGGCCGGCCCTTTTTCGTCTTGAAGCTTGCCCTCACGATTGATGGCCGTATCGGCGCTCCCGACGGTAGCTCGCAATGGATCACTTCAGAGGTGGCTCGTGCGGACGCACATCTGTTGCGCGCAGCGAGTGATGCCATCCTTGTTGGTTCTGGAACCGTGCTGGCCGATAATCCTCGCCTCACCGTTCGGACGAATGATGAGACTGCCCAGCGCCAGCCACTGCGAGTGGTGGGTGACGGGCGAGGACGCACACCACCCACTGCGGCGGTCTTCGCTCAACCGGGAGAGGTCGTCATCGCTACAACTCAAGCTTGCCGACCTGTCACCCAAGAGGCATGGGCCAAGGCCGGGGCCAACGTGGTGCAGCTACCTGCCGGTCATGCGGGCGGTGTAGACATAGGGGCACTAGCTGCCCACTTGGCCGATCGGGACGTTTTGCAAGTTCTTGTCGAAGGTGGGGCGATTCTCGCTGGAGAGCTACTTCGGCGGGGCTTGGTTGATAAACTGATTGTCTATGTTGGGGCTGCTCTGGCGGGCGGCGACACTGCTCTTTCGGCTTTTGGCGGGCCAGCCTTTGCGAGCATTGGCGACTTTGCCCGATTCCAGCTTTTGGATGTGACACGTTTCAGCGACGATGTTCGCTTGGAATATCTGCCCCGCCCAGCGTGACTGGGTGTCGGCCCCGAATACGCCACTGCCAACAGACTTAGAGGGAGACATCAGAGAATGTTCACTGGCATCGTTGAAGAACTGGGATATTTGCAGGCCAAGGAGCCGGTGGCTGCGGGCTATCAGTTGACGATTGGCGCCACCGAGGTTCTTGTTGATGCCAAGATTGGCGATTCGATTGCTGTTAACGGCACATGCCTGACCGTTGTTGAGGTGGGGAGCGACTACTTCGTTGTCGACACAATGGCCGAGACGTTGCGTGCTACGGCCCTGGCTGATCTGGCCATGGGCGCTCCGGTAAATCTGGAACGGGCCATGTTGGCCAACGGTCGCTTTAGCGGACATGTTGTTCAAGGTCATGTCGATGCGGTCGGCGTGATTCGTGAGCGTGAAGTGGCACAGAACGCAACCATGATTTGGCTGGATTTGCCTACGGAAGCGTTGAGATACTGCGTCACGAAGGGGTCAATCACAATCGATGGTATCTCGCTCACGATTGCGGCCCTTGACGAGGCAGGCTTGTCGGTCGCGATCATCCCACACACTTGGCAAGTCACGAACCTGTCCTCAAGGAGGGTGGGGGATCGAGTCAACATCGAGGTTGATGTGATCGCCAAATACGTTGAACGACTTGTAGGGCCACAATTGCAATCATCCCAACAGCCGTCCGGCCTCTTGCAGCCAAGTCAGGACTCCCAGTGAGCGATTTCTGTTCTATCCCTCAGGCGATGGCGGCCATGGCTGCCGGCGATATGATCATCGTTGTTGATGATCACGCCGAACGCGATAATGAGGGGGTGCTGGTTGGCTCAGCCGACAAGGTCACACCCGAAATGGTCAACTTCATGACCGTACATGGTCGGGGCCTCATTTGTGCGCCTCTAACCGAGGCTCGATTGTCGGCATTGCGTATCCCGCGTATGGTCAGTGAGCCAGTTTCGCATTCTCCTGCAAGCGATTCCACCGAGGGTGAGGCGCTCGCTCACAGCCGGTCCGCGCTATGCGTTGCGGTAGACCACACGCTTACTTCGACCGGGATTTCAGCGCAGGACCGGGCGGTAACAGTCAAAGCATTGATTGACCCGAGTGCTCAACCAGAAGATTTTCGGCGCCCGGGCCACACATTCCCGCTCGTTTATACAGAAGGCGGGGTGTTGCGTCGTTGTGGCCACACCGAAGCAGCCATCGACCTTGCTGTGCTGGCTGGCCAGAGTCCGGCCGCTGTCACCTGCCAGATTATGGGTCCCGACGGGGCTATGGCTACACTGAACGAGCTCAAGCTCTTTGCTAAAGAACAAAATTTACCCATGGTTTCTATCGCTGATCTGATTGCATACCGACGCAAGTCCGAGAAGTTGGTGCGACGAGTTAGCTCTGAATTGATCAAGACTAGCTACGGTGAATTCCAGTGCTCGATTTACGAGAGCGATGTCGACGGTGTGCAACACCTCGCCTTTGTGAAGGGTGACGTCGCCGGGTCCGAAAACGTGTTAGTCAGGGTGCACTCGGAGTGTTTGACCGGCGACGTGTTTGAATCACGACGCTGTGACTGCGGTACACAGATGCGCCAAGCCCTGGCCAGCATTGCTCAAGAAGGATGCGGAGTGTTGCTGTATTTCCGGGGGCATGAGGGCCGCGGCATCGGCATCATGCACAAGCTGCAGGCTTATTCGCTGCAAGACTCGGGTCGTGACACCGTCGAAGCCAACTTGGAATTGGGCTTTCGTGCTGACCAACGTGAATATGGTATCGGTGCCCAGATTTTGGTTGACTTGGGTCTGACAACAATCCGTTTGTTGACCAACAATCCGTTGAAGCGAGCTGGCATCGAGGGATACGGCCTCGAGATCGTCGAGCGGGTACCGATCGTGGTTGATCCCAGCCCCGAAAACCTCGAATACCTGCGTACCAAGCGCCGTAAACTTGGCCACTTGCTAGACGGGATCGAAGAACCAGCTTTCCTCGAGCAAGAAAAGTTTGCTAGTCAAGCCTGCGTGGGCGACTAAAGACGTGAACGGCATTGGGGAAGCCCCCGGTCCTTTAGGGCCGGGGCGATCTCAGGCTTGTACGGCAGTCGCTCGCACCAAGTCAACCAGGACACCCCTTCCTTCAGGGAGGGGTCTGACTCAAAGCAAGATGAAGTAGCGGAATAACGGAGACGGGTGTATGAAAACAATTGAAGGAAACCTGACGGGTGCCGGGTATCGAATGGGAATAGCGGTCGCCCGCTTTAATTCGGCGATAGTCGAGAACTTGCTTTCGGGGGCGCTTGACTGTTTGAAGCGCCACGGAGTGGACGATAGCAACATTACGGTTGCGTGGGTGCCCGGTTCTTTCGAGCTACCTCTTGTCGCAACCGAGCTGGCTGAGACAGGCACCGTTGATGCTGTCATCGCGTTAGGCGCTGTTATTCAAGGCAGCACCGATCACTATCGTTACGTCGCTGGTGAAGCTGCCAAAGGGCTGCTTAACGCTTCGATGGCTACTCGGGTGCCGGTCATCTTCGGGGTACTGACCACTGAAAATATTGAGCAGGCAATAGAGCGGGCCGGCACAAAAGCAGGCAACAAGGGATGGGATGCAGCAATGTCTGCTATCGAAACCGTGAGCGTGGTTCGCTCAGTCCGCCGTATCGTGAAGGATTCGTAGCGGCCGCCCGCATTCACGCCCCCACTTCCCGTCATCCTGAGGGAGGCGCTAGCTTTCCCCTCCGTCATCCTGAGCCCTGGCGCTAGCCAGGGCGTGAGGATCCATGCTGCGGCGAAGCCGCAGAACCACCGGATGATCAGGGGAAGCCTGAGCGCTACTCACCCACCGCCGTCATCCTGAG
>JBCKKC010000038.1:0-19724 GCA_038904395.1 Acidimicrobiia bacterium | reverse complement strand
TCACTTAGCAATTTGTTAGTGTGTATGGATCGGATACACCACTTTCGCATCGGAACCCAAGTAGTATCCAGTCCATCTTTTTAATGGCAGATAAAGGCCCTGTCCGGGTTCTTATATCTTCTCCGATCCCCCTGAAAGTCGGCATGAGACTCAAAACCACCGGTATGACCCGCAAAGTTGATGATCTGGGCAGAATCGTTTTGCCAATCGAGATTCGCCGCACTTTCAACATCATCGAAGGTGACCTGCTGGAAATCTCGGTATCAGGCGAAAACGTGATCCTGTCCAAGATTGAAGACTATTGCATCTTCTGTGGATCTGACGCCGACTTGATAAGCCACCAAGAGAAATTGGTCTGTCTCGTGTGCTGCAAAACCCTCGGCATGAACGTTTAGGCCTGGGATCATGGCAATGAGGGTGCATCAATCACCTCCTTGATTGTCTGGGGCAAGAACTTGAAAGACATCCTGCCGCTACTATCGCACACACATGCGCTATGCCGTATCATTGCGCCACAGGGCCACACCACTGCATCCAAAAGTTTTTTTAAAAAAAGCTAAAGAATTCTCACCTGAGGCCGATGACAGAAAAGACCAATGAAAACTCCCCCAACGTAGGAGGAAGAAATGAAAAAGCAACTTGCCCTCACGCTCGCAGTCTTTGCGAGCGTTTCTCTCGCTGTAGTTGCATGCTCGTCTAACCAGACAGCAGAACCAAAAGCGGAAGCCCCACCAGCGACTCTCTACCTTGTCTACGGCCCCACAGGAGGGCTGGCTCCCAAAACAAGAGGGGCTACTATGAAAGCCGCTGAGGTTAGCTGGACAAAGATTTCAGCCCCTGGGCCGAAGACAGCGTCGATCGAAAAACGAGGCTACTCATTCCAGTCAGCTACCGAAAATACCTCAGCTACCATTAATGGCCCCTCCGGCAGCAACTTCTCTCTGCAAATTGCCGAACGCCTCAAGGTGGGTCCTAAATATGCGAAGGTCGGAAATACCTATATCGACAACAAGGAGGGGGGAAAGGTAGTCGGTGGCTCCAACGTGGAGTATCCCTTCACCCTACACGCAAGCAGCGATCAGATTGAACAACCTGAGGCAAAAGTGATAGAGATTTCCCCAGATGCGAAGCGGCCCGGTCTGCCAGCGGGGAAGAACTTCTTCATGGATCTCTCAGGCTCGGAGAACTACAAGATTTTTGTTGGGCTAGTCATGAATGTCAAGTGATAATAGGGAGAGACTGACAAGAGACTAGACGTAGCCGAGTTAGGTGGTCAGCTGCTGAGGTTTAGCCGACACAGGGCCGGCACTCGACGCCACCGCCACCGCTAGCGAAGTAGGCGAATTCCACGTCGGAGCCGATGCAGCTTCGACGTGGAATTCTATCCACCAGTCAGGTCCTCACTCGGCAATGACAGTCAACTCTTGGTCAGGAGCCACCCGCTTGATCCCCAATGATGTATAAGTCTCTATGCCGTAGAGGCCGAGACTTTCGGGGCGACACGGGCATGAATTGCAGAGGCAAATTCCCCATGGCCCACCAAGTTCGACCGTTGAATCCGCGTGAAAAATTGGAGAGCCGGCTACCAAGATTTGGGCGCCGGTTGGCCCCACCTTAGACACGCGGGTAGTGTTGGCGAATTCTGGCGAGAAGAGCTTCGACCGGCCTGAGACAATCCTCGAAGTGGTTTGATACGTCACTTAGTTCAGCCACGATCAAGGGTGATCCAGGAAGCTCGAGAGCCTCATCAATCGAATCCTCGGCGTTTGCGACTCCAGCTAGGAGGTTCCTCTTTGCCAATTGGAGCGCATCTATATCACCTTGGGAAAGGTGAGGCGTGGCTAGCACCTCAGCAATTTCGCGATACTTTGTTGCGCCCCCACTCGCGACCGTGAGTCGCAGCATGGGATCCCGGTCGCTTGGTCCCAAATTCACCATCTTGTCGCCGAAGAGAGCCGCAACGTGAAGCAGGAATCCGTGAACGTTTGGATCGAGCCCGCTGACACTGAGGTAAACCTCGCGCACTGCTCGGTCAGTTATCGAACCATGGGCTGCAATGTGTCTGGCCACACACTCGAGGGCGTCACTCAACCAGCTTTCCCTTGCATCGTTACGTACTACGAGCCCAATATGCACCTCCGCCGCCAAGGTGCGAAGAAATTGGGGGTCAATGCGATTCGCAATGGCAGCAAGATCGATGTCCCTCAAACTCAGCGTGCCATGCATTCTGGCGTACATTGCTTGAAGCAACTGCGAGCCTTGTGCCGCGCTAGCGGGCCCTGTCTGGACATCGGCTCGTTGGCCGGGATGCTGTTGGACCTGGGCTGCCCCTACCGATGCCGAACTGCCAGATTGGCCTGACGCGATCGCATTGCGGCGACCCCGCCCATACTGCGGTACCGAAAGGATGCCACGGGAAGCCGCATCTGATGTCTTGGTGTCACAGCAACTCTGGCACGTGCCGGCATCTGCCGGGGTGGCTCCGGCGAAAATGCATATGAAGGTGAGTGCTGATACGGCAGCGAGCCTTGTTCGCACCTTGACTTGCGGTGCTTGAATGCGAGGTCGAGCGGCAGATCTGTTCATATCAACCAGGCCAATCATTGGGACCATATTGCACAACCACTCACGGTATCAGCTAACGCCCCAAAAGGCTATTTGGATTCTTTTGGGGTCTGACACCGGTTGATACTTGTGGGGTATCCATTCAGCCCCTCTCAACCGGAGCGTCGTTACCAGCATTTCGTCATCCTGAGGGAGCCGCTAGGCGACCGTGAGGATCCAGGAATCCGAATTTTGCGAGCGTAGCGAGCAATTCACAATGAATCGAATCTGCGGATGGACCTGCGGCTTCGCCACAGATGGATCCTCACGCCCCGGCTGGCGCCGGGGCTCAGGATGACGAAGGGGCGGCGATCCCCTGAATGGTTACCTTCTGGGTGAACGGCTTCAGGTCGACATCATTTGACGCAGGACGTATTGAAGCACGCCGCCGCTTTTGAAGTAGGCAACCTCCATGTCGGAATCAATGCGTACTTCGACCGGGAATTCTATCCGCCAGTCGGGTCCCCGCTCGGCAATGACAGCCAACTCTTGGTGAGCAGCCATGCCGCTTGAGATTCCCATGATGGTGTAAGTTTCGCTGCCATCAAGGCCAAGGCTTTCCGCTGTGGCGCCGGGCATGAATTGCAGCGGCAGAATCCCCATGCCAACCAGGTTCGACCGATGAATCCGCTCAAAGCTCTCGGCAATTACCGCTCTAATGCCCAACTCCCGTGAGCCCTTGGCGGCCCAATCCCTCGAACTGCCCGACCCATATTCTTTACCGGCAATCACGACCAGAGGGGTTTGCTCGGCCCGATAGCGTTGGGCTGCCTCGAAAATTGTCATCTCGTCGCCCGAGGGCATGTGACGAGTGAAGCCACCGGTTTTTGGAGCGACAAGCTGGTTGCGCAGACGGATATTTGCAAAGGTGCCCCGAATCATTACCTCGTGATTGCCACGGCGAGAGCCATAACTGTTGAACTCAATCGGCTCCACCCCATGGTCGATCAGGTATTGTCCGGCAGGGCTGCGCTTGTGGATAGCACCGGCCGGCGAAATGTGGTCGGTCGTAACGGAGTCGCCAAGCAACGCCAGGACTCGAGCACCTGTGATGTCTTGTGGCGCGGCAACATCTTGGTCGAGTCCCCCAAAGAAGGCCGGCTCTTGCACGTAGGTAGAGTCAGGATCCCAGTCGTATTGGGACCCCTCGGGAATCGGCAACGCATGCCAACGCTTCTCGCCGTCAAATATCTTGGCATATTGGGCCTTGAAAATATCGGACTGCACCGACTCGAGAGCTACTTCCACCTCCTCACCAGATGGCCAAATGTCGGCCAGCATGACCGGCTTGCCTTCAAAGTCCGTGCCAAGGGGATCGCCCGTGAGGTCAACGTCGATGTGGCCAGCGAGCGCGTAAGCCACACAAAGCGGAGGCGACGCTAAATAGCTGGCGTGCACTTGGGGATGAATCCGGCCCTCAAAGTTACGATTCCCCGACAAGACCGACACAACGATCAGGTCATTTTCGTCGATGGCGTCAGCGACCGGTTGGGGCAGCGGGCCGGAGTTGCCGATACAGGTTGTGCAGCCATAACCAACGGTGTAGAAGCCGAGCGCCTCGAGGTGCGGAGTGAGTCCGGCCCGATCAAGATAGTCGGTCACAACACGTGACCCCGGAGCAAGAGAGGTCTTAACCCAAGGCTTACGGCTCAAGCCCCGCTCCCGAGCCTTTTTCGCCACCAGCCCGGCAGCCACCATCACGGCCGGATTCGACGTGTTAGTACAGCTAGTGATTGCTGCAATCACGACACTGCCGTGGGTGAGACTGACTGATTCGCCACCCACCTTGACGGGGATTTGGGGACGATCAGCCTTGTCTTCGGGCAAGCGCTCGCCAAATGCCCACTGAAAACTGGCACCAGCCCGAGCCAGGGATGTTCGATCTTGGGGCCGAGAGGGGCCCGCCAACGAGGCTTCCACACTGGCCAGGTCGAGACCCAGTTGTTCGGAGTACACAGGGGCGTTGTGAGCGTCGGGTGATCCGAATAGTCCTTGAGCCCTCATGTAAGTCTCGACCAGGTCAACCTGCTTGGCGTCTCGGCCCGAGAGGAGCAGGTAATCCAGGGTCTTTTCATCCACCGGAAACAGGCACGCAGTGGCGCCATATTCGGGTGTCATATTCGATAGCGTGGCCCGGTCCGGCACCGTGAGACTTGCAACACCATCGCCAAAAAATTCGACAAACTTACCAACCACACCGTGCTTGCGCAGTAGTTCAGTCACGGTCAGCACGAGGTCCGTCGCTGTGATGCCCGGCTTGAGCGCACCGGTGAGGCGCACACCAACGATGGTTGGAGTCAAGATCGGAATCGGCTGGCCCAACATTGCTGCCTCCGCCTCGATACCCCCAACCCCCCAACCAAGCACACCGAGGCCATTCACCATCGGGGTATGACTGTCGGTGCCGACCAAAGTATCTGGAAACGCAACCGGCCCGACTTGATCGTTACGCACGAAAACAACTTGCGCCAAATATTCGAGATTTACCTGGTGGACAATGCCCATTCCGGGCGGAACCACACGGAAACCAGCAAATGCTTGCTGTGCCCAGCGCAGCAGACCATAACGCTCTCGGTTGCGGTGGTACTCAAAATCGACATTGGTATCAAAGGCTGCCGCCGTGCCAAAACTATCAACCTGAACCGAGTGGTCAATAACCAGGTCGACAGGGATTAGGGGGTCAACCAGTGATGGGTCGGCACCCACGCGGGCCAGAGCCGATCGCATGGCCGCCAAATCCACGACTGCCGGAACGCCCGTAAAGTCCTGAAGCAGAACCCGAGCCGGCGTGTAGGAAAATTCCCTAGTCTCGATGGGCTTCTGGCCCCATTGAGCTAGCGCGACGACATCATCCTCGGTAGCCACCCCATTTCCCACCTGTCGCACAATCATCTCAAGCAGCACCTTGATCGTTGTGGGAAGCAAGTCGAGCTGACAGATGCCCAACTCCCCCAGCCGCTCGAGACTGAAATAGTCCACGGGGCCATCAGCCGTCTGCAAAACAGTCCGAGCCCCAAACGGATTGAGAGTCTGCGCCAAATCACCATTGCGATACTGTGTCACCACAAACTCCTCCGTCGATCCTTCAAAAACACCGCTCCTCACCCCTCCGAGAAGGGCGTCACAGCGAGCCTACCCCAGCTACAAAGCGTCTGCACCCATCGTATTCCAGGCACCATAACCAATGCCAGCTCATAGGTCGCCGATTCAATTGCTCCAGATGGAGCTGATCGGTACAGCTAGTATTCGGTCCTGGATTTTGTAGACTCGCGGACCCGTATGCAATATGGCTCCTATTTTGAAGCGATCTCCAAGCTGGTCTCTTAGCCAGGCTAGGTGTTGGATGTCCGCAGTTTTGGGAGCGGAAGTTGCTTTGATTTCGATGCCGATTACCTGCCTGTCGGGCAGTTCTGCGATTAGGTCTACCTCGTGACGACCTTGCGGAAGGCGTAAATGGTACAGGCGGGGTCGGCACTTGGCTGCAGGAAGCTCTGCTCGTATTTGGGAAACGACAAACGTATCTAAAAGACGGCCCAGGAGATCGCCATCAAGCAGTACCGTTCGAGCATCAAGATTGAGAATGCCGGCAGCTAGCGCTGCGTCGGTTAGGAATCGTTTCGGAGACCGTGTCAAACGTTTAAGTCGATTAGACGCCCAGGCAGGCAAGGAATCGATCAAGCTGAGGCTTTGGAATAGTTCGAGGAACACTGTTGCTGTGTCAGCACTGATACCGGCTGCATCGTAAAGTGTTTTATTGTCGGCTATACCAGCGGTGTTTAACGCTAGCGCTGTGAAGAAACGCCGGAGTTTTTGGGTCGCACGGACGGCTTCGAGCTTTGGTATGTCTCGTGTAAATACCTGTTCCATGTAGCTAGTGAGCCATTGGAGCCGGCCACTTTCGGTCAAGCGCATTGATACTTCAGGGAAACCGCTCTGAAGAATGGCGTCTATGTAGCCTCGGAGGTCGGGGGGATTGGACGGTGGTTTGAGAATGTCTGGGTCAGCCATGGCCAGTCGGTCGAGGAAGGTGTCGTCAGTGACGTTGTTGGCCAGCCGCTCTCTCATCGTCATTCCGTGCAGAGTCATTCGAATGATTCGCCCTGTTCCCGGCCAGAGTTTAGGATCGTCATTCGATCGGGCTGAGCCAGTTAGCAAGAAGCGCCCCGGTTGAAAGCCTTGGTCATCTATTGAGCGTTTGATGGCGCCCAAAATTTCCGGCACTTCTTGCCATTCATCCAAAAGAATTGGTTCTTCGAATTGAGCGAGAGACGCGTCTGGATCTGCTCGAAATGCGAAAGCCTCTGATTCTTTGTCCAGGCTGATAACTGTTTTGGCATGCCTGCGAGCTGTCGTCGTTTTCCCTACGGCCCGCGGCCCTATCAGCATGATGGCTGGAAATTCGCCAAACGTGTCGGCAATTATTGGATCTAATAGCCTTGGATGATACTCCCCTGTTGCAACCATGCACACATCCTAGTCCAAATATTCCACGCGCGCTACTCGTAATATTACACATCGTCAAATCGCAATATAACGCAAAATGGGCCCGGCCAGAGGGGTGGAAACTGTGATCAACAGCGGACCCAGGACTCGTGCTTGATGTATGCCTTTTGGCTACTCGGACTAACCACCGGTCGAGCGAGAGATTTCAAGAGCCAATTGGTAGGCAAGCTTTTTGGGGATGGCGAGATCGGCGGCGGCAGCAGCGGCAACATCACGGACGCTCAAGCCCTCGTTGAGCAGCTGGGCCACACGTGCTTTCACCAGTTCGGTGTCTACTTCACCACCTCGTGCTGAGGGCTCGGCGGCCCCAGCCACGACGATGACGATTTCGCCCTTGGGGGCTTTCTCCCCAAAACGCTCGCACACTTCGTCAAGCGTGCCTCTGATAACTTCTTCGTGGAGTTTGGTCAGCTCTCGACACACTGCACATTGGCGGTCCGCCCCAAAGGCCTCACGCATGGCAGCCAAAGTCGCCGCCAGCCGATATGGTGCTTCAAAGAACAGCATTGTCCGCTCTTCATCCACCAGCTTGTCGAGCTGCCGTTGGCGCTGGCCCGACTTGCGGGGCAAGAATCCTTCAAAGGAAAATCGCTCTGCGGGTAGGCCACTCATTGCTAGAGCAGCAATGGGAGCTGACGGGCCGGGGACGGCCGTTACCGGAAGATCTGCAGCGATACAAGCCTGCACAAGATATTCGCCCGGATCAGATACGCTGGGCGAGCCAGCATCGGTCACTAGAGCTACCGACTGGCCGCCGCGCATTGCATCAACGAGGTGATCCGCCTGGGCTCGCTCATTCTCACGAAAGTAAGCAACCAGCCGTTGGCCGGCGGGAATTCCAAACGCCGAGAGGAGTTGTCTCGTGCGGCGAGTATCCTCAGCAGCGATTACGTCGGCGGAGCGGAGAGCCTCAAGCGCCCGTGCCGAAATATCGCCAAGATTACCGATCGGGGTAGCAACGAGACTCAGCCCACCTGCGAGGATGAGGCTGCCTTTAGGCGTGGGAGATTTGGGTTCGTGCGCTAGTGATTCATCCACGCGAGCTTGTCTCCCAACTGCACATTGTGCTCTTGTAGAGCTTCAGGGCTCATCTCCAGTACCCCGTATGCCCGCCACACTACACGCGAGATCCGCCACGGCCTCATCTCTTGGATGCAGTGCACAACAGCTCCAGCCTCATCAAGGAAAGCAATCCCCAGCGGCACCCGCATGAACGCCGTGTGCACCTGTTTGCACCGTGCAATCCACATCGCCCGGCCATCGAGATCGTCCCAGCCGAGCAACCCTCGCATACGCTCCCGCAACGAGTGTGCCGAAACAACCTCGAGATCCAAAGCAATGGTCTTCACTGAGGCTGATCCTCTCACAGTTCCGATCCATTCAGAATTGCTCGCTACGCTCGCAGACTATTCAAAGTCTGGATTGCCACGCCCTGCCAAAGCCCAGGGCTCGCAATGACGGGGGGGCGAAGGTCTCAGACGTTGAAACGGATGACCAGAACGTCGCCGTCTTTGACCACGTAGTCTTTGCCTTCAAGTCTCATATGGCCGGCTTTTTTTGCTTCATCCCATCCACCGGCTGCCACGGCATCGTCATAGGCAATGACTTCGGCACGGATGAACCCCCGCTCAAGATCAGAGTGGATCGCCCCGGCCGCCGTTTTAGCCGTTGCTCCCGCCGGGATCGTCCAGGCTCGAGTTTCCTTTTCGCCCGTCGTGAAGAACGCCTCTTTCCCGAGGGCATAGTAGGCGGCCCGGGCCACTCTCGCCAGAGCTGGCTCCTCGACCCCATAGGAGGCGAGCAATTCCTCTCGCTCACTTTCGTCGCCGATCTGGGCAATCTCGGCCTCCAGCTCGACGCACACGGCGGCGACCTGGCCCGCATCAACAGTCCCACCCACAGCGTCGATAAATTTCTTCTCGATGACCCCTTGCCGCTCAGCGCCCAGATCATCCTCACCCACGTTTACGACGTACAGGGCGTTCTTATTGGTCAGTAAGAACAGATCATGCAAGACACGCTTCTCGTCGTCAGTCAGGTTGGAACGATAGATCGGAATTCCTTCACCGAGAGCGGCCACTGCCGCTTCCATGGCTTTCACGAACGGGACCAGCTTGGCGTCTGCCGTTGAAGATTTGCGTGTCTTGGGCAAACGTGCCTCGACCGTATCGAGATCGGCAATGCAAAGTTCAGTCTCGAGAGTTTCTAGATCGACGAGCGGGTCGGGGGGGTCAATTGCATAGACAACGCTGTCATCCACGAAAGCCCTCAAGCAAAAGAGGATGGCGTCAACATCTCGGATTTGAGCAAGAAAGCGATTGCCGAGCCCCTCACCTGATGCAGCACCCGCTACCAGACCGGCAATGTCGGTCACATTGAGGCCAGCTGGCATGGTCTTTTGAGACTGTGACAACTTTGACAGAGTTTGAAGCCGCTGGTCAGGGACCTGAGCCACACCGACATTGCTACCGGTTGTCGTAAACGGATGTGCGCCAACGTCAACAGTCATACCTGTAAGGGCGTTGAACAAGGTAGATTTTCCTGAGTTGGGTAAACCAACGATTCCGAGAGTTTCCATTAATGCTTCCAAGTTAGTGGATATGCCAGACACGTGGTCCGGACTGAGCGTGACTTTTATGCCAGAGCCAGGTGATACGCCCCCGCCCTTCGAGGAACGGGGCGACAATTCCAGCGGGACAGGGATCGACGACCCCGAACAATCCTATCGGGCGGATGCCCCACGCCCAGATGCCGAGTCTGAGGCCGAGTCCTCTGACCGCGCCGAGACCCAGGTCGATCCCGGCGACGAGCCCGAGGCTGTCGCTCCCGATCATCGCCGCTCTGGATTCACCGATCGCGTACGCTCACTGGCCGGATCAAAATCGTGGAAACTGCTTGCGCCAATAGTTGTCGTCTTATTGGCCGGCTTCATTTTCCTATTCCGGCTGAGCACGCCGCCAGCCCTAATCTTTGATGAAGTCTATTACGCTCGTGATGCCAGATCACACCGAGTCGGGTCTGAGCGCCTAACCGCCAAAGAATATGACACGGTGGCAGCGTGCGACCGCAACCAGTATCCCAATGGCATTTGCTCGTGGGTCCACGCTCCCCTTGGAAATTATCTGATCGCACTGGGTGAACTAGCCGGACCTGACCGCTGCCCTTCACCCACCGACCCGAACGGCAACGCCCAAGCCAAAGGGCCGGACCATTGCGATCCATTCGACTGGCGAATTGCCGCTGCCATCGCCGGAATCGTCACAGTCGCCCTGGTCATCGGACTGGGCTTCTTGCTGTTTGGCTCTTGGATTTGGGCATCTCTCACGGGACTGTTGGTCACGCTCGATGGCCTATTTCTGACTAGCTCTCGTGCCGCCATGCTCGATATCTTCCTGGCCATGTTCCTGACCGGCGCATTCCTGTTTTTGGTGCTCGACAGGAAATTGGCCCGCAGCCCATGGGCCCCGTATCGATTCATATCGGGGGCGCTCTTTGGCCTAGCGGCCTCCGTCAAATGGTCGGCCGTGCTGGGGCTTGTTGCTGCAATCTTGCTCGTAATCAGTTGGGTAGCCCAGCAGCTCTTCAAGAACCACAAGACGGCCGAGGGGGCCGAGGGGGCCGCCCCTCCAGGAATCGATTCTTGGCGCTGGTGGTTTCAGTCGGTGTTCCCGCTCCGACCCAAGCTTGAACCTACACCCCAAGAGCGGGCCAAGTGGCCTTGGATAAGGCAGACCACAACGTGGGTCATCGCCCTGTGTGTCTTGCCCTTGGTTGTGTATGTGTGCACCTGGATACCCTGGCTGGTCCGACACCAATGGAGCTGGACCGAGTTCGTGGCCCTGCACGAAAAGATGTATCACTATCACTCAACTCTGCGACAAGCCCACAGCTACGCCTCCTCTGCACTGTCATGGATCTTCTTGAAGCGCCCAGTCGCCTACTATTTCGTCGCAAATGGCAACCTACGCTCTCACATTGTCAATTTAGGCAACCCGGCCTTTTGGGGGCTCACGCTCGTCGCTCTCATTGCCCTTGTCGTGTACTGGTTTCGCAATATTTCCCGCCTCGCACTGGCAATTCTGAACGCCGGAGCGCTTCTCCTCACACTTTGTCTACTACTCGACTCGCCGACGTGGCTGAAGGTGGCTCTGGTCGCCCTGATCGTCCTCGCCATCAGCGTGACCTGGCTCCCGCGGCTTCGACTTGCCCCGGCCGTAATCCTTACGGCCTATTTGGCCATGTATGTGCCCTGGCTCTTCCAAGAACGGACCAAGTTTCTCTATTACATGTTGCCCCTAGTACCGTTCATGGCCTACGCGTTTGTTTGGGCAACTCGTGAACTCTGGGTGGCCACGACCCGATGGCAGACTTCTCCGCTCGCTGCCACCGGCCGCACGATTGTCTTGATAACTTATAGCCTTGTGCTGATAGCCTTTATGCTGTTCTATCCTGTATGGACAGCATTACCAATCTCGGCCGAATGGTGGCACAATCTCATGTGGCTGAGAAGCTGGATTTGAACAAAGTTTGACCGCACTTGATACGACATTCCACTGGAGGAATCATGAGTAAGCGCACTCGCAAACGCAAAGCACGTGCCCGCAAGAACAAAGCCAACCACGGCAGAAAACCCAACACCGGCCGCGGATAATCGTGCCCAGCTCCTACCGTTGGTAGGATAGGGCCATGAGTAGAACAAAAAAGATCTCGGCAACCATTGATGCGGACGTCCTGGTTGAAGCTGAGGCGGCTGCGAAGCTTCGAGGCAGAAGCCTCAGCTCCTACATCTCAGATGCCCTTAGCCGCCAACAACGCTCCGAAAAGCTGGCCGAACTGATTGGTGAATTTGAAACCGAACATGGTCACATCACACTCGAGGAACTTGAACAAGCTGAGCGAGAACTGTGGCAGCACGACAAGGTCTAACTCTTGACTCAGGCGCAATAATTGCCTTTGAACGCTATGACCGCCGAATTCATGTCCATCTTGAGAACGCTAGACGCCGCGGTCGAGATATTACAGTTCCCACAATTGTCATCACTGAAACCTGGCGAGGGAAGAATCCACGGCTTTCAAATTTCTTTGCTTCGGTGATTATCGAAGATCTCACCGATCAAATCGCTCGCATTGCAGGAGAAGCGCTCGGGCAGGTTTCTGGAGCGAAGGCCATCGATGCCATTGTCATCGCATCTGCCGCTCAACGCGGCGACACTCTACTAACCGGCGACTGGCACGACATGCGTCGCCTCCAAGACTATTTCCCCTCTGTACGCCTGCTTGCACTCTGACACTTCGTTCTGCTAGCGAAACGCCTGAACATCGCTCACGCGGTTCGAGCGTGCACCTAGACCGAAGTTACGATTGCAAAGGCAGCGAGAACCGGTTTTACCTGCATGGACGCCACATTTGCTGGAAGAGTTTCTGGCTACAGTGGGCGATGAATTATTACGGGTCATGACACACATGTCTGTTTCTGGGTCGCTAATATGTCCCTTGGCCAGGAGAAACTGCTTGTAGACAGAAAACTCGCCAAGCAAAACAGCAAAACCCCAGGCCATACCCACTAAATGCACGACTAGCCAACGTAACTTCGGGTTAAAGGGTCAGCAGAAGTCAGCGGCACCGTAACCATTGGCAAGAACTGCTCTATTGGTCCCCAAGCGGCAATTATCCCCGGAGTCACGATCGGGGATAACGCTCTGGTGGGGATCGCTGCAAATGTCATCCGTGATGTGGAACCAAATAGTGTGGTGGTAGGGAATCCGGCCAAATTCCTACGTCCAAGGTATCAAGAGGAAGAATGACATCTGCACACTCCGCTACGGACAAGTCAACTACATAGTACAAGTCGACCAGCCACCTCGCTGTACATCTCGCCCGAACGGGGACAAACTAGATCTTCCCCGAGGGTTTCGCCGGAGCGACTGACCCAACCGATTTGCCGAGCTGGATTGCCAGCAACCAGCGCAAAAGCCGGCACATCCTTGGTGACAACCGCTCCGGCAGCCACGAAGCTGTAGGCCCCAAGCTCTACACCGCAGACAATGGTGGCGTTAGCGCCGATGGTGGCTTCCTTACCGACTCGGGTCACGGCAAATTCATCGGTTCGATCAACTTGCGCGCGAGGATTTTTTACGTTTGTGAATACACAACTCGGCCCGCAAAATACGCCCTCACTCAGGATGACACCTTGGTAAATACTGACGTTATTCTGAATCTTGCACCGATCCCCGATTGACACATCAGCACCGACATAAACATTTTGGCCCAGAGTGCAACCACGACCAATTCTTGCACCGCTCTGCACGTGCGAATAGTGCCAGATAGCGGTCCCGTCACCAATCTGGCAATTTTCATCGACGATGGCACTCTCGTGTATTTTAGCTTCGGGGAATGAGCGCCCACCGTCTAGGGCTACAACCGCTCCTCTCGCGATTGAGGCTTCGGCCGCATGCATGACCCTCAGCACCGCGAGCCCTTCCCTCCCGTCGGTAATTGGAGCGTTGCCAGACATGGCACACTCGAGAAAGTGCTGACACTCAAGTTTGAGGGCCTCCCCAGGTTCAACTTTGATAGTGACGTTATCGCTCTTCTCAGGATGCGGAGTTCCCTTTATCCACTTGACCTTGTGTCGAAAGATCTGAAGCTTAGATTCCCACGGTTCCAAGTCATTAAAAACTGCCATTGATGACTCACCAACAACGACAAGTTTCTGCTCTTTCGTCGGATAGAGCCAAGACACAAAAATGTGTGCTTGAGACCCATCGGGAAAGGCCAGATTCGTGTTCGTAATATCGTGTATGCCCTTTTGCAAGTAGCTGCCCGAAGTGGCCGTGACACTTTCCGGTTCTCCAGACATCAGATCCAAGATCATCGAGATATCGTGTGGCGCAAAACTCCAGAGGATGTTCTCTTCCCGTCTGAACTTCCCAAAGTTCAGACGAATCGAATGAATGTACTTGATTTGGCCAAGATCCCCATTGTGGACGAGCTTGCGCAACGCCAAATATGCAGGATGATATCGCAACAAATGACCAACCATGAGAGTCAACTTTGATTGCTCAGCCAGCTGACATAGATCTTCGGCATCCTCAACTTTGAGCGCCAACGGCTTCTCGACAAAGACGTGCTTGCCCGCGTCAAGAGCTGCTTTAGCTAACTCGTAGTGTTGGGCTGCGGGCGCAGTAATTGCCACTGCATGGATCGAGTCATCGCCAAGAATGTCGACCAAAGACCGGTCTGGGACTCCGTATTTTAGCGACTCGGCTTCGGCATTCGAGACCTGAACATCACAAACAGCACTCAATACGCCAAGTTCGGCGAAATTCCTGACAAGATTCCTACCCCAGTAGCCACAACCAATGACCGCAATCGAGGCCTTTGTGTCAGATCTATTCAACACGCGACTGTCCTTTTGCTTTGATACCTCGCCAAATCAACGCCAGCACTAGGATGGAGAGCGTGAGTCCTCATCCTAGCCATTAATCACACTCACCGGACGCCACAATCAAATCAGATACATATCTGCGAAAGCAGCGATGGCTCCAGCTGTTGCCAAAGCCTTACTGGGTTTCTATCAGGGATGTTAGCGGAAATGCCTTTCGATGACCTAGACTCCACACGCCTAGTCGCCCGCAACTTGGCCCTTGATGCTGCCGCGTTAGAAGTGATCCGGGCACTCGAAACAGCTCGCATTTCGGCCATCTTGCTTAAGGGAGCCTCAACCGCCCATTGGCTCTACGGTAAGGATGAGCTAAGGCCACAGGCCGACATCGACATTCTTGTTTCGCAAAGGTCATTTCCAAGTTGTGGCCCCATTCTAGAAACACTGGGGTTTGAGGCCATATTCGACGTGTGCAGCTATTACCAGGTGTGGCGACGTGATTGTGACCAAATTTCGATTGATCTCCACTTCACATTGCCGATTATCAGGGTTCCCGCAGACGAAGCATGGGAGGTACTGAGCAGCCAAGTCGACTCACTCACGCTATATGATGAGCTCGTGCCGACGCTCAGCGTTCCAGCTCGAACGCTGCACTTGGCCATCCATGCGCTGCAGAACCCTGGACCCGATAATAGAGCCCGGCAGGATCTCGCACGGGCAACCCGACAGGTCCCACGGCAAGATTGGGCGGCAGCAGTCGCTCTCGCTCGACGTCTTGGCGACGAGCAGATTGTAGCCGCAGCACTCAGATTGTGTACTGACAATGGAGATCAACTAGCAGATGAGCTGGGGTTGTCGGCGAAAATCCCCTGGCATTTGGCTACTCGAGTCGATGAACGTGCGGCGTTTAGCAATATTCTTCTAGGCCTGCATCTCCGCCCGACTTGGAAGTTGAAAACACAATATCTGCGTGAGAAACTGTGGCCCAGTGAGCAGTATCTGGGCCAAGTCGCCTGGGACAAGCTATTCCATCCGGACATAAAACCAAGCGCACTCAAGCTCCCAATGAGGATGAGATACTTCCTCCTCTTGGCTCTATGGGTGGGCACCGCGGCCCAGTCGACATTGCGGACACTCTTGCACTGGCCCGGTCGTTAGAGTAACCGACTACCAAGGCGCTCTTGCACAAGGCCTACATCCACGTGTAGCCGTCAAAGCGGGGCCGGCCGGCGCTCGTGTAGACGATCACCCAATGTGACCCGCCACTGCCAGCGGGCACTCGTACCTTGACAGCACTGTCTGTTATGTCCAATATCTCTGTTGGCTTGCCTTGGATTGTGACTCGGTCTGCGGTACCCAAATTTGTTCCCGAAATCGTAAGCTCGCTTCCACCGGCAGCAGGGCCCGATATTGGGCTAATGCCAGCGATGACTGGAGGGCCGTTAGAGGCAAGTCTAGCTTGGCCGGCCTGTTGCGATGATGCTGCAGCAGCCGACACACCATAGGTGAATTTAGCCTGGGGCGAAACGAGCGACGTGCCTTTGGGGCCGATCACCTGGACGTCGACTTCGCCTGGGGCGTGAGGGGGTGCAACGGCCGTTACGGTATGGACGTCAACGACTTTGACATCAGCGCCGGTCACTCTGACGCCGCCGATGATGACGGTGTGCACGCCCGTCAGGTCAGTACCCCTAATCGTGATTGGGGTCTTATCAGTGGCGTTCCCCGTTGGGGGAAGTATTTCGTGCACGGCTGGGGCTGCGACTGTAAAGCGAGATGCATCGGCGTCAACAGTTGCCCCGGTCAGGCTGGTTACGCTGAAGCTGGCCACCCCGGGTACTCGTGCTGGCGTGCGCAACATGATCGTTGTGTCGTCGACGACACCGAACAATGGCACCGGCGTGTCACCGAGACAGACTTCACGTGTGCCTGTGAAACCCCTGCCGGTCAGTGTCACGACCGTACCGCCGGTATTGGGGCCAGTGTTCGGGGCCACGTTGGTAAATGCAGGAGCGTCGCCCACATATGTGAAGGAGACACCATTGAAGCGGGCACTGGCGATGCCGCCCTTGATCACGCGAATTTCATGTTGACCGATTTGGCCAGGTGCTGTTGCGAAACGGATGGTGGCATCATCGACCACTTCCATGCCTTGGCCTGCACGAACTACGCTAGCCCCACCACCAGCAGCGCCACCACCAGCAGCGCCACCACCAGCAGCGCCACCCTCTGCAGACACGCTGTTTCCGATCCACACCTCGGTAGCGCCGTCAAAACCACGGCCAGACAACGTTATTGCCGTACCTCCCACTTGGGGGCCTACCGTCGCCGATGCTTCAGTCACGACGGGACGGCCGGCGTGATCGGGAGTAGGAGCCAGAAGGTCTTCTATCTTTTCCAGATGGGGAGTTCCGGCTAGAGAAGTAGCGCGCAGAGCTGGCACCAAGCCGCCCAGCGTGCGCAATCGACCGTTTTGGGTGATCGGCGCCAGCTCTCTGGCGTGGGCGTCGTTCACTAGGACGTGTAAGGCAACAGCGGCCTTGTCGCCGCTCACGGTTACAGTCCACAGGCTTGTCGTCGTTCGATAGTCGAGACCGTGGAGCCCAGCGTTCGGTGGCGAAGCAATGACTGTCTTAAGTGCAACACCAGGCTCGTGGCTAATGGCATTTTCCTTGGCAGCATGGAGAGAAAATCCCTCTTGGCGCAACGTGTTGCGGTCCTGTTGAGCAAGCATGACACCAGGGTCAGGGTCAAACACACCCACACGAGCATTCACAGCCACACTGAACTTTGGATCTTCTGTGGCATGGCCAACATCAGGCAAAGCCCAATATTGGGGACGAAAGAGGACATCTACGTTTTGCCACGGCATGTCTTGGAATTCGAGAAATGAATCAACCTTGGCCGGATTAACCCCGGCCGCAGCAAGCTGATCACTAATGGGTTTGGGAATGTTCGCCTGAAAGTCCTGAGAGAGTTTGACGTTGAGAAAGTTGTTGACCCATCCCCCGTTTATGCGGGCATGTTCCCCGAACATGTCAGGACTGCCGTAGGGGTTATATGGGTGAAACGTGGGGGCCTTTGGCAACTGCATCGAGTAGACATCGTGTCGGTTCGGCGCAGGCAAGTCGAGCTTGTTTGGTGTTTCTGCCGGCTCGGCCAGTAGTCCACGAAATATTTCATTGTGTTCAATTGGGGCAAACGGCATATTGAGGTAATCGCTGATACCAACGGCCTGCGCCGGCGAGGCCATGAACGCAACAATGCCCCCCAGAAGCAAGGCCAAACAAAGGACAGCGCTGCAAGCAGTGCTAACCGATTTCATTCCTTTGAAGCGATGTGTAAATATTCTGTGTGGCATTTGGAACTCCGACCCGTGATTGGCGACCATGAATGTCACTCTAAGCGATGAAGCTAAGAGGAGGCTGAGGGCCTATACAAATTTGGTAACCATTCTCAGCGCCCCCTAGCCAGAATGCCACTACCAAGCCTTTCGGCATTGCGAGCGGAGCGAAGCAATCCAGGCTTTACTGCTTTGCGCCGCGAAGCAAGCAAGTCAAATGGATCGAATCTGTAGGTGGACCTGCGGCTTCGGACTTTCGGGGCGACCGGCGTGTCCCCGGTTTGCTTCGTCGCAAGCTCCTCGCAATGACGAGGGGGTGCTGAATGCATACCAAATTTGCTGCGAGAAAAATGCGCCGCCGCGCCGGGAGGGCTAAGTGAGCGGGAGTCCGCACCGGAAACGATCGTTAATAGTCAAGGCTTGACCATAAAGGTATTGGCCATTTCCTTTACAGACGTCTATCATTGGCGTGTGAATCCAGATCGATACACATCTAACCCATTCGGCGAAGTGCGCCCCTACGGCGGCAAGCATGGCTATCTTGCATTCTTCCCAAAGCCGCTGCCTCGCGAGCTGTCACTTGCTCCGCATACAGTCCGACTTCTCTCGGACGCTGAGGCTGCATTGGGCCAACTAGCCGGAATTGGCAGCCTCTTGCCGAATCCCCATCGCCTCATGCGTCCGTATCTATCGTTGGAAGCAATCGCGTCTACCCGCATAGAGGGTACGCAAGCCTCGCTACCAGAGCTCTTCCAACTTGAGGCGACTGACGCCGCTCCGAGTTCCGACCTCGAAGAAGTACTGAACTACATTCGAGCCATGCACGTGGGCTTGGAGCGACAACAAACTCTGCCGTTTAGTTTTCGTCTCCTCAAAGAAGTTCACCGTACACTTCTGGCAGGGGTAAGAGGACGCGAAAGAGAACCCGGCGAGTTGCGTCACAGCCAAAATTGGATAGGGGCTCCCGACGCAACGCCCGCAACTGCCTTGTTCGTGCCCCCTCCGCCAGATCAGCTTTCAGAAGTCATCAGCGACTGGGAAAGGTTCGCAAATGAGGACTCCGACTTACCCCTATTGGCAAGGTGCGCCCTTTTGCACTATCAATTCGAGACCATTCACCCATTCCTCGATGGCAATGGTCGACTCGGACGCCTGCTAATAGTCCTCTTCTTAGTAGTACGAGGCAGGCTGCCAGGACCGCTTCTGTACATCAGTCCATATCTCGAGAAACACCGAGACAAATACTACGACTGCCTGCAAGCTGTACGAGAAAAGGGCGCCATTGACACATGGCTAAACTTCTTTCTTGCAGGAGTTGCGACGCAAGCCACAAACGCGACAACAAAGGCAGAGAAACTCGTCAGCCTCCGCGAGCACTACCGCCATGCTTTGAAAGCAACAACCCAACCACACGCAACCGCATTAATCGACATCATCTTCGAGATACCCGTGCTAACAACGCGGCTCGTTGAACACCGACTACAAGTCACCCGCCCGACAGCATTGAAACTTCTCCGCCACCTCACCAGTCACAAGATACTGCGTGAAGACGCAATCGGCCCACGTGGTCAAATCTGGTGGTTTGCAGACGATGTGCTCGCAGCAATCCAAAGCACCAGCTAGCGCTTGGATAGGTACACCGGCCAACGGGTATCATCCTGTCTTGATTCGTCGCCATCAGGGCTCTCTTAATGACACAATCATCCTTGCCAGGCGACCCCAGGCCCAACTATCGCCAGAGGGTGTCTATGGGCAAGGCAATAAGGTTGCTGCCAAAAGGAACCACTTGTTTGCCTGCATAAAAGACAATTCCTTGCGCAAAATCCTTGCCGAGGTTCACCTGAGGTTTTTTGATCCAGTGAAACATTTCAGCTTTGGCAGTTGTGTTCT
>JBCKKC010000037.1:0-19910 GCA_038904395.1 Acidimicrobiia bacterium | reverse complement strand
GAAGCGAGCAATCCATATTGAACACTCGCGAATCACAAGTCTGATCCGGGCACCAAGGCAAGGGTGGGGGCTGGGGATTGACTGAATGAGCGTAGGGCGGGACAGGTGTTAGCCGAGCGACTATTCGATTTTGAGGTCTTGCTTTTTGACCTCAAAGATCGTAGGAGCAAGGCTAAGCACCTGTCCCGCCAGCGAACGAAGACAATCCCCAACCCCACAAGAGCAAGCGGAAAGGATCAGCTTGGGATGAGCATGACTAGAAGATCACCGGGTGTTCGTACATCTTGTCGCCTTCGGGCATGTAACTTGTTTCACCGATTGGGAATCGCTGCCGCAACGCACGCAAGGCTTTTTTGCGCTGCTCACGTCCAGCTCTGTCGATATGCCAGATCCCATCGCAGTGGTCAGTTTCGTGTTGATGCAGGCGAGAAAGCAGTCCATCGTAACTGGCTGTGTACGAGTCGCCGTGCTCGTCTTGCCACGAACACGTCACTAACTGAGGACGTTCAATGCCCACATAAACACCGGGGAGCGACAGGCAGCCTTCTTCAATCACAACGGTTTCTTCCGAGAATTCAGAGAGCTCCGGGTTACAAACAACGTGTCGTCCGGTGCCATCCTCGAGATCATAAACGAACAGTCTCAGTTGCACACCGACTTGTGCGGCTGCGAGTCCGACGCCATTTCCCAAGAGCATGGTGTCAACCATATTGTCGACAAGCAATTGCAAGTTGGCACCAAAGTCGGTTACGGGTTGGCCCTTCTCTTTTAGTACTGGATCGCCAAATAGGCGTATGGGCAGGATCGTCATCGTCAATTGCCTCTATCTCGGTTCGATTGAGCCACTCAACCGGCCACCGATTGTTCGTAGCGTCCCGTCAAATAATAGTCTGTCATACGCCGCCAGAGTCCACGCTATATGACCCGGGCATCGCATGGTGCAAAGAGCTATGGTCGTATGGGCCGAAAAGAAAGGGACGAGAGATTTGCCGAACCCGCCAATCTGTGCGAGGGTGATCGTCGACGTACGTTCAATTGATCGGCCACTAGATTATGCCGTGCCTGATGGCATGTCTCTGCACGTGGGGTCTCTCGTGCGTGTGCCTCTGCGGGGCCGAAGTGTGCGTGGATGGGTCGTGGCCCTTCGCAGTCTCGATGATGTTGACGAAAACATCCGGAACAAGGTCTTGGCCGTGAAGCGCCCGCTGACGCCCGTCCCTATCACTAACGCTGCCTCTCTGGCGTTGTGTGAGTGGGCGGCACATGAGTATGGCGGATCATTGGCTGCGATCTTAAGTTGGGCCACGCCAGCCCCACTGCCGAGAACGTCGGCGAATGAGCAAGTCCCGCCCCCAACGCAGCTCCCGACCTCGGTTTCGCCCCGGAGACGTTCGGGTCCCCTCGCATCGATTCTTGATGCAATCGGCGGGGCACAACCGGCAAAGGCTTTTATTCGCACCTATCCGGGCGACAATGGCGAAGAAGCGATCATGGCATTGCGAAGCGCCTTGCCCTCAGGCAAGTGTCTACTAGTTATCAGCCCTAGTGGACAGCAGCCACGACTACCCGACGACGCTATCAATATCTCGGTCGAGCCAGCCCAGAAAGCGACTCAAGCGTGGGTCCGGGCCTCTGGCGCCACCTCAGGGGTGGTCCTGGCCGGACGCCACGGCCCTCTAGTGCCGATCGACAATCTAGGTGCCGTTGTCGTCACCCACGAACATTCCTCGACGCACAAAGACGAACAGGCTCCCACCCTCGATGCTCGTGTCCTCGCCCGAGAGCTAGCACGTTTGCATGGGGTTCCCTATGTAGCAATCGGACCGACAAGCCCAATCGGCAATGAAGGCGTGATCGCTAACGCTGAAGCTTCCGGATTGCCCGTTCTGCTAGCGACCAGGACACGAGTCCACGAGCACTGGCCCCACATCGAAATCCATGACCAAACGACGGCCACCCCAGGGGCTGGACGCCTGAGTGAACGCTTTTTCGTACGGGTACGCCAGTCTGTCGAAAGTGGCGGTCGAGCTCTCGTGTTTCTCAACCGGAAGGGTTCTGGGCGGGCGCTGGTGTGTCGCAATTGTGATGCTGTCGCCATGTGTGAACATTGCGGCGGGTTGATGCGGCCCGAGCAAGATCGACTCGTGTGCCGTGATTGTTCTTTCATGCTGCCATTTGTGGCTTGTCCGGCCTGTGGGTCAACGGATGTGCGTCTCTTGGGGATGGGTGTCAACAGATTGGCGACACAGATCGGAAAGGCATTTCCGGGTGTGCAGGTTCTCGTCGCCGCAGGCAACAATGCCCCGCTGCCCGAGCCGGGCGGCATTTTGGTCGGCACGCAAGTGGCTTTTCGCCATCAACAGAAGTTCAACTTGGTTGTCCTGATTGACCCTGATGCCGAGCTGGCCCGCCAAAGTATTCGTGGCACCGAGCATGGTTTTCACACACTGATCGATGCGGTAGCGACAGCGAGGCCCCGCTCTCTCGGTGGCCATGTTCTAGTGCAGACTCGCAATCCGTCGCATCCGGCACTCCAATCCTTGGCTCAGGCCGATCCGTCTCATTTCGAGACAGCCGAACTAGTTGAGCGACAGAAGCAGCAACTACCCCCCTACCGCCGCTTGCTTGAGGTGTCTTCACCTTCTCCTGAAGCAGTTACAGCTCTTGCCAGCCAGTTGAAAGACCATGGTGCCGACGTTATGGGCCCCATGCTTGCACCAAAGCCCCACGCTCTCGCTCTGGTCGACCGAGGCGCTTGGCTGGAAACAATGGACCAGACCCGAGCTCTCGCATTAGAACTATCCCACACCATCCAAGCCCGGGTTCGCATCGAGGCCGACCCGCTTGACCCCTATTGATGATGAGAAAAGTACAACGGATACGAGAGGACCCAGCCAAATGGCGAATGGATCATTGCAACAGAAGGCAAGGCAGGGGCAATCGATGAACTACCTCAATGAATACGATGCTGTCGTCATAGGAGCTGGGCCGAACGGGTTAGCCGCAGCGATTTGTGCGGCAAAGGCTGGTTGGTCGGTATTGGTTCTCGAAGCCAATGAGGAGCCCGGCGGATGCGTGCGGAGTGCTGAACTCACCCTGCCGGGCATAATCCACGACGTTTTCAGCAGCTTCTACCCACTTGGCAACTCACCCGTGTTGAAGAGTTTCCAGCTCGAAAACTTTGGCCTACGTTGGTGTCGGGCTGATATTGCCACTGCTAATCCAACGCCGGATGGCCAGGCCGCATTCATTGGCCGAACCACCGACGACACAGCCCAAGGGCTGGAGCTTCTCACTCCGAACGAAGGACGCGCTTGGCGCGACTTCATGCAGGTCTTTCACCAAATCGAGGAACCGTTGTGGGCCTGCCTGTTTTCGCCGTTTCCTCCAATGGTTCCCACAGCGCAACTCCTTTGGCGCCTACACTCTGCTGGCCTCGAAGGCTATCACCCGCTTGACTTCGCCCGGCTTGCCGTCTCGTCTGTTCGAGACTTCGGGCAAGACTATTTTCATGGAGAACCACTTAGGCGATTGCTGTGCACCTTTGCTCTTCATAGCGATTTGGCACCAGAAGCCTCTACCAGCAGTATCTACGCATGTGTCCTTGCATGGGCCGCCCAAACCTACGGGTTTCCGGTGGCCGAAGGCGGCGCCGGGTCGCTAACCCGAGCGCTAGTTGATTGTCTCGTGAGTTACGGAGGCCAGGTCCGCTGCGATAGCAGAGTTACAAAAGTCGTCATCCGCAACCGCAGGGCACGTGGTGTTCAATTCGCCGATGGGCTGGAGGTCAAAGCTAAACATGCTGTCATTGCCGACACGTCAGCGCCTGCACTCTTTCAAGATCTCGTCGGACTTGAACATCTACCCACTACCTTTGCCCGAAGGTCACGAAGGTTCCATTGGGGTAAGGGTGTATTCAAAATGGACTGGACCTTGAAAGGAAATGTCCCTTGGCAATCCGACGTAGCTCAACAGGCTGCCACAATCCATTTGGGAGATTCGGTCGATGACATGTCTCGATATGTCAACGAGGTGGCCCGCAACCTAGTCCCCAGGCACCCGTATCTGCTTCTCGGCCAGCCATGCATAGCTGATCCCTCCCGGGCCCCCGACGGAATGACAACCCTGTGGGGATATACGCATGTGCCGACACATCCCGTCGGTGATGCCGATGACAGCCTATCCGGCGACTGGTCAATCATCTCGGAAGGATTCGCTGACCGCCTGGAAGAACGCATCGAAATCTTGGCGCCCGGCTTTCGTGACAAGATCTTAGCCAGGCACATTATGACACCTCAAGACCTTGAAGCAGCCAATGCCAACCTCGTCGGAGGCGACATCAACGGTGGTACTGCCGATTTGAGCCAACAATTGATATTCCGACCGCTGCCGGGAACGACTCGCTACCGAACACCAATCCGCGGACTCTACCTAGCTTCTGCCTCCACCCATCCAGGAGGCGGCGTGCACGGCGCCCCCGGAGCAGCAGCTTTCCATACCGCCCGCACCGACCTTCGCCTGCACCGGATATAGGGGGGGTCGCCCGGGCTTGGGCGCCCAAGCCAGAGGACAACGTTATAACCAGTTGGTTAGGTCCCGTCGATAAATTATTTGGGCAATAAATCGCGCGTTTAGGGGGCGGTCGTCTAGCGTCCGGGGATGCTTGATCGAGAAACATTGACCTTCGTTGGACAGAAGATCCAGCCGCATCTGGACGAGCGACTAACACGTTTGCTGGCGGGGACGATAGCGCGAGCATGCGGACGTGGCGGGGTCTCGGCAGTGGCTTCAGCGTGGGACATATCGCGCAACACAGTGATCGATGGGACCAAGGAGATCGATTCTGGAGCGGTAGTGACTAGTCGTATTCGTCGCCCTGGGGCTGGCCGCAAGCGCATCGAGGACACGGATCCGGAGATCTTGGCAGCGCTTGACGGGCTTGTGGAGCCCACGGAACGTGGCGACCCGATGTGTCCGTTGCGATGGACGACGAAGTCACTGCGGACGTTGTCAGGCGAGTTGACGCGGTTAGGTCACACAGTTGCACCGGACACTGTTGCATCGCTGTTGCGCTACCTGGGCTACTCGTTGCAGGCGCCATCGAAAACTCTAGAAGGCAAGCAACACTCGGATCGTGATGCGCAGTTCCACTACATCAACGATACGGCGAAGGCATTCCTGAACGACAGTCAGCCCGTGATCAGCGTAGACACGAAGAAGAAAGAGCTTGTCGGGAACTACAGCAATACTGGCCAGGAGTACAGGCCTCAAGGCGAGAAACGGCAAGTGAACGGCCACGATTTCCCAGACCCAGAAGTCCCGAAAGCTATCCCTTATGGGATCTACGACATGTTCCGCAACGAAGGCTGGGTCAGTGTCGGTGATCACAACGACACAGCACAGTTCGCCATAGCGTCGATCCGAAGCTGGTGGCAGAACATGGGCCGGACAGCCTACCCGGACGCCACACGGTTGATGATCACTGCGGACTGCGGAGGATCGAACGCTGCCCGGTCCCGACTGTTCAAAGTTGAGCTCGCCACATTCGTTGCCGACACCGGCCTTGAGATCACTCTCTGCCACTTTCCGCCCGGCACCAGCAAATGGAACAAAATTGAGCATCGGCTATTCTCACACATCAGCATGAACTGGAAAGCACACCCGCTAGAGTCCTTGCGTACCATCGTTGAACTCATCGGAGCGACCACCACCCGCACAGGTCTCAAGGTCAAAGCCGAACGCGACAATCGCGTCTACCCAACCGGCATCAAAGTCACCGACAAAGAACTTGCCGCCGTACCACTCACCCGCCACGAGTTCCACGGCGACTGGAACTACACGATCAGACATACCCCACGAAGAACACCCCAACGACGTGAATAACGCCCAAGTAATTTATCGACGGGCCCTAACCCTTGCCACGAACGCGCTGGACGCCGATCCGGATCAGCACCGCGAGCCTTCCACAAACAATAAGACTCAGACAGATACAACAGAGCAGCATTATGAACGAACCGACATGTCCCAACATAAGACCATAACAAGCATTCCTTCTCGAGGCCGGGTTCTAGACGATAACGGAAAGCAAAATACCGCTCCACAGCAACAAACCATAGCCCGCACACACGTTCGAGTACAAGCATCCCGACCAAAACATCTGCCGCAATACACACACCAATGAAGGACAAACCAGAATGCCACCGTTCGGTGTTCGAATACAAAACCTGAGACACTCCGGCTTACATCCAGCAACAACACTCACCCAACAAAGCCTTCAGCACCGCCCTTCACAACACACCTCGCAGGCCGAGAAATCATCACTCAAACATCACCTGCAGCGTTCAAACATTACGGGAGCATAGGAAATGGAGCCTAATAATCAAATGGCACCATTGAGCAAAAACTCAGAAGACCTCACCACGGACTCACCGTTCTCCCGACGCTTTCAGGAGGTCGACGTTTCGTCTGTTGGACTTATCACAACCCACACGCTCAAATTGGCGACTGGAGACATGTTCCTAATAGCTTGCAATTCGGCGACCCTAGGAGAAACTAAGATGACAGCGGAATTTCTGAACGTGGCAACTCGGGCTGATCTCGCATCAGGCGACATGGCCAGTTTCGATGTGGGCGGTGTTCAAATAGCTCTCGCCAAAGTGGATGGCGATGTCTATGCATTCGGTGATCTTTGCACCCACAGACAATGTTCGCTCGCCGATGGTGACTTAGACGGAACCACCGTCACCTGCATTTGCCACGGGAGCGAATTCGATGTCCGGACCGGACAGGTATTGGCTCCACCTGCTGAGGAGCCAGTGTCCAGCTACAATGTTCGGATTATCGGCGACGACGTTCAGGTTGAGATTTAAGCCCGGTTCGGATACGAAAGAAAGAATGTGACGATGGCTACGCAACCTAGCTGGAACGAGAAAATCATCGATGAGTTCAGAGATAACGCCGGAAAGGTGAGTGGCCCATTCGAGGGAGCGCCGCTACTTTTGCTACACAGTACCGGAGCCAAATCGGGCAAGGAGCGCATCACTCCGATGATGTACCAGGCAGTCGGCGACAGCTTGGCCGTGTTCGCCTCAAAGGGTGGATCACCAACGAACCCCGACTGGTACCACAACCTGGTGGCCCATCCAGAGGTAACAATCGAGGTCGGCACCGAGACTCACAATGTTCGAGCCCGAGTCGCCGATGCTGACGAGCGCAATCAAATCTGGGAACTCCAAAAAGAGCGCTACCCCGGATTCGCCGGCTACGAGCAGAAAACGACCCGCCAAATTCCCGTCGTAATCCTAGACCCAGTCACGTCTAGCTCGTAAGCCGTTGTGTGCCACTCTTGTCTCGCTGGTATCAGTGTGGTATCATGGTTTCTATGGCTATGACACTGCGACTTGATGAAGTCGAAACTGAAGCTCTACGAGTCACCGCACAGCGCGAGAACCGTTCGATGCAGGATGTCGCTCGAGAAGCGATAGTGCGTTACACGGGCGAGAGAGACCGTCTTCGAACAGAAGCCCTGCGGCAGATCGCCCTTGAATGGCGTGAGACATTTGACCGCCTGGCCCAAACGTGATCTACCTAGATCTCGCTGATCTTCTTGCCGCCGCCAAGGTGGCCCTTCAGCAAAAACCTGTTGTGAGGGACTACGGCCTGCTTGAGTCCGCACTGGCACGCCCACAGGCTACTGTCTTCGGCGAAGACGCATATCCAGATATCCACCTCAAAGCAGCAGCCCTCCTCCAGTCGCTAACTTGCAACCATGGTCTCATCGACAGAAACAAGCGCACTGCCCTGGCAGCGACACTACTTTTCTATGCACTAAACGGCTACAGACTCACTTCAACCCCAGACGCCTACGATCTCATGATCGACGTTGCCTCAGGGACCATATCGGACGCACACGAGATTGCCCGCCGCCTGTCGACATGGCCACAAGTTCGCTAGTAGAAGGTCGCCGGATTGCTGGCGGCAATATTGTTAGGGAGCCAACCATGCGAATTAGGCTGCAGCGACTTTCCTTTTGATGCCAGTTAGTCTTGATTGATGACCGCCACTCCCCTGTTCACGTCCGACAGTGAGTACTGTACGCTCCGTGGCGACGTCAACTTTTGGCAGTCAATCCTTACTGAGATCTTGAAACGTCATGATCTGGCTGACCCAAAACTGGAACTGGAAGCTGGTGTCGGGTCAACATACCCGACTTTCCTACAGGGCGAAATCGTCGTGAAGCTCTTCGGTCACGTGCCATCGTGGCGGCAATGTCATGCTGCCGAACGTGGTGCGCATACTCTCCTTGCTACCAATCCCAATATCACTGCGCCCAGCGTGCTAGCAGAAGGGCAGCTGAACGATAGTGCTGACGTCCCGTGGCCTTACTTGATTACGACCCGCATTCCAGGAGTCGCCTGGCAGGACGCCGGATTATCAAAAGAACAACGTCTGTCGATAGCAGCGCAGCTTGGAAATCAGATCAGGCAGGTGCATGCGTTACCTCGAAGCGGAGTCCCATCGCATTTGGACTGGCCTAACTTGTCTATAGGTTCGGCTGCCGCCGCCAGTTCGCTGCCACCTCATCTCGTCGGCCAGATCGACGATTACCTGGCGCTACTCGGCCCATTTGACTGCGTCTTCGTGCACGGCGACCTATTCTCTCGACACGTCTTCGTTCACGACGGACGCCTCACCGGGATTATCGATTGGGGCGACGCCATAGTGACAGACCGCCATTACGAGCTCGCCAAGCTCCACTTGGACACGTTCGATTGCGATAAGGAACTGTTGCAGGCATTTCTGGCGTCAAGCGACTGGCCGATCGGCAATGACTTTCCCCGCCAAGCGCTTGGCCTCGCCTTGCACCGACAAGCAATGGGCAATATCCAGCACCTCGGCAACGACACCTTTTTCAAGCTTCCCGACCTACTGCCCCTCCAGGACATCGCAACCCTCGACGAGCTGGCCAACGAACTTTTCGCCATCTAGTAGAGCGTCGCAACCGGAGATACTCAGGCTGCAAGATCGACGGGCGTTGGCGTCTCGGATTCTGCTCTGCGTTTGGGCGTTGAGAAAGTGGAAACTCCAGGCACTAGCAGAGCTAGGAATGCGGTCAGGAACACTACGACAGCACCAAAAGTCAGCAGGGACGATATCCCGAATAGGCCAATGGCAAAGCCAGTCATGGCTTGGCCAAGTGGCAGTAGGGCTAGTGTGCCCAGCATGTCGAGCGACATTACGCGACCAAGCAGCTCTCGTGGTACATCCTTTTGCACTGCCGTGGTCTTGAGGATGTCGAAGAGTTCAATACCGAACGCTGCGATGGCGACGGCACCGGCAACAATAAGCAAGCTAGATGAGTGTGCGGCCGCTAGTTCGGCTATCGCAAACAAGGAGACTCCGCCCAACGCAACTAGCCCGACCCGGGCCGGCCGCCACTTTATTGCGACAGCCGCAGCGATGACCCCGCCAACACCGAATGAAGCCGACAGCACCCCGAGAGCAACTTCCCCACCTAGGCGTTGCATTGCCACTGTTGGGAGGATGACGAACCATGGCGCCACAGCCAACATCACCTGAATGGCAGCCAAGATGCACAGCGTTGCTAGCCATGGTCGTTCACGCACTGCCCGAATGCCTCCGCCGACGTCCTTCAATATCGAGGTTCGCTTGCCGGTGCATCGAGGACTAGATGCAACGTTGCGGATCATCCAGAGCGTGGCTGCACTTGCGATGAACGTGACAACGTCGAAAGCTATCGCAACTGTCGTGCCAAGTGCGGCCACCACTATTCCACCTATCAGTGGTCCCGCTATTTTAATGGCACGCATGGACCCGGACGAGAGCGCATTCGCTGCCTGCAAGTCTGACTTATCGACGACATCGGGCACGAGTGAGGCGTACGCAGGGTAGAAGCAGGCCTCGGCAGCACCTAAGACAAATGTGATCGCAGCGAACGCCCACGTGGGGGATGAAATGGGCACAAAGAGCAGAACAGCGACCCCCGCTGCCCGCAGTATGTCGGTGCCGAATAAGACTGCGACGCGAGGCAATCTATCGGCAATAACTCCGCCCAGGATAATTACAATCGCCATCGCCAAGGCACGGGCCGCTAGAACATAGCCGAGCGTGCCAACACCGCGACCGTGAGACAGAAGCATCGAGATCATCGCAATGGGAAAGATTTCGTTGCCGATGCCGCTGATTAGTTGGCCTGCCCACATCCAGCGAAAGGCACGTTTTCGCAGCAGGTGTCGCAGCACAAGACGTTGTGGTGCATTATTTGATTTTTCCGTAATCACAAAGACCACAACCTTTTGCAAGCGTAACCATTTTTTAACGATGCAGCCCTTGCGTCATAGCGAGGGAGCTTGCGACCGTCGCGATCCAGGGACTGCGGCAAAGCCGCAGCTCCACCCACAAATTCGATCTAATCGAATTGCTCGCAAGCTCGCAAGAATTTGGATTCCTGGATCCTCACGGTCGCCTAGCGGCTCCCTCAGGATGACACATGCGCTGGTCACGATGCTCCTGCGCAGGGGACCTGGATGATAAATAGACATCTACGCAACCAAGCCCAACTCACGCAGTTGGGAGACTTCTTTTGCCGCAGTGTTGTCCGCCTTTCCAGACAGCACGCAGCTGGCGAGAGATTCCGAAACTTTGCCTGATATGTATCGCCCGTTTACAGCGGCATACATTTGATAGTGCCTGCCAGTCCGACTATTCGGAAAGAGCTTGGTGGCAATCTCGGCAGGATATCCAACGACAGCAACTAACGCTTGACCGTTATTTCGCACTGCTGGCCTTCGCACGGTAAAAGCCGGGGATTCATTCGCTGCCAACAGCTTCAACAAAACCGATGTGAACTCGTGCTCAAGCACCCACCGGTCACGCTCGACTAAGAGTGGCCTTGCAAATTCGTAAAATGCCTCTTCGATTGAGATGCCTGGTCCATGTAATCCATGTACAGTCGCCTCAGCAAAATGATCTGACGCCAAGAAGTCGCCGACAATTTCGTCCTTAGTGGCTTCCGTCAGTTGGGATAGGGCTGAGAGAGTGTTCGGGTAGCACGTAGATAGTGCAGTGCCACCGGACACGCCAGTGTTTAGCGCCTGTCGACGCAACGTTGCGCGCAGTTGCGGGAGGTCTCCCACGGCAGCCGAGCCGAGGCTAAACGGCAGGCCTTCGATGGTGGCATCCAGGTCATCCTGCCCACCAAATATCAATCCGTATATGGCGTCAGTTGCCTGCTCTAGTTCGTTCGTGACTTGTGCCATGAGGCGACCATTTCTACTAGTGGGTCAAAGTTTTTCAGTGCCGTCGGGGATAGCATGCCGGTTGCGTTGGGTTTCGGGTCTTCGTAGGTGACGCCCTTGAGATTGGGACACTTAGCAAGCAGGACTTCGAGCAATTCAAGTTGCAAGTCCATGAGCACACCGTGGTGCAAGTCTCGAAAGCGTCCTTTGACAATTGATGCTCCAGAAAGGTGGATCTCGACGCATCGGTCTAGCGGGAGGCGGTCAACCGCTTCGTATAGTCCGGCACCACCGTTTGCTTCCCAAGCCCATCCAATGATGTGTCCGACATCTAGCGTGGCATTAACATCGGCCTGCTCTACAACGTCAGTGTAAAAATCGACAGCATCGATGTCACCCATGAGGAGGCTGAGCGACTCGCTATATCCAGGAAATTCGACCACGACAGGTGCATCAAGTGACTCAGACCAAGCCTTAGCATTTTCGATACAACGGTTCTTGCTTGCCTCTGTCAGCACCGGGGGCAGCGGATATGGCAAGCTCTTGCCACGGATCGACCAAATACCAAGGTCTTCAACGATCCAGGCAAAGTTATACCGTTCGTGCAATGCGTTAGTGAATTCAACAATCGGTTCGATTTCGTAGTTGTCGAGCGCCCCCACATTGAGCATTGTGTGATGCAAGACCCGTGTGGCAGAGGGTGGAATGCAGTGATAGAGGCTGTCGTATGCGGGCCAATAAGCAGCTGCGTCTAGAACGCTCCTGTCCTTGGGCTGGAAGGCAAACGAGGCGTAGGCAAAGAGCTCGCCATATCGTTCGAAGAATTTCTCTACTCTCGGAGAGATTCCTTCTTCGCCGCCGGGGCGGGCCTCGAAACCGATTTCCCTTCCCCACGGCAGGTCGAAACCGACGCCTAATCCGAGCGTTGGACGATTGAGAAGCTGGCGAGCTATTGGTTTCATGATGACGATACCTTCTCTAGATTTTTCTTCTGTCTGGCCACACCATGGATCTGGCCTCCCCCATTAACGACTTCGAGCGTGCCGCATCCGGCAGCATCAAGCTTCTCAAGATAACGGGCAGCCCTCCGACTCTTCGATATCAACTCATGATTATTCGGGTCATGAGTTAGGTCGTTCTCCAGACCCGTAGGGAGTGGAAAGAATTCCTCCCAGTCGATCTGAGTGATACACCTGCGCGCTGCGCCGTCTGCATCCTTGTATGAGAACATGGCAGTGGCCGGATTGAGCTTCAGTTTTACCTGACTCGATTGTCCCGAAACGCACGATGGCCTCCCCACCTTTACCAGCCTGGGCGGCACGTCCACGTTCTTGCCGGGAATGACACTGTTGTGCAGCGAGGCAAGCGACTCGCTCCGTTCCTCCCAGCCAAGTCCGTCCGTGAATTCGTACTTCGCTCCCATGCGCCCCATGCCATAGCTGAATCTCGGATTGCCGCGCAGCTCACCATCGCTATTCACGTCAAGATTGAATGCCTCGGGATCATCGGCCATGTAAGTATTCGGTTCGCAAACCAACATCTGTACGACGTCAATGGCAATTTTGTCTTGGTTGCGTTTCAGGAACTCCACTGACTCGCCCACCTCTTCGGGAGTTTCATCGAACAAACCACTCATAACAGAGCACACGAGCGTGATCCCCACTTCGTCCAAGTTATCGATAATTGTTTGATAGTCTGCCGCTCGCACACCCTTGTTCATCTTGTCGAGTAGCCGCTGCGAAATTGTCTCGAAACCGACAGAGATCATCACACAACCTCTGTCGCTGAGTTCCTGACAGAACTCTTTATCACAGAGCATTCGTTCAAGACGATTGCGAGTGCTGAATTCAACACGCACACCCCGGGAGTTAAGAACTCGCATCGTCTTCATTACCAAACGCAAGTTTGTGTTCTCGTCGACAAGGTTGATCCGACCTATCCCGTGGCGTTTGTGCAAGTACTCGAGATGGTCCGCCAACTGTTCGGGCGTGCCCTGGTCGTAGCTCTTGTTCTTACGAGACCTATTGCCGTACGCACAAAAAACACACTTGCCCCAGTTGCACCCAACACAAGTAGTAATGGCCAAGTGGGTCTCAGACGACAGATAGGAATTGACGATTAGGTCATCGAAATCAGGGGGCGGCAGAGTTGCAAATGGCACAGATTCAGCACGGGGAGCCCTTGACGGCGACTTGGTCCAGACAACATTTGCCACATCTTGCTGCGGCAGTTCACCACGAACGTAGGACACCAAATCCCGGACAGCTGGTTGGCCCTGCTCGGCGCAGAGGCCATCGACCCAAAGCTGGGCCGCTTCGCTCTCGAGAAAGTCATTCTGGCGTAACATAACCTGTTGGCCCCCCAACACCGTAACGGTATTTGGGTTAACTTGTTTCACAAGCTTCAGGATCAATAGAGCAGGAATGATCTGGCTAAAAAATGTTACCGTTATGCCTACCGCCTTGGGCCTTTGAGCCATCATCTGAGCGACAAATTCCTCAAGGACACCTGCGGCAACATCCGTATGGTGGCTCGATGCTGCGTGAGCCAAGAGAACAGCATCAAGTTGCTTGAATGAGGTAATTCTCTGTGACACCATCGAACCCGAAACAAGAAACTCACAGGCCAAATGTGCCATGCGGATGGCTGCCCCAATGCTCCACTTGCTCGAATCCTTGCCAAAAGCAGAAGCTGCAATATCGTCTGCATTGTCATGAAAGAAGTTACGCAACACGCGGTGATAGGACGTCTTAATATCCTCGCGCCCCGACGGATTCGAATCGTCCCCAAAGTACTTGGGATTGCACAACTCGCGATGCAATTCGAGATTGAAATCGTGTAGGCGAACTTTCGCGTCGAACTGGCGAGCGTAAGCCACTAGCGATGGGCCACTCAAGTATGGGAAACGCGCAGCTTCGGTAAGGGGCGGAAAAATGAGGGCCAGGTCTAAGTCGCCCGAGCGAATCTCTATATCATCGGAATTCATCGAGACAGCGATACCTTTCCGGGTGGCAGTTCATCATCCGTGACAAGAAAAGCCATAGATCTTTGGCGGCAATGTTATAAGCATATGACGCCAACCACCAAAATAAGTGTACAAACTACCTAAAATAGGACACAGCTGGAGTGACTTTAGGCGTACATGCGGTGCGCTGCAAGCTCCAGGGAGGCCCTAGAGCGAGAATCCTTGCCGGATTTAGCTTGACACGAGTTGATGTACTCGTTGATGCGAGATGCCCATGACTGCTGCGGCGTCGCGCTCGGTCATCTGCGCAGCAAGCTGTTTTGCTGCTGTCCGCATTGATTCCAGGCGGGCATCTTGTGATTCTTGTGCTCGGAGTGTTGCCTCTTTGAGCTGCTTGATTAATTCCCTTTGTTCGTCACTAACGACAATGGTCGGTTTGATCTCGAAGGAATCTTCGTCGACGTCAAGCCAGCAGGCGATCGCCTCTCGAGCATAAGCCTTCGCCTTCTCGATGTTGCGACCGAACGTGAATACGCCAGGCAATTCGGGAACCGTAACGTTCCAGTTCCCGTCTTCAGGATCATGTTCTAGTCGTACCTCGTAAGTAATCATCATTTCTTCTTCAGCCAGCCCCTTCCGAGGCAGGGTTCGAATCGCTTCTCGATGTTCTTCAAAGTCCCGATTGCGAGATCTTTTGTATGCAACGGCACAACTCCTTGACACTTGCCGCAACGAAGAGTGATGTGGGACCCACGTTGGCGAACCACAATGCACTCTCGTTTTCGAAGGATTTTCAAGAGATCTTTAGCTGTCATGAATAATAGCCTACCCAGCCTAGGCAACTTGCGTCTAGCGCAATTAGGCAAATGCTGATCAGGCGCTCTTCAAGCAAATGGAGGTCACGGCATAACCGATCCAGGTGGATCTTAAGCGCCGCAGCGGAGTCGTGAACTGGGATACGCGTGGACCGCCAAGGCAGTGGCATTTCTCGCCAGGACCATTTTGCCTAATTTGGAGATAATTGGACTGACGTTAGGCGTACGTGCGGTGCACCCATGCTGATGCCAAGTCCATTCTGACCATACTTGTCACACCCAAATGCGGGGTTCTGCATCACAAAATCGTTGCCGACAGCATCAATGGCCCCCACAAGCGCTGCCTTTTCAGAAACGATATCGAAACGACGCACTAACTCGCCGGTGAGACGGCCATCACGGATTCGCTCCCCCCAGGCAGGTCTAATAATGCAGTCCATGCCGACGGACCCAGCGGACCATGTGCCCCGGCAGTAAATCCCCTCTCGAACTCCTGCTATAAGATCACCAACCTCGGCCTCACCTGCTTCCAGAAAAGTGGTTGACATGCGAGGCAGGGATGATTCAGCGAAGGGAACCCGTCGGCCGTTGCCTGGCAAAAGGCCTAGCCGCTTGGACCATTCCCCATTCACGAGAAGATCAGCCCAAACACCCTTGTCCACGAGAACCCTCCGGTGAGACGGGACTCCATCATGGTCAACGCCGAAAGAGCCACGCAAACCCGGAATGGTCGGGTCATCAACAATCGTCAATGGGAATTCGCTCCAACGATAACCCAACTTGAAGCCCGCGGGCTCGGCATATTCGACGTAGTTATCGGCCTCGGACGTGTGGCCTATCGCCTCATGAGCAATCTGAGCGGCGAGCTCAGGAGCGAGGACAACTGGACAGTCGACCGTCGCTGGCAATGGTAGCGCTTCCAGAGCTGCCTGGATTTCCATCTCAATCGCGCTCAAGGCGCCTCGCAGAGCATCCGCAGCGCCGTCACCCACATGCTGCCAAACGATTGGAATCCGAGACGTGGGACCCTGGACGACAATGCGCAGAACAATCAATCGGTCTTGAGACTCGGCGATACCAGCGATCGTGGAAAGTCGAGAGTGAACATCGCGGACGTTAACACCCACCTCAGAAATCCGACGTCGCGTGCCGCCATGTGCCTCTCGCGCAACATCCAAAAGATCGGTGGCGACCGCCACCGCTTCTGCGCTGCCATCGCCCCCAACTACAACACGATCGTCAATAGCCTTGGCACGGGTCAACTTGGTGCTGCGAAAGTCGGCCTCGTTGTTGTGCTCGGGCGATGCTTGACTCATTGAATGGGTCTTTTCAGATAATGACGACCGAAACCATACGCATCAGCCGGTCAACTATGACCTCTAGCTAAAGTCTCCAGCCTCAAAGCGAAAGGCGTGGAAAGCATGACCCAATTTACAGATGCCTTTACAAAAAAATAACGGCCGACACGTTGCGTGTCGGCCGTTAACTGTTGACTTTAGGTAAAGTCTCCAGTGTTAAAGTCGAAGGCATGGTAGGCATGGCCTACTTTGAGGTCTTCGGACTCTATAACTTCGAGCTGCTCTAACTCTTCAACAGCAGCAGTCACTTGACTTGACATTGTCTCTCCAATTTGCTCATCCCACCTAGTGGAAGAGCCATAGCTTTTTGACGATGTTACGATTGTATGATGCAAATCGGCAAATCAACCGTACAAAATGCCCAATGTGGACATGACCAGGCTCGTTTTAAGCACATGACATTGCGGGAAGCACGCATGGGTTCTACATGCATGTTCGTGACGTTGCTGCTAGCAGACAAGCTCCGAGAAAGTTTCGAATATCAGGTTCAACCCCGAAGCTTGAGATCGCCTTTGCCCCTCAATCCCACAACCTGCACCGGCGCCAAACTGTTGGCTTTCGAATTGTTGCCGAGCTGTCCATTGGGATTTCCTCCCCAGCAATAGACCCCTCCATCTGGAACCCGGACAGCGCACGTGTGACGAGCGCCAACGGTGATCGCTGCAATATTGTTAAGGACGCCTGCCCCGCCCACTCCAACAACGGGCACCGGCGTCGGGCTGTCAGGTTTAGTGTTATTGCCCAGCTGACCGCTACCGTTTTGTCCCCAGCAATAGACACTGCCCGTGCTATTCACGCTGCAAGCGTTATCAACGTCCCCGCCACTGGCTGCGATAGCCCGGACGCTCTTCAGGCTTCCGGTCCCACCAACTCCGACAACCTCAACAGGCGTGGGACTACCTACCGCGGCCCCGCGCCCAGTTGCAGTGTTGTTGCCCAGTTGACCAACACTGTTTTGTCCCCAGCAATAGACACTGCCAGCAGTATTGAGTGAACAGGAAATAAGCTGGCCGGCGGCGGGTGCCACCACATTGCCGAGTGAACCTACCCCACCTACACCCACAACCTGCACGGGTGTGGAACTCTGCTTCGTTGTGTTGTTACCCAGCTCACCGTAACTGTTGTAGCCCCAGCAATAGACGTTCCCGACTGTGTTCTGCGCACAACTATGCCCGCCGCTAGAGATCGCAGCAATTTTGTCAAGGGTACCACGCCCGCCTACACCGACTACCTGGACAGGCGAGAGGCTCTGCTCCGTAAAAGTGCCATCTCCGAGCTGACCAACACGGTTATGGCCCCAACAATAAACATTCCCCGACGTGCTCAGCGCACAAGAAAAATCGTTGCCGCCAGAGATGGCAGTGATGCTGCTGAGTACGCCTTTCCCACCGATTCCGACCACTTGCACAGGCGTCAAGGTTTTGGCTGTGCTGTTGTTGCCGAGCTGGCCAAAGGTGTTGTGCCCCCAGCAGTAAACATTGCCGGCCGTATTCAGAGCGCAGGAATGGCCCTTCCCGCTGCCAGCGGTAATCGAAACAATACTGTTAAGGACCCCTTGCCCTGCTACGCCCGAAACCAGAACGGGCGTGGAGATACCAGTCTTTTTGTTGTTTCCGAGCTGGCCGACACTGTTACCGCCCCAGCAATAGACGTTGCCTCTTGAATTGAGAGCACATGAATACGAGACTCCCGAAGCAACAGGTTGGTAGGGCATGTGGGTGGCTCCGACGAGATTGGCGCCAACGAGGGCTGCGGTATTGACGGCATAGAGGCGGGCCCAAGTTAGGTTCGTGCCGGTGAGATTGGTGCCAGTCATGGTCGCCCAGGAGAAGTCGACATTTACGGCTTGGGTGTTTGTCAGTTGAGCGTTGGTGAGGTTGGCCTGGGCGAAACTCGTTGGGGGTGTGCCAGTTAGAGTTGGCAGGGTCTTGCGAGTCTTTGAATCCTTTTGGATCTCGGCAAGAGTTGACTTATTAAATTTCACGCCGGTTAGGTCGGCTCCGACGAATTGAGCTCCCTGCAATTTCACACCCTTGAAGGTTGAACCAGCTAGGTGAGCGTAGCCGAAATTGGCTCGCCGGAGGTCGAGGCCCGCGAAAGTGGAATTAGCACACTGGCTCGAACTTGTCACCGACGGATTGGCCACCAACTTGCATTGGGTCCCCTTTATGGTCCCGCCGTTGCTCACGTCCTTACCATTGGCGCTGGGCGCCTTGGGGGCCGGCGTGCCGCATCCGCTCAGGACAATGACGCCCAAAGCGATAGCCAAAATGAGTCTTCCGTATCGGGCTGGCATAGAACCACCGACTACCTCATGTTGCTTTTCCATGCTTCCAAGCGTGAAAAGACCCGAAGCAACATGGAACACAGCGTTAGACAATCTAAGGTCGAGTTTACCGGTTCTGAGTACGCTCAGGTGCCATCCGGCGCCCTGTGAGGAGAATGTAGCGTGGTGCTCGAAAGATCGCCGTGCTTCGTCGACCCTGGAACAGGTCAAGATGACCGTGGGCACCCTGACTGATAGCCGTAACCGTGGCCATGGCCAGCACTGTCGGACTATCTCACATAGAAACCGATCAAGCCTTCGGGCACCTCTGGATATTCCTCAATATGATCGATAATTGCACGACCGGGGCCGGCAGCACAGTAGTCCAAGATCGTCTGCACCTTGTCAGGTGCGGCTTCAAAGACCGCCTCAACGGTCCCATCCGGCAGGTTTCTTACCCACCCATTGACACCGAGACGCTCCGCCTCAGCCTTAGTGCGAGCCCGAAAAAACACTCCTTGTACCAAGCCCTCAACAACAACTCACCGTCTAACAATTGCCGACACAAGAGACCTACCTCACAACGGGCCATGTTCCCGGATGAAGCTTCATCATTAGTACCGACCCGAGATCCTGCGCCAAAGCATAGACTCCAAGGGATGACCATCCGTCCAGCACAAGTTGAAGAGGCAGAAGCGTTTGTTGCGCTGCGTGAGCGCGTCGCTGCCGAAGGACGTTGGATCAACGAGCCACACAGCCCCGAAGAACTCCCAAATTTGGTAGAGCGAGTGCGAAACCATATCCAAGACGACGCATGCCTTGTCCTCGTCGCAATTGACGAAGACTCCGCAATCGTTGGCGAGTTAGCTCTGTGGCAACATTCTCCGGGTGCTGCACACAATGTCGGTCTTCAACTTGACTCGCAGGCGAGGGGCCAGGACCTGGGGACACGACTTCTGAAGGAAGCGATCAGCTGGGCAAAAGCCAACGGGGTGCACAAAATCAGCTTGGAGGTCTGGCCGCACAACACCAGCACCATCAAGTTATACAGAAAAGCTGGCTTTAAGGAAGAAGGTCGCCTGATTCAGCACTATCGCAGAAGCAGCGGGGAAATCTGGGACGCGTTCAGTGATGGGCTTACACCTTTAGCTAGACATGGCCCGCATTGATTGGGTTCTATTGGGCCGCTAACCATCGCTTCCTGGGTGGTCTGAAAGCAAATCGTGAACGTCCGCAGCTCACCTAACG
>JBCKKC010000036.1:0-20279 GCA_038904395.1 Acidimicrobiia bacterium | reverse complement strand
GATGACCTGTATGAAGCACTTGGCGTTGCCGATACCGCATCAGCAGCTGAGATCAAGAAGGCCTATCGCAAACTTGCTCAGAAGCATCATCCGGACGTAACTGCTGGTGATAAGGCATCAGAGGAGCGCTTCAAGAAGATCTCGGCTGCATATGACGTCCTCAAGGACGACAAGAAGCGCAAAGAGTATGACCACATGCGCCAACTCATGCGCTCCGGAGGATATCGGCCTGGTGCTGGCGGGGGTGCGGGAGCGGCTGGCAACGTTCGGTTCGAAGATCTGAGCGACCTCTTTGGCGGCGGCGGCTGGCAAGACATTTTTGGCGGAGGCGGTGGTCGATCGGGTGGCTTTGGCCAAGCTTCACGCCAGCGAGGGCCCCAACGAGGCCGTGACCTTGAGACAACAGTCAACATCACCTTCGAAGAGTCACTTGCTGGTGTCAACACCCAGGTAACAGTGCCGGCGGCCGAAGTTTGTGATCGTTGCGATGGCTCCGGCGCTGAACCTGGCACTTCACCCCGACCGTGCCCTGACTGCGGTGGCAAAGGGACCATCTCAGATCAACAGGGCTTCTTTGCCCTCAGCCGGCCTTGCCCGCGCTGTGGTGGTGAGGGCCAAATCATTGAGAAGCCATGCAAGAAATGTCATGGCGAAGGCTATGTGCACAGCAGCAAGACTGTGACAGTGGCGATACCCGGCGGCGTTCGGAACGGGGCAAAAATTCGCGTGCGAGGCCACGGCGAGCCGGGTGGTCGTGGTGGTCCCAGTGGTGACCTGTATGTCAATGTCCACGTCGCCGCGCACAAGCTGTTCACCCGCAAGGGCGATGATCTCGCCGTGACCGTGCGAGTCCCGTTTGAAACACTCGTTCTGGGTGGCCAGATTTCGGTGCCCACAATTGGCTCGTCAGTGACTGTCAAAATCCCCAAAGGGACTCCGAACGGACGCACATTCAAAGTCACCGGCCGTGGTGCGCCCAAGCCAAAGGGGAAGGGAACAGGCAACCTTTTAGCCACTGTTGAGGTTGAAATACCTGCCAAGCTCACGAAGGCCCAAGAATCCGCTCTGGAGCACTATGCCAAGGTGATGTCCGGGTCGGTGTCGGATGCCACGACCAGTGGAGACGCTGCTTCGGCGAAGAATGCCAAAGCTGCCGGAGAGGTGACTGGCGCGAAGGATTCAGGATCGAAGGCATCCGCTGGCGCGAAGGGGGGATAGGAAATGGCTAGGAGGGAACCGGACGCAGTATATGTGATATCGGTTGCTGCTGAACTTTCCGGCATGCATCCACAGACACTCCGGGTATACGAACGCAAGGGTCTCGTTGCACCTCGGCGCACATCGGGCAATACGCGCCGATATTCAGCCGACGACATAGAACGCCTCCAGTTAATTCAGCATCTCACCCAAGAGGATGGGATCAATCTGGCCGGGGTGGCTCACATCATGGCTTTGCGTGAAAAGCTGGCTCAATCAAACCGCCGCATTCGTGAACTTGAAAATGAGATCGACGACTTACGCTCAGCAACGAAACGTGTTGTTTCTGACCTGAAGCGCAGCTACAGCCGTGAGCTCGTGCTCTATAGCCCACCCGCAAAGCTAATCCAGCGAGACTAACGATCGTCATTGCGAGGAGCCAGCTCTGGGGCGACGAAGCAACCTAGTCTGTGACCTGTCGTTCCGGAAGCGTGACTTACGGGTTAGCTTGCAGTCATTGCGAGGAACGAAGCAATCCAGGCTTTATTGTTGTTGTGGGCGAAGCCCGCAGATCCGAATAGGAGGAATCGTGGCATTCGAAGCAAGCAAACTGACGTTACGATCGCAAGAGGCACTTTCGGCCGCTCAATCGTTGGCCATTGACCGGAACCACCAGCAGTTGGAGCCGGTCCATCTTTTGTATGTGCTCGTGTCTCAGGCCGAGAGTGTAATTCTACCGCTCCTGCAGAAACTCGACGTGGCTCCCCGGTTGGTGCGTGACCGAGCCGATCAATTGCTCTCACAAATTCCGAAGGTCTACGGCGGCGCCGAGGTTCAGTTGTCTCGAGCGATGCGGACTGTCCTTGACGAATCCGACTCTGAGCGCCAGGCACTCGGAGACGACTACGTTTCCACTGAACACCTCTTCTTGGCAATCGAGTCCAAAGGTGGCAAAGCGGCCGATCTGCTGCACGAACTGGGCATTACCAGAGACGCTGTTCTCTCGGCGTTGGCAACTGTTCGGGGCAGCCAACGGGTTTCATCCCAGACTCCCGAAGATACCTTGCAAGCCCTGGAGCGTTTCGGACGCGATCTTACGGCAGTGGCCCGATCGGGCAAGGTAGATCCAGTCATTGGTCGTGATGACGAGATCCGCCGAGTTATACAGGTCCTCTCTCGGCGCACCAAGAACAATCCCGTTCTGATCGGCGAACCGGGGGTGGGCAAGACAGCCATTGTGGAGGGTCTCGCACTGCGGATTGTTAACGGCGACGTGCCCGAACCGTTGAAAGACAAGCGAATTATCGGTCTCGATATTGCTTCCATGGTGGCCGGGGCAAAATACCGGGGTGAGTTCGAGGAGCGACTCAAGGCCGTGCTGCAAGAGATTCAGGCCGCTGAGGGCAAAATTATTACGTTCATTGACGAAATGCACACCGTCGTCGGGGCAGGTGCTGCCGAAGGGGCGATGGATGCGTCCCAAATGCTTAAGCCGATGTTGGCCCGGGGCGAGTTACGCATGATTGGGGCCACAACCCTCGACGAGTATCGCAAGCACATTGAGAAAGACGCAGCGCTGGAGCGTCGGTTCCAGCAAGTCTTCGTGGGCGAACCCTCCGTTGAGGCCACCATAGCGATCTTGCGTGGGCTCAAAGAACGCTACGAAGTGCATCACGGCGTGCGGATTCAAGATGCCGCTGTCGTGGCGGCGGCTGTGTTGAGTGACCGTTACATTTCGGGGCGTTTCTTGCCCGATAAGGCCATTGATCTTGTTGATGAGGCGGCCAGCAAGCTGCGTATCGAGATTGACTCTCTGCCGCTGGAGATTGACGTTGTTCAGCGCCAAGTCAATCAACTCGAAATCGAGCGGGCCGCCTTGGGGAAGGAGACTGACCCTGCCTCAAAGGAACGTTTGGCCAATATCGAGGCCACTCTTGCCGATCTGAAGGAACAGCTGAACGAGCTGATGATGCACTGGCAAAACGAAAAGGACCGTATCGGCAAGATCCGTTCGTTGAAGGAAGAACTTGAGACCGTCCGAGTTGAGGCCGAACATGCCGAGCGTGATGGTGAATTGTCTACGGCGGCTGAGCTGCGTTACGGCCGCATCCCAGATATCGAGCGGCTGATTGAAGAGGAGAACGAGTCGCTTGCGGGCCTGCAAGAGAGCCGCCGCATGCTCACAGAGGAAGTGACCGAAGAAGATATCGCCGAGGTGGTCTCTCGTTGGACGGGCGTGCCGGTTTCGAGGCTCATGCAGGGCGAGCGCGACAAGCTCGTCCATCTCGAAGAGCACTTGCATGAACGGGTTGTCGGTCAAGATGAAGCTGTCGTTGCTGTCTCGAATGCGATTCGTCGATCACGGGCAGGCATGTCTGACCCAAACCGACCCATCGGCTCGTTCTTGTTCCTTGGCCCCACCGGGGTTGGCAAAACGGAGTTGGCCCGGGCTCTGGCCGAGTTCCTCTTCGATGACGAGCGGGCCATGGTTCGCATCGACATGTCGGAGTACATGGAAAAGCACACCGTGTCTCGCCTGATTGGGGCACCCCCCGGATACGTGGGATACGAAGAGGGCGGCCAGCTCACCGAGGCTGTGCGGCGCCGGCCCTATTCAGTAGTTCTGCTGGACGAAATCGAGAAAGCGCACCCAGAGGTATTTAATGTTCTGCTCCAGCTCCTCGACGACGGCAGGCTCACCGATGGACAAGGCCGCACGGTTGACTTCACCAATGTTGTCTTGATCATGACCTCAAACCTGGGCTCCGAGTTCATCGATCCCGATCTTACTCAGGACATCATCAAGAGCCGAGTCATGGACGTGGTCCGGGCCAACATGCGACCGGAATTCCTCAATCGCATCGACGACATTGTTGTGTTGGGCCGGCTCACCACCGATCACCTGGCCCGAATCGTTGAACTTCAGCTTGACGAACTAAGAGCCCGTCTGGTTGATAAGTCCATGGAGCTAGCTGTCGATCCCGCAGTCCTATCAAAGCTGGCCGCCGACGGATTTGACCCCGTCTACGGTGCTCGCCCCCTCAAGCGCATGCTCCAAAAGGAAATCGCCGATCCATTAGCGCTCGGCTATCTCGACGGCCAATTCGTCGACGGCGACACCATCAACGTCACCCTCAAAGACGACTCTCTCGTCTTCGAGGCCACCCGCTAGGGCCCGCGATGAAATTAGTAGCGTGTTTACGGCGAGGCATGGGCAACTCTCGCAAGGCGCGACGACGATGTGTACCTAGCTACCCGAGGAGGAGGAACGCAGCGAGGGGTGTCCAGGCCCGTTGTAAATGCCTAAGTAATTTCGTCGCGGGCCCTAACCCCCTAAGCATGCTACTAGCTGATGAAAATGCAGGAAACCTCATCGAGGGCCGGGGAGTTTCTCAGTCTCCGATCGGCAGTCAGTAGCGGACAGCCTGTTGTCGCTGCCAGGGCAACATAGGCCGCATCGTATGTCGTGAGGTTGTTACGCATTGACCAAATGTGCTGGAGAAGCCCGGCGGTTGGCACTCTTTGCAGTTGAGAAGTTTGAAACATTCGCAGGGCTTGTTCGGCGCGGGACGACTCAATGCGGTTGCTCGCAGTCAGTCTTCTCAAGATCGACAGGATTTCTAAGTTGATCAAGTCAGGGGCTATCAGTTCGGAATCTCCAATAGTCTGGATCACTGATTGAGATCGGGCATCTCGAGCCAGCAACGAAATGAAAGCTGAGGCATCAATTACGATTGTTGAGGTCACGCTCGTGCTGTTCTCTAATCTCTCGTAGTGCTTGGATGGCCTCTGTCGAATCAAATGGTGAATGTGTGCCTAACTCGTCGAGCCAGTCTTGCCTCGACGGACGGGCCAAGTCGCGACGAATCAGGTTCAAAACGTACTCGCTCATCGGCTGCCTGTGCTCGGATGAACGCTTCTTGAGGGCGTCGTGTATGTCTTCTGGCACACCTTTAATCTGTATCGCAACCATGACATGATTGTATCATGCTGTGGACATGATCCCAGCATCCTGTCCACAGCGTTGTAGTGCACGGCCGGCAGATCAGGATGGCTGCATGAACTGTAAGCCGCTAAAGCGGATGAAGTCTGTGTCGAATGAGTAGAGGGTCGCTCCATGTTCGATTGCCAGGGCAGCAAGGTGAGCGTCAGACGTCAAATTTGCAGCAGTTCCGATTGGCAGGAGGAGTTCTTTCAAGATCTCAAGGTGGCGACCGCCGGGCGCAATGATGACACTATTGGGTTGCTCGAGCCAAGAACTGACAATTTCCAGGGCTTTTTCTGGGCTGAGTGGATTACTCATGATGCGCGGATTTGTGGAGATCCGAATGAAGGCCAAGATTGTCGCCCACGCGAAACCGACGGTTTCGTTGCCTGACAGTTTTTCCTCAACGAGCACTCTTGACGAGCTATTCCAAGGCGAAGACAAGTCATATGAATAAATGAGAACGTTGGCATCGAAGATGATCATTTACCAAGTTCCATTTTTCGAATTATTTCGTCATCTTCGAGTTGGGCGGCCACACGCAATGCATGAGTTAAGTCAATGCCCGGTTTTAGACCCATGGCTTGACCGTCGATTGTGAATTGGGATCGTTCCGAGCGTCCGGATTTCGATAGGCCTGACCGCAATACGTCGTTGATTGTCTTCTTGAACGACGTGTCTCTTTCTTGGGCGATTGAGCGTAGTGCTGCGGCAACGTCTGGGTCTAGAGTCAAGGTTGTTCTCATGTCATCATCATAGCAGCATCCTATCGGACATCAATCTGCGTCAAAACGAGCGCTGGCAAGAGCAGAGTCGGGGGGGGGCGATCGTGCAAGTCACGATCCGAGTTGGCCGCTGCGTACACGGTTGTTGCGTGTGTCGGCGATGATGATTTGTGCGTCGATTTTGCGGATGCGGTTGTTGCCTCTTTAGACCTTTATATGTTCAGGGGATTCTGAGGCGCCGTTGGATCCACAACTTGCACTAGTGTATTTGGCGTTCTAGGAGTGGAACCGTTTCCGAGTCGTCCGTGAGCACTGTTTCCCCAGCAAGAGACATGGCCCGTTGACTGGACTGCGCACGAATGATAGGCACCGGCCGTGATCGAGGTGAGGCGGTTGAGTGGTTGGCCATCCCAACCAACAACCTGAACAGGTACTGGACTGTCCTGAGTTGAATTGTCTCCGAGCTGACCCCCCAGGTTGTTACCCCAACAGAAAGTACTACCGTTTCCCTGAACCGCACACGTATGGCCTCCGCCTGAGGTGATCGTCGTGATGCCGCTTATGGGCTGGCCGGTCCCGTTAACAACGGGCGACGGGATGTAACAGTCGGTGGTTGAGGCGTTTCTGAGTTGGCCGGATGTATTGTGACCCCAGCAGTGGACACCCCCAATCGTGTCGAGAGCGCACGAATGAAAGTCCCCAGCTGCCACGCTGATTATGTTGTTCAGTGGCTCGCCACCACGGTCAACAACTCGAATAGCCACACGACTCTTTTCAGTTGCATTGTTCCCGAGCTGACCGAACGAATTACTGCCCCAGCAGTAAACATGACCATTAGTGTCGACTGCGCACGTGTGGGTGCCCCCGATCGCAACATTCGTGATGTTTCTTAGAGGCTGACCGCCCGGGCCTACAGCCTTCACCGGCACAGCACTGTTTGCCCTGTGGTTGTTTCCGAGTCGACCCAGCTCATTGTTGCCCCAACAGTAGACATTGTTGCTCATGTTGAGAGCACACGAGTGAGATTCTCCGGCAACGATGCTGAGAACGTTGTTGAGCGGCTGACCTGTAGCATCAACAACCTGAACAGGCACGCCAGAATGTCTTGTTGAATTGTTTCCGAGCCGGCCATACCCATTATTGCCCCAACAGTAGACATGACCGTGCGTATTGAGGGCGCACGTATGCTCACTGCCAGCAGCGATACTGGTGACATCTCTCAGGGGCTGGCCATCCCCATGAATAACTGGCACAGGTACAGCACTACCGGTAATTGGGGTATTTCCGAGCCGGCCGAATGTGTTGTTTCCCCAGCAGTAGACGCTGCCGCTTCTGGTTACGACGCAAGAATGACAGCCCCCTGCGGCGATAGCCTGGTTTGGCGTCAATGTGGCACCCGCGAGGTTTGCACCCGGGTCTAACTGGCTAGTGTCGACCGCGTATAGCCGTGCCCATGTCATGTTTGTGCCGGTGAGGTTTGTTTGGAACATGTTGGCGTGGGAGAAATCAACACCAATTGCGCCCAGGGGTATGCCGACTCCGTTTGTGCTACTGGTGCTACTGAGATCTGCACCCACAAGATTGGCGAACCGGAATGATGTGGGCTGTCGGCCGCTCGATTTTGGGATGACTCGTCCCGGCTCTTCTGGGTCATCGATGGTGTCCGCGAAGACTACATCGACAAGTCTGGCGCCGGTCAGGGTGGCATGGTCAAAGTTTGCGCCTGAAATTGTGGATTCCGACAGACTTGCCCTTGCCAGAACCGCATTTTGAAAGTTTGCTTCTGTTGCTTTGGCGCTCGATACGTCTGTTCGTTCGAGGCTAGATCGAGACAGATCTGCGCGGGTTAGGTCAGCGGCCTGCATGTTTGCTCGGTCTAGATTGGCCCCAACCAGAATTGCTCCAGCGAAATTGACAGCTCGAAGATCAAAATCGGAGAAGATCACACCTGCCAGATTCGCGTTGGAAAGGTTGGCTCCGACACTGAGCCCCTGATCTGGTGTGTAGCTAAAAATTGTGTGACTGTCTGGGTTGCCTGGATCGCTCAATCTGGCATCGGGGAGGCAAGCTTTCGAAAGGTCTGCTCCTACCAACCGTTTCTGAATCAGGTCTAGGCCCACAAAAGTTGCATATCGTAGGTCTGTGTCGGCAAAGACAGCTTCCTTGAAAGATGCCATGTGGAGGTGAGTGCTCGAAAGGACTGCCCCAGTGAGCACAGCCTTATCGAATGTCGTGTAAGCGAATCGCTTCCTGAGGGCTTCATCAATCTCGGAGTCTTCTTCTGCTGCCTCGAGTAGCTCTTGTGACGAAGCAAAATTTGCCTCTGTGAGATCTGCCTCTGTGAGATCCGCCAGAGCCAGATTCACATCAGCCAGCGACGCGTTTCGAAAGTTGGCACCTCGGGCTCTTACTGCCGACAAGCTGGCCTTTGATAGATCAGATGACTGCAAGATCGCTCCCTGCAGCGTTACTGACCCCAAGTTTGCGTTGGTAAATTTCGCTGCCGTCAAGTTGGCTGATGTCAGATCGCTCCCGATTAGCACCGCGTATGACAAGTCGATCCCAGAGAGATCGACATGTGGGGGAAACTCAGTCATAGGACAAAAAGTGTGATTTGTCGGGGTCGGATTTGGCACAAAGATACATCGGGTGCCACGAATTCTCCCGCCCACAACAGGTACGTCCACACCGGCAGCCTGGGCAGCCGGCACAGAAGCCACTATATGACTCACCGCGCCCAACGCAGTCACTAAGGTCAACACCATACCGAGGCGTTTCAGCAGCACAAAAATCTCCTTACGAGTAGTAGGCCCTCCACACTAGGCATCCATCCTAAGAACTCCCTTAGAAGCGTTCTTAGCGAGGTAACCATTCAGCCCCCTCCCCGTCATTGCGAGGAGCTTGCGACGAAGCAATCCAGGGTCTGTGGCGAAGCCGCAGGTCCACCCACAGATTCGATCCATTTGTATTGCTTGCTTCGCGGCGCAAAGCAGTAAAGCCTGGATTGCTTCGCTGCGCTCGCAATGACGAAAGGCCTGGTAGCGACACTCGGCCTTCGACCACCTGAATGGTTACTTAGCGAGTCAGTCCCTATTCGGCGGGCTCGGGAAGTAGTCTCGCATGACAACGGATGTTTGGAGCCGCAGCCAAGCGCGAGTCAGCCGTGACCAGGGTGCAATCGAGCAGTTCGGCCAACGCCCCTTCCATCGGCACCCTCACCCACAAACTGAAGACTGATTGTGCGGGCACGCTGCGGATAGAGAACTGGTAGCCTCAAAGCCACCTGCTATGTATTCGGTTGTGGTACATTTCGCTCTATCATGAAGAGAAAGCTCCTTGACATATTCGCCTTGGATGATGCGGAACCGTTTGAGCTCGATCGCCAAATCGCCCACCTTTTCAAGCACGGCCCCTTCGGCATTGAGGACATCATCGATGTCTGGCAGTCCGATCCCACGTTCTATCCAGCCAAACCGCCAGCGCACTGGTTGATGGTGAGCGAGCTCGCCGGGCAAGTCATGATGGTGCCCCTGGCGCCGTCCAACGAGGGCAATGAAAGGCAATGTCGACCCATTGGGTGTTACAGAGTGTCCAAGCAACTCGCCGAAATCTATCGAAAGGATGTGAAGCAATGAAGAGACCCATGACTCCTAAAGAAGAATACGAATTTTACGGAAAACCCGAAAACCAGCTGCCCCAAGGACCGCCACAACGGCGCAACAAGCCAAATCTGACTGAGATTGTGCCAGTCCGCCTTTCATCAGAAGTGCTTAAAAAAGTCAAAAACACAGCGGACTCTGATGATCGGTCGATCAGCAGCTGGATCCGCCGCGCTATCGACCACGAACTAGAGAGACAGGCCAGCTAGCGCGCTTCGCAGCCGGGCAGCGGCGTTAGCTTGCTAGTGCCAGGTGAATGTGCAGGAGTTGTTCGCTACTTGCCCGTCAGCGTGGGTAACGGTCAGGTTCATTGTGTAAGTGCCGCGCTCGGCGTACTCATGCTTCTTGGCCTCAGCTTCTAGAGTTTCGCTCGAGTCTGCCTCCAGCACCGGCGAGTCGTCACCAAAATTCATAACCCACTTGGCGGGTCGGGACCGATCGGCGTCGTGCTCGTGATTCATGCCGTAGCCTGCACTTACGCGCTCGATTGTTTCGTCGGCTGGGATATCGTCACACGTCAGCTTGAGAATGGGGGTCATCGGGGGCTGAGACAACTTTTTGGCAGCTGATTCTGCGGCTGGGGCAACATATTCGTTGGCGCCCCAAAGGGCCAACCCTGCCACGGAGACTAAAGCGATGCACCCGACCGCGACGACTATGGCGATTCGTTTTCCTGTCATGTCCCTGCTCCTTGAAGCAATCTACAAAGTTGAGGTTCCACAGTATCTGGCATTGAGGGACAATTAGCAATTTGGGATTCAGATCGAGTTGTAGGGCAGCGGACCTAAGCCTGCTGAACTCACTCCCAGAAAGTGAAGGTCAATTTTGTGGGTGGGTCACGATCGGAGGTGGCCGCTGCGGACTCGATTGTTGTTTGTGTCGGCAATGACAATCTGGCCGGCTGGGCCTAGAGAGATACCTGCTGGATAGTTCACTCGTGCTTCTGCGAGGGTTTGGCCTCGTGCGTATCCTGGTTGTCCGTCACCGATGATGGTTGAGATCGTGCCGCTGTTGGGAGCGACCATACGGATGCGACTGTTGAAAGTGTCGGCAATGAAGATTGTGCCGTCGATGGCAAGCGTGACCCCGGATGGGTAGTTGAGTTGTGTTTGTGTTGCTGGCTTGTTGTCTCGGTTGTAGCCCTCGATGCCAGTACCGGCAATGCTGCTAATTGTCCCCTCCAGATTGATCTTGCGGATGCGCTGGTTGTTGGTATCGGCGATATAGACAGCATCATCAGGGCCAATGGCGACACCATGTGGGAAATCCAGTCGTGCTTGGGTGGCGGGTTTGTTGTCTCCGTTGTAGCCGGCAGTTCCAGTGCCTGCGATAGTGCTGATCATGCCGTCCGGATTTATCCTTCGAAGGCGATGGTTGCTGGCGTCGGTGAAATATATGGTGCCATCACGGTTAAGGGCGACACTATATGGAGTATGTAGGTTTGCTTCGGTGGCGGGTTTGTTGTCTCCGTTGTAGCCGGCTACTCCGTTGCCTGCGACGGTTTGGATCGTGCCGTCGTTGGCGATTTTGCGGATGCGCTGGTTGCTGGTGTCGACTATGTAGAGTGTGTTGTCGGGGCCAACGGTGACACCGGATGGGTAGTTGAGTTGTGTTTGGGTGGCGGGTTTGTTGTCTCCGTTGTATCCGGCTATTCCGGTGCCTGCGATAGTGGTGATTGTTCCGTCTCTAGTGATTTTGCGGATGCGCTGGTTGAGCGTGTCAGCAACGTAAGTTGTGTCATTATGGCCAAGCGCGACACCGTTCGGTCGATTGAGTTGCGCTTGGGTGGCTGGTTTGTTGTCTCCGTTGTAGCCGGCCATTCCGGTGCCTGTGAGGGTGCTGAGGTCCCCGCGGGCAACGCTGCGGATGCGCTGATTGAAAGTGTCGGCTACGTAAATTGTGCCGTCGGCGTCAACGGCGATGCTGACCGGCGTATTGAGTTGTGCTTGGCGGGCGGGTTTGTTGTTTCCGTTGTAGCCGGCTATGCCAGTGCCTGCGGTGGTTTGGATTGTGCCGTCTGGCGTTATCTTGCGGATGCGATGGTTGCGTGTGTCGGCAATTTCGAGGGTGCCGTCTGGGTCAACAGCGACGCCTGCTGGGGCATTGAGTTGTGCTTGGGTGGCGGGTTTGTTGTCTCCGTTGTAGCCCAGAGTGCCGGTGCCTGCGATGGTGTGGATTGAGCCGTCTGGTGTTATTTTGCGGATGCGATTGTTGTATGTGTCGGCAATGTAGATTGCATTGTCGGAACCTATGGCGACGCCATGGGGGGTATTCAGTTTTGCTTGGGTGGCAGGTATGTTGTCCTCGTTGTAGCCGGCTGTGTCGGTGCCTGCGATGGTGCTAATCATACCGCCTGGCGTTATCACGCGGATGCGATGGTTGCGTGTGTCGGCAATGTAGATTGTGTTGTCGGGGCCAACGGTGACACCCGTTGGGTGTCTCAGTTGTGCTTGAGTGGCTGGTTTGTTGTCTCCGTTGTAGCCACGAGTGCCAGTGCCGGCGATGGTGGTAATTATGCCATCTGGTGTTATTTTGCGGATGCGCTGGTTATGCGTGTCGGCAATGTAGATTGTGTTGTCGGGGCCAACTGCGACACCAGCCGGTCGGTCGAGTTGTGCCTGGCGAGCTGGTTTGTTGTCTTGGTTGTAGCCGGCTGTTCCGGTGCCTGCGATGGTTTGGATTGTGCCGTCTTTGGCGATTTTTCGTATGCGATTGTTGCCGGCGTCGGCGATGTAGATTGCGCCGTTGGGACCGACAGCGACGCCTTGTGGATTATTTATTTGCCGATTGATTGCAGAAGATTCGTCGAAGCCTGCTTTGCCGGTGCCGGCAAGGGTGGAGAGGCCATGCGACGCGCTCGTTTCGTCGCATTCGACCTTGGGTGGGGGGGAAGTAGCGATGGAACGGGCGGCATTAATTAAGGCGCCTGTATGCACCACGCACGGATCTGAAAGCATCTCGCTTGCTGTGCCGTTTAGCATGCGCTCTTTTACTTCTTCAGCTTCAGCGAGGTTCGCTGGGGGAAGCTGGGTCTTTGCTAGGCCAGCGGCAATTGTCAGGGCAGCTAGTCCACTCACTTGCGGTGCCGCCATGGACGTCCCGGAACTTGCCTCATATGTGTTGCGGGGAGCTGTGGTCAGAATGTTGGTGCCGGGTGCGGCAACATCAACACTGAGCGCTCCAAAATTCGATGTGCGAGACAGGTCTCCCGATGGCGCTAGGTCGGCCACCGAAATGATGTTGCGTAGTCTAAGGCTCGCAGGGTAATGAGGGCGGTCGTCAATGTCGCGCCTGCCGTTGCCGGCGGAAGCCGCAACGAGAATGCCTTTATCGCCGGCCTTGGCCAGCGAGTCCTTCACTGCGTCATTGTAAGAGTCAGAGCCGAACGACGCGTTGATGATGTTGGCCCGGTTGGCGATTGCATAGTAGACCGCCGATACTATAGCGGAGCTCAACGCGGAATCCGAGCTGGCTTTGATGGGCATGATTTTGGATGTCCAGGCTACTCCGGCGATGCCGATGTTGTTGTCGCCCCTGGCCGCGGCGATTCCAGCCACGTTTGTCCCATGATCTCCGATATCGGACACGTCGTTATTGTTGTTTACAAAGTTCCATCCGTGCACATCATCGATGTAGCCGTTGTTGTCATCGTCGATGCCGTTGGTGGCTTTGTCTCGGCCGTCGGTGTCGGTTCCTGTCTCGCCAGGATTCGTCCAAATGTTGTTCGGTTGAGCTGGGTCTGCCTGTGGGGATGCCGGGTCTTTTTGAGCGTAAAAGTCTGGGTGATTTATGTCTACACCGGTATCGATGACTGCGATCGTGACGTGGTCTGAGCCTATTGTTGTGTCCCAGGCCATGGGTGCCTTTATGTCGATGCCTGACGCTTGCTGGAGGGCCCACTGGTAGGTACCGGCGGCAGCGTTTAGCGATTGAGGGCCAAACATCGGGTCGTTCGGTACTTTGTCTAGATGAACGGGAGCGTCGCGTTCGATGTCGGCAATGGGTTCATCTTCCAGAGCTGCCGTCGCCTTACGCTCGGTCGTTTCCCTCTTGGCAGTGCAGCTATACCAAGGTTTGCCGTGGTAGGGGAAGAGGAATTGGCTCTCAGTGCAGTAGTCGTCAAGGATCCGGCGTATCTTGGGCAGATTCTCGATTTTAAACTTGATCAAAAGATGGTCGGTTTTCACGTGGCTATCATCGCCGGGTTTGGGATGCTCTCCGGCGGTTTGTGCACTTTGTCGCGGTCCCGCGCAACTTGCCGCGAAAACTAGACTCGCTATGAACAGAATTGTGATTCGCTTGGCGCCAATCAACATCTCGCATGCCCCGTTCGACGGAATAGCCTCCGATCGAAGATAGTTACGCCCCCTCCATCGGCACCCTCGCCAACAAACTGAAGAAATGGTTGTCGCCAAGTCTGGCAGATATCGAAGAGTGGCTACCCAGACGCCGCCACTACGTTGTCGTCAGTCCCCTATGCGGCGGGCTCGGGCAGTAGTCTCACATGACAACGGATGTTTGGAGCGGCAGCCAAGCGCGAGTCGGCCGTGACCAGGGTGCAATCGAGCAGTTCGGCCAACGCTACATAGGCGGCGTCATAGGGAGTCACGTTGTCTCGGAGTTCGAATGCCCGTCGCATCAGTGGCAAGGTTGGCCAACGGCGAATGTTCAGGTCAGCAAGGTCATCCACTGCTGAGGCAAAGCGCTCTTTTGTGAGATCCCCGCTTATCCATCGCTTGCGTAATACAGCGACCGTCTCTACATCTGCTAGGTCGGGAGCGCTTGCAGTTCCAGCCAGAGATAGCACTTGGCGGGCCTCGTCGCCTTCGGGTCCATCATCACCCACAACATTGGTCAATATGGATGCGTCTATTACGATCACCGATGCGACCGCTCGTCGAATACATCGGTAGCGGCTCGCTTGAAACCAACACGGCCACCCTTGCGTTTAGTGATGCGTTGAAGTACTTCTTCCATGGTTGGTTGTTCGGCCAGATTACGTAATTCGCTGAGCAGATACTGTTGGAGAGACTGACCACGCGCTTGAGCGCGCTGTTGAAGTGTTGCGTGAACATCTTCTGGGAGATCTCGTACCAATAGGTTTGGCATGCTTTCATTATGCTATCAAACTTGCCCAGTGGGTAATGGTAAATGTGCCGGGCTCGAGGTGGGTTCCTAGTCGTTTCTAGCTGGGCAGACTGATCCAAGGCCGACGTTGCCTCCTTTGCAGGTAACGGAGTTCCAAGCCACGCCCGCAAGATTCGCTCCCGTGAAATTGTTTGATCGCAGAGTTGCGCTGGACATATTGGCGTTTGCGAGGGTTGTCTTAGCGAAGAAGCTGGTAGATAGTGTCGACCCAGCCATGTTGATGCGTTCCAGGTTAGCGTTGGCAAAGTTGGCCTTATTCACATCTGATTGGACAAACACTGCCTCCGAAAGGTCAGTAGGTCTATCAGACTCACCAAAATCCACTCTCTCTAGCTTTGTCTTATTGAAAATAGCGCCGTGCAATTTTGCCCCCTTGAAGGCACTGTTAGATATTGTCGAATGCGCAAATGATGCGTTCTGGAACCAAACATCTCCCGAAGCATCGACGTCCATCATTGTCGAGTCGTCGAATCTCGCTCCTTGGGCCCTGGCGATGTGGAGCACGACACCACGGAATGTCGAGCCCCTCAGATTGGCCTCTTCGAGACTCCCACTCAGGCTCGATTTTGACACTACGACGCCGGCCATATTAGCTTTGTTAAAGTTAGAAGCCGCTAGGTTCGTATGTTCAATAGTGGCGCCCGCCATGTTGGCGTTTTCAAACTGTGCGCGTACGAACTGAGACTGAATTATTCTGGCCCCCGCAAAGTTACTGCCTGCCAGATTTGCGTCTTCCGACTTGGCGCCCCACCAACCCGGCTCAAATTTGATCGTTTTACCGTGGCAGTCGGCAGCTCCTGCGTAAGGGCCTTCCGTTTGAATAGCGCAACCTCGAGGGATGGTGTGACTGTCCACGATATCCCATTTTGTGATGACCTCATTCTCTGCAGTGACTTGTCCAGGGTTTGAAGTACAGGCAGCGGCCATGAAAATCGCTGCAACTATTAACAGATTCCAGGCAGGCTTTCTCATGGCGACCTCTGATAAGTGACGGTCCTAGTCATCTATCGGTTGCATCATGCAATAACTTGAGTGATCTGACGAGAAATACCTGTAAGAGATCCGAGCTCGAATAGACATAGTGGCGGACCTGACCATGTTCTGTGCTCTAGTTACCTATCCACTCGCTTGTCAGCGTCTTCACGGCGTGTCGAGCGAGGCGCTGTCGGGGCCGTGCTCTTTGAGGGGAGTGCCCGGGCCGTTGGCGATAGTTTCACCCGAGGGCATGCCACCCCGTAGGTCGGCTTGCATGGCTTCGTTGGTCCATTGGTTGCCGCTCAATAGGGTCTCGAGGGTCCAGCGCAGGGCGGCACGTTGGAGCGGTTTCACTAGCCAGGCATCGGCCAGCGCCCGTCGTGCTTGAAAGGCATCGACCTGGCGATCAAGCAGCAGCACCACTTTGATGTCGCCCTCAGTGCCGTGCATGGCAGCAGCAGATTTGATATCTCTTGACAGGGCCATCGCGCCCATCGAGCCCACATGGCTGTCGCAGACAACGATTGAGGGTTCCATGTATTCGAGCACAGCTTTGACAGTTCTGGCACTATCGGTTGTTTGAACGTCAATCTCGCGATTCTTTAGTGTTCCGACGACCTCATCGGTTATCCACTTTGCTTCTGATACGACTAAAACATTTGTCATGTGCTATCCGTTCGGGAATAGGTGCTTTTCTAATAGGTGAAGTGTTGCGAAGTCGTGCACATCGTCACTCAAAAAGGGTATGCGCGCGATGGCCGCCGGTTTCACGAAGTCGGTGAGGGGGCTGAGTTGAAATTCTTCCCGTTCGGCAATATCTTGGAACGATGCCAGGTTATTCCACAGATCTGCCAGCAAGAGACCCGCCTGCCGCTTGCCCTTGGCAGTCGCCGGGGTCCGTCTGGTCTTCTTGGCCGAGGGCGCCTTCTGTTCCGGGTCATCAAGTTGGGCGGCCCGAGCTCGAGCTATCGATGCCACCGGCCCGCTGAAATGAGGGTGGAGCCGGTTGATAATCACGCCCGCCACGTTGCATTGACGGTTGTGCAGTTCTTGGGCGAAGAATTCCGCTTCTAGGACTGCATCGTGCCGGGGCGATGTCACTATCACGAACACGCTTCCCTCTTGCGTGAGAAGAGTTTGCATGTGGCGGGCGCGATCTTTGAAGCCTGAGTACATGCCGTCAAAGGCCGCGAAGAACTCCACCACATCATGGATCACCTCAGCGCCAACAACCTTCGAAACGGCTTTGAGAAACGGTCGGGTTGCCCTATTGAGGAGGCGGGCGCCGGTCAGCGAAGGAGCAGTAACAATCCGGAAGGCTTTGCTTTGCAGGAAGCGGGTGAGTCGGTTTGGAGCGTCAAGGAACTCGAGGGCATTTCGGCTGGGCGGAGTATCGACGACGACCAGATCGTAGTCAGGAAGTTGATGGAGCTCGTAGAGCTTTTCGATGGCCATATATTCTTGCGTGCCAGAAAGGGCGCCTGAGAGGTTCCGATAGAACCGGTTGGTGAGAATCCGCTCGGCTTGCTCCGGACTAGCCGCTTGTTCCCTCACCAGTAGGTCGAATGTCGATTTGGCATCGAGCATCATGGCCGAGAGCGCCCCGCCCGGCGCACGCTCATTATCGGGATCCCAGAGCTGAGGGTCAATTTCGTGGGCTGTGTTGCCGAGAGTCTCGAGTCCGAGGGCGTTGGCTAGCCTTTTTGCTGGGTCAATTGTGACGACCACGGCCCGGCGGCCGAGACGAGCCGCGTGAGTCGCCAGCACCGCTGCAGTTGTCGTTTTGCCCACGCCCCCCGATCCGCAGCAAATGATCGTTGTTGATTGGCCGACGATTTCTTCAAAGTCAGCCTCGTGGACATAATGTGCCGGGTTTGTAGCCATTCAGTTCCCCTCATGGTCGAGGGCGGCGAGCAGGCCCTTACCGTCATTGCGAGCCCTGGGCTTTGGCAGGGCGTGGCAATCCAGACTTTTAAATATTTTGCGAGCGAAGCGAGCAATGACGCTATGACTGCACGTCATCACACTCCTCAAGGTGGGGCAGGAATCGGCAGAGTTCATGGTGCCACCGTTGCGCTCTCTCCAAGTTGGGAGAGAAAGTCGTCGGCAAGATTTTCGATGTCGTGTGGTCCGATTTGGGCTTTGAAAACGAAGGGCAGTCGAGGAATTAGTGCTCCGGACGTGCTGCGAGTAAGCCGGTCTAGTTGCTCAACCTGCAACCTGTGGCGCATCGACCGGAAGCTTGCAGCTTCGGCGAGCGCCGCTAACTCTTCGTCGGAGACTTCCAGGCCGAGTGTGCGTGTGGCCGCCCGGATTTCCTTGCGAGATGGGGGAGCCCCGATATCTTCTGGTCCCTTGGGATACCAGCAGTTCACAACTGTTCCAGCCAGCCGGATGCCCTTCTCGGCGAGCGTGGCGGATGTTTCAATGGTTTCGTTAATCGGCGTTTCTTCGGCGAGACTCACCAGCACCACGCTTGTCCGCTCGTGGTCCGCCAACATTTCTTGCACTTGCTCGGCTTGGGTACGGATCGGCCCCACTCGTACAGCATCGATCACTCCTGCCGGTGAACCTAGGAATGATAGGGTGTGTCCTACCGCTGGAGCATCAAGAATGATGTGGTCGTAGATTCGCTGCTGTTCTAGCTGCTTGATTTTTCCGAGCAGGACGATGTCTTTAAGACCAGGAGCTGCAGCGGCGATAATTTCTAGTATGTTCATACTCTGAAGCCGACTTACGAACCAGTGCAAGTTGCGTTGGTGGAGAAACTCTAGAAGAGCGCGATCCGCCGAGAGTTGTCGTGCTTCTATGCCTTGGCTTAGATGTGTTGGCTCGTAACTTAGGTCTTCGCCGCCAAAGAGCTTAGGCAAGCCATTCTTGCCCTCTATTTCGACGAGCAAGACTTTGCGCCCCGATGCGGCTGCGGCACGGGCTAGAACGGCACATACAGTTGTTTTTCCGACGCCGCCTTTGCCACTGACGATGCAAACGCGACTATTGAGGAAGGTTGAAATATCCATGTCTAGCGGGATGATACCTCGTGGATTGTTTGCGCTTGCAAGTGATCCGCACAAACCCTTCTCGAGAAAGTTCGCTCGTCGCTTGCGGGGAATCGGCCTTGTGGCTTTCGCTGCGTTTGTGCTCGTGACCGCTGTAGCGCCATCCTTTGCCCAAGCGGCCCAGACGGCAGGTAAGGGCCGAGCGGCCCAAAGCCGAATCAGTGAACAGGCCAATCCGAATGGCGATCGACTCCTTGACATTGTCGAAATCGACGGACCGATAGATTCGATTCAGCGAGATTTTCTACTGGCCGCCCTCAATCGAGCCAGGAATGATCCACGGCTCAAAGCGATCGTGCTACGCATCAATACTCTCGGTGCTCTCGGTATTGACAGTTGGGCCTTGGCCGAGGCAGTGCGGACTTCGCCCGTGCCGGTAATTGCTTGGGTCGGTGCCGCTGGGGCTCAGGCTCGAGGGGCTGGAGTATTGCTGTTAGCGGCGGCGCACTATGCCACTGCAGCGCCCGGAACACAAATCGGGCCGCTTGAGCCGATCGATCTCAAGACCGGATCCGGTGGATCGGGCAATATAGATGCGGCCTGGGATCAGTTTCAATCCTTGCTAGAAGAGCGCCCCGAGGGTGTCGATGGAAAATCGATAGCTGCTTTCGCCAGCGTGCGGGATCATTCTGTATCGCCCAGTGCGGCGGTAAAACTGGGAATTTTGAATGCCACTGCCCCCACTATCGGGGAAGTAATTGCCCTGATCAATACCAAGTCGTTCGTGCTCTCAACCAGCCAAGTGGTTCGTGTGGAAACTGTGCAATTGGACCCGAAGGCTCAGGCCAAGTTGGACGAAGCGAACGTGGCGGCTGCGGCGCTGGGGAGCGATGGGCAAAAGGCCGGCGAAGCCACTCAGGCTGCCCAGGCCAAAGGGTCAAAGCCAAGTTTGCGACCAACTATCGTGAGTCGATTTTGGCGTCTGGCCGGTGTCGAAGGATTCATGCATAAGATCCACACCCCTACGTATGCATTTGTCCTGCTCATGTTGGGAATGATGGCTCTGGCGTTCGAGTTTTATGCCTCATCGATCGGGTTGGCGGGATTCTGTGGTGCCCTATGCGTGCTCGGTTCTTTCATCGCAATGGCCGCTCTGCCAATCCATTTCTGGGCAGTTGCCCTATTGGCCCTCGCCGTGGTGGCTTTGTGTATCGATGTGCAAATAGGAAATTTGGGATTCTTCACGATCTTGGGCACGGCGTTTGCGATTGTGGGATCGATCTTCTTTACTTCGAGCGGCGTCTATCGCATCCACTGGTGGGCAATGGCGATGGTATTGGCTGGCCTGCTCCTATTTTTTGCAATTGCCATGACAACAGTCGTGCGAACTCGGTTTTCGACACCAGTCATCGGCCGAGATAACCTGGTGGGCAAGGTGGGCAAGGTCCAGTTAGCGCTCGCTCCCGAAGGATTTGTCCAGGTGGAAGGCGCAACCTGGAAGGCCAAAGCTCATCGAGGTCGCATTGCCCAAGGCGATGCAGTGACAGTGCGAGCTGTCGACGGCTATGTTCTAGAGGTAGATCGGATGGCT
>JBCKKC010000035.1:0-21320 GCA_038904395.1 Acidimicrobiia bacterium | reverse complement strand
CAGATTCGATCCATTTGAATTGCTCGCTTCGCGCGTTGCACACGCTTTTGGGGGCGACCGGGTGTCCCGGTTTGCGAGCTCTGCCTAAGCCCAGGGCTTGCAATGACGAAGACTTGTGCATCTCATGAGCCCGATGGGCTACAGTGGTGGCCCTAGCTTCCGTTGAAGAGTGAGGTGTCAAGTGGGCGAGATTAAGCGGGTTGGAATTCTTGGGTCGGGACTGATGGGCACGGGCATTGCCCAAGTAGCGGCGCAGCACGAATTTGATGTCGTATTGCGTAGTCGCACATTGCGAAACGCTCAAGCGGCGGTGAAGAAGATCGAGTCGGCGCTGAAGCGCCTTGTTGATAAAGAGAAGCTCACGGCTGAGGCTGCCAAGGCGTGTGTTGGCCGCATCACACCAACCGAGAAGTTGCAAGACCTTTCGGAATGCCAGCTCGTCGTGGAGTCAGCGGCCGAGAATATCGAGGTCAAGCGGGAGCTGTTCTTGCAGCTAGATCAAATTTGCAAGCCCGAGTGCATTCTGGCCACGAACACATCCACCCTTTCGGTTACCGACCTTGCGGCCGCCACACAGCGGCCTGATCGGGTTGTTGGTATCCACTTCTTCAATCCGGCCCCATTGATGGCTCTGGTCGAGGTTGTGCCGGCCCTCACGACTTCTGATGAGGTGGTTGAGAGAGCCAAAGAATTTGCTAGAGCCTGCGGAAAGAATCCGGTCCAGGTTCAGGACCGGGCAGGGTTTATTGTCAATGCCTTGCTGTTTCCCTATTTGAACAACGCCGTTCGCCTGCTAGAGCTTGGGGTCGCTGGGCGGGACGATATCGACACTGCCATGAAAGATGGCTGTGGATTCCCGTTGGGTCCACTGGCCGTGCTCGACCTCGTCGGCCTTGATGTGTCTGTGTCAATCCTGAATGCCCTTTACGAAGAGTACGGAGATCCCTCGATGCGTCCGATGCCCCTGCTCAAGCGCATGGTCGCAGCGGGCCAGCTGGGCCGCAAATCAGGCAAAGGTTTCTATGACTATGCCTGAGCGGCCAGGCCCATTGAAACAAGTGGTCGGGCGTTCGCGTTCTGAATCCGTGCGGCTATCGTGAAATATATTCCTAAAGTGTCGGCACTTAGGTGCCGACACTTACTTCGAAATGTTGGCTACCTAGGAAGGTGAATTGACTATGAAGAAAATCATCATCGGTGTTGTCACATCGATCATGGGTGTCGGGCTAGTTGCTGGCTGCTCGTCCACATCCAAACAAGCAAATCCCAAGAGTGAGCCACACGTAACCACTGTCACCGAAGCAGACAACGGCAGGGAAGTGACCTTATCGAAGGAGAGCAAACTTGTCGTCGAGCTGCCGTCAAATCAGACTACTGGCTATTCGTGGCAAGTGGGCGGACCCATCGACGACAAAGTTCTAGTTCATGAAGAGACCCGATATGTCAGGCCTGGCACCAACAGGATTGGTGCCGGTGGAACCGAACAGCTGCAGTTCCGCGCAATTGGTGACGGTAAAACCGAAGTGCGTCTCGATTACGCGCGTCCATGGGAGCGAAGTGCCGCCCCCGCCAAAGTATTCATAATTCAAGTGTCGGTGAAGGAGTAGCAGCGACACGTTTTGCTGGCCCCAGCCATTGCGACGGCCGCTAAGCCGAAAGCAAGAGCAACACGGCGAGTGTTTCGGCGCAAAGTTTGGCGATTTGCCCGAATGGGGCCAAAACTGATGAAGTCGGTGTGTGATCGCAGAGTGTCTTGGATTGCGTCGTGATTTCCAAAACGGGGCTGCCAGCCGGTCTCTTTGGCCTTGTCATTTGACACAATACACGGATCCATTAGGAAGAGCAGCTCTCCGCATGGGCCAGACACGAGGCCGGCGATGTCGGCTAGGTCGGCGGCGGCCAGGATCAAGTCCGGATTCAGGCTGATGATCTTGCGGTCAAGAACTTCCTGCAGCTGGTCAGGGGTGAGAGCGCCATCGGCGCCGAGGTTGAAAGTCCCCGGAAGGTCGTGTGTGCTGAAGTGGGCTAATGCGTGGGCTAAGTCCAACTCGTGAAGAACCTGGAAGGACGGACTCATTCCTTTGGCGATGACAAATCGGGGGGACTCGAAAGCTCGAGTCATGAAGTTGTTGCTGTTCGGCCCTACAGCAGGAGCGGGCCGAAGGATGGTGACGGAAGTATCCGGGTGAGAGTCCTGCCAAAGAGCAAGTAGGGCCTCGGTTTCGGCCTTGTGTTCGGCAAAGAGGAACCCAGGCGTGGGTCGGAGAGGGTGACTCTCGATGAAGGGAGCGTCGGAATGGTCTTGTGTTCCGTAAGCTACAGCGCTCGACAAGTAGACGAACTTTCTGATGTTGGCCGTTTCCATGACGTTGAGGACACTACGAAACCCGCCGACGTTGAGGCTCCGCATGCGCGCTCGGTCCCTCAGCGGATTCTCAACGAATGCAAGGTGGACGAGCGTATCTGCACCCGAACAGATTTGTGCGAGTGTAGGGTCTCGAATGTCGCAGGTGTGGGCTTCAACTTTGCTAGATCGCAGAGGGAGATCAACGATATCGATGCCGATGATGCGCTCAATCTGGGGGTCATTTTCCAAATGCTCCAGGAGGGACTGGCCGATAAATCCGGCTGCTCCTGTCACGGCGACTGTGGTCATGCGGTCTCCCATGCTCTGGGCCAGGCTCGTATAAGTCTAGGGGTATCCATTCATCACCCCTAGACCAGAGTGTCGCTGCCAGGCCTTTTGTCATTGCGAGCGGAGCGAAGCAATCCAGACTTTACTGCTTTGCGACGCGCAGCGAGCAATTCAAAATGGTTCGAATCTGCGGGTGGACCTGCGGCTTCGCCACAGAATGGATCCTCACGGTCGCCTAGCGGCTCCCTCAGGATGACTTGAGGGGGTGAATGGTTACGTCTAGGGCTCGCAATGACGGAAAGCGCCCTAAACGGCGCGGCGCCAGTTGCGGCCGGGTGGCTCGCCTGGCCAGCGCATTTCAAGTGGCGTCCAGGTTAGATTGTGCAAGCGACCTTGCAGCATCCACTCGCTACTGACCTGTCCCGCCTGTTCGCGGGCCAGGTTACGGCGGCGTTCAGCCAGCTCCTGTAGCGCCATAGCGATGGCGTCGGATTCTTCAGGGCTTGGCGTGCCCCCACGGGTGATGACGTACTTTGGGGCGCTTGGATGAGTTGAGTCCATAGATCTCGCCTCCTAGAGAGGAACGTTACCGTGCTTACGTTTCGGGCGCTCGACCCGCTTGGTCGAGAAAATCTCAAGGGCAGCGCACAGGCGTTTGCGAGTTTCCGATGGTGTGATGACCTCGTCAATTAGGCCACGCTCGGCGGCGTCATAGGGTGTGCAATAGTCGTCGGTGTAGTCGGCGATTAGTTCTTGGCGCCGGTAGTCGGGATCGTCGGCCTTTTCAATGTCACGTCGGCCAATCACGTTGACTGCTCCACCTGCTCCCATTACGGCAAGCTCTGCCGTGGGCCAGGCAACCGAATAGTCACAACCGATCGAGCGTGAGTTCATCACCACGTATGCTCCGCCGTAACTCTTGCGTACCACTACTTGGATGCGGGGCACAGTGGCTTCGGTATATGCATAGAGCAGTTTGGCCCCATGGCGAATGATGCCGCCAAATTCTTGCTCGGTGCCGGGCAGAAAGCCAGGCACATCAACAAAAGTGACCAACGGAATGTTAAACGCATCGCATGTGCGTACAAACCGGGCTGCTTTTTCGGAGGCGTTGATATCGAGTGTGCCGGCCATTGACAAGGGCTGATTGCCGACAACGCCAACTACGTATCCGTTGAGTCGGGAGAATCCGGTCACGATATTTTGCGCCCAGAAGGGAAAGTACTCAAAGAATTCGCCATCATCAACGATCCGGCCGATCAATTCCTTCATGTCGTAGGGCTGGTTGGCCGTGTCAGGCAGAAAATTGTCTAGGTCGGGGTCGAGCCGCATCGGATCATCAGTCGGCACAATACGAGGCGGGTCTTCGGCGTTGTTCGACGGCAAGAACGACATGAGATATCGCACATCTTCGAGGCAGGCATCTTCGCTGTCGGCGATAAAAGATGCCACACCCGACTTAGAGGCATGCGTCATCGCGCCGCCCAGCTCTTCCTGGGTTACATCTTCGCCGGTAACAGCCTTGATTACGTCGGGCCCGGTGATGAACATGTGCGAGGTGCCTTTGACCATGAAGATGAAATCGGTCATGGCTGGCGAATAGACGGCCCCGCCGGCACAAGGGCCGAGCACCACCGATATCTGGGGAATCACGCCCGAACTCATCACGTTTCGGTAGAAGATTTCTCCGTAGCTCGACAGGCTGACAACGCCCTCTTGAATGCGAGCCCCGCCCGAGTCATTGAGCCCGATTACGGGGGCTCCCACCTGGGCGGCCATATCCATGATCTTGCAAATCTTCTCGCCCATGACCTCACCCAGGCTGCCACCAAAAACAGTGAAGTCTTGCGCGAAGATGAACACTTTGCGACCGTCGATTAGGCCCCAGCCGGTTACAACAGCATCACCCAAAGGCCGTGTATTTTCGATGCCCCAACCGGTTGCTTGGTGGCGGGCGAGAGAGTCAACTTCGACAAAGGTATCGGGGTCGACCAGGGTGTTGATGCGCTCGCGGGCAGTCTTCTTGCCCTTAGCATGCTGTTTGTCGATGGCTGCCGTACTAGCCGCATTAGTGTGATCGAGGCGGCGCTGCTCAAGCTCCTTGAGCTTGTCGGCCGCTGTTAACAACCGAGGTTGTGGAGATGGCTTGCTTGAGGAGTCATCGTTCTGGGTTGGTTGCCTCATGGGTGGCTCTACTGACTCTCTCGCTGGAAGAGAGTTATGTTGTCCAAGTGTTTGGCACGCAGCTGGGAGTCGGTTACCCCTAGGCCCTGCTCGGGCGCCAAGACTGTGATGCCAATTTTGCCCTCTGCTTGGTTTGTGTGGACCAGATTAGCCGCTTCGCCAGTTTCGTCAAGGGGAAACGACTGTGACATAACTGGGTGGATCATGCCCTGACGGGTCAGTTTGTTCATCAGCCAGGCTTCTTCATAGTTGGCGAAATGTGAGCCGATGATTGACTTTAAGTGCATCCACAGATAGCGGTTGTCGTATTCGTGCATGTATCCCGAAGTTGACGCGCACGTGACCACCTTGCCGCCTCTCTTGCAAACAAACACGCTGGCCCCGAAGGTCTCTCGGCCTGGATGTTCAAGGACGATATCTGGGTCTTCGCCGCCGGTTAGCTCTCGGATCTTTTTGCCGAATCGGGCCCACTCTTTGGGGTTGGGTTGGGACTGTCCGCCGGAGGAGTCGGCGTCGGGCTGGGTCCAGAATTTGTAGCCTTCCGCTTTGCGATCGATGACAAGTTCGCAGCCGAGCGAGCGGGCCAGCCGGGCACGTTTCTCAGAACTGACAACACCGATCGGGATGCCGCCACCGTTGCGTACCAGCTGAACCGCATAGCCGCCCAGGCCACCGGTTGCGCCCCAAATCAACACGTGGTCACCTTGTTTCATTTGAGCTCCGTGGCGGCCCACCAGCATGCGGTATGCCGTGGAGGCGACGAGGGGGGCGGATGCGGCCTCTTCCCAAGTTAGGTGGGCGGGTTTGGGCATTAGCTGGTTGGCTTTAACGAGAGAAATCTCGCCCAGGCCGCCGAAGTTCGTTTCAAATCCCCAGATGCGTTGGCCCGGGTCGAGCATGGCATCGTCGTGGCCCTCTGGTCGTTGCAGGTCAACGTCGTTGCAATGCACCAAAACACGATCGCCAGCCGACCAGCGAGTCACGCCTGGGCCGGTGCGCAACACCACGCCGCAAGCGTCAGAACCCAAGATGTGATAGGGCAAGTTGTGGCGGGCGCCGGCCTCGCTCTCTTTGCCCAACTTTTCGAGAAACTTGAATGTGGGCAGAGGCTCAAAAATTGAAGTCCACACGGTGTTGAAGTTGATAGCGGAAGCCATTACGGCGATCAATACTTCGTTGGGGCCAGGCGTGGGAACGGGGACTTCGTCGATGTGAATTGACTGTCGAGGATCTTTTTCGTTGTGGGCTCGGTCGGTGAAGAGATCAACCTCGTCGGCGTGGACAGTGGCGGCCCGCATTGTAGGCGGCAGCTCAAGCCGGGCAATCTCATCGCCTGATGCATCATGCATGATCGCGTCCAGAATGGCTTTCATGTTGGCAGCCACTATTGATCAGCCTCCTGTTGCCTAGCTTGCCCCGTCATTGCGAGCGGAGCGAAGCAATTCAACCTTGCATATAATCGGTTGGTCTGCGGCTTCGCCGCAGGTGGATCCTCACGGTCGCTGCGCTCCCTCAGGATGACGGAGAATCCGTAATTGGGAGCGAGCGAAACTCGCTCCCAATTAAGCGGCTGTTTTATTACTTGACGTCTTGGAGGATGCCGAAGCCTGCACCTTGTGCGTCTTGCAGCACAGCGATGCGGCCGACCTTTGGAATGTCGGTGGCAGCAAGTCTTACTTTTCCGCCAAGCTCCAAGGCAATTTTCACTGCTGCGTCGCAGTCAGCAACCTGGATGTAGGAAAGCCAGTGTGAAGGCACGGCGCCGAAGCTCTCTGGCAGCTTGAGCATGCCAGCAACCTCGAGGTCATCCTTCTTGAACGTGATGTAGTCGACATCGCCGATGGTCTCGTTCTTGGCAGTCCAGCCGAAGAGCTCGGTGTAGAATCCCTTGGCAGCAGCGGTGTCATTGGTGACAAGCTCGGTCCAGGCAAGTGAGCCGACCTCGTGCATCAACTGTGCGCCGAATTCGTTTTCCTTCTTGGCGTGCCAGAGGAGGCAAACACCGCCGGTTGGGTCCGCAATGACAGCCATGCGGCCGATGTCCATTACGTCAAAGGCAGTTTTGATGACTTTGCCACCGAGGTGCTCGACTTTGGCTTCGAACTTGTCAACATCGTCGACTAGCACGTAGCAATTCCAGTGGGCTGGCTGGTCGGCTGCCTCGGAGAGAGCTGCAACGTTTTTGTCGTTCTTGCGTAGCATCGTGTACGTAAAGTCTTCGGCGGCACGGTCCAACGTGGTCCAGCCAAACACCTTGGTGTAGAAGTTCTTCGCTGCGGCAGCGTCGGTGGTGGAAAGGTCAATCCAAGTGAATGAGCGCTCGATTGGCTTGGTAATTTCGGTCATTGTTTCCCTCGTGGTAGTGGTTTGGTTTAACCCCTCCCTGAAGGAAGGGGTCTTCGTATGTCGAGTTTGGACGCGACTATGAGCCTTTGCCCAAACTCAGATCACTGCCCCGGCCCTGAAGGACCGGGGGCTGGTACCTATGTATGTGGGGTGTTGCAATCGGAGTCGTTGACACCCAACGTGGAACTGTAGCGTACTCATCGATGATTGAGCCAAATTGAACTGAGTCTGTTGGATGATGTCTATCGGGGCAGGTGGGGACCGTTGGTTGATCAACCTTGCAGGCGAGGGGATCTCGCCATTTTGCATCGTGGTTCCGAACGTGCCTAATGTGCCCGAAAGCGGGAGACCCCGTTCACTGGCAAATTGAAAGGGATTAACTATGTCATCGAAAAACGTAGAGTGCTTTCGCACTGCTCATGATGCATTCAACAAGCGTGATTACGGCACGTTGCTGACGTGTTTTACGCCCAGCATGCAGTACAGCGACCTGCCTCGCGGGTTGACTGTCAAGTCAAGCGACGAGTTTGTTAACTGGACCAAAGAGTGGGTGCGTGCCTTCTCGGACGTCCAAGTCTCGGACCGCACATATCACGACTGCGGTGATGTGGTTGTATGCGAGTTTACAGGTATCGGCAACAACGATGGACCACTGGGCCCGATGCCAGCGACTGGTCGGCGTCTATCGTTGCCGTTTTGTGAAATCATGACTTTCGACCAAGATGGCAAGATCGTCAAGGGCAGGACCTATTACGACCAAGTATCCATGTTGGTCCAACTCGGCCACATGCAACCACCGGCATAAGTGCATTTAAAGGGAGGGGGATTTGCGCCCCCTCCCTTTTCGTTAGTTTTTCGCTGAGCGGGCTCAGGTCCGACTTTCGCCCTGGAACTAGCTAAAAGCTCGCTCGATTGCGCCGGAGTGGATTAAGGCTTCCGGAGCGCCTGACTCGAGGCGCCCTGCTGGTGTAAGCAGCCAAACCTGGTCCGCGTTGCGCAGTGATAGGTCAAGATCGTGGGTGGATGCCAAGATCGCGAGGCCGTGGTTGTGGGCCAGCGAGCGGAGCAGATTAGTCATCTCCGCTCGGGCTCGTATGTCAAGGTAAGCTGTGGGTTCGTCAAGCAGCAGCACTTGGGGTTGTTGGGCCAAGGCTCGGGCTATCATGACTCGCTGCCGCTCCCCATCGCTGAGGGTCTCCAGTTGGCGTCGACTCAGGTGCTGGCAGTTTGTCGCCGTTAGTGACCATTCAATGACTTCTCTGTCGTGTGTGCGCAGAGCGCCTGGCCAATCGGTATGTGGATAGCGGCCCAGGCCAACACAATCCCACACTTTGAGGTTGCCAACTCGCTCCGGATTGGTGAAGACTACCGATAATTTCCGAGCCCGTTCCATTGGTTGAATTTGGCTGATGTCTTGGCTGTCAACAAGGACCCTTCCGGCGAGTGGGGTTTGCACCCCGGCCAGAGTTCGCAAGAGGGTGGATTTGCCGATCCCGTTGATGCCCAGCAAACAGGTGAATTGCCCAGCAGGGATGTGCGCGTTGAGATCTGACAAGACGGTTTGGTCTCGATTAATGCGGCGGCGGATGAGCTGTTTCTTGCTCCGATAGCCGACCGCTAGATTTTCGATCGACAGCATCGCCGTTCACCCCCTGCGTCATCCTGAGCCCTGGCGCCAGCCAGGGCGTGAGGATCCAGTCGGAGCCTGCCCTGAGCGTAGTGAGCGGCTTTGGCGAGCATGATTGGGGGAGTCACGAGGCCACACCCCCGAGTCGGCTACGGTGCTGGCGCAAGAGAATGGCGACCACGATTGGTGCCCCCAGGAGAGATGTAATGGCGTTGATGGGCAGCACGGCGCCGTTGCCGGGTAGCTGGGCGATCGTATAGGCGACGACGGCCAGTATCGCTCCAATCAGGATGCTTGCTGGCATGAGGGTTCGGTGGTCGGATGTTTTGAAAAGCCCCTTCGCTACGTGTGGAACGGCCACTCCAATGAACGCAATCGGGCCACAAAACGCTGTGATCACTCCCGACAGAATGGCAGCCGTGGTGAGTGTGACCGCTCGAACCCGGCCCACGTTCGCCCCCATGCTGGACGCATAGTTTTCCCCAAGCAATATCGCGTTGAGTGGTTTTGCTGTTGCTAAGGCCACGAACAAACCGCACATGACAATGGGGGCGATGATTACTAGTTGGGACCAGACAACTCCACTAAAGCTGCCCAGGCCCCAGTTGATGTAATTTCGAATCGAGTTGGCGTTCGAGAAATAAATCAGAACGCTCACCATCGCTCCAGTCAGATATCCAGTCATCAGGCCAACAATAAGCACAGTGGGTCCGCCGCCGACTCGTCGTGACACGGCCAGCACGAAAACCAAAATTGCTCCTGCCCCGATGGCCGCCGCCAGAGTCACACTCAAGGTGCTCAGAGGGCCGGAGGTTGCAACGAGAGTTGCACCGGACGCTCCTACCGCCAGCACCACCAAGGCAACGCCAAGGCTGGCGCCCGAAGAGACACCCAGAATGACCGGATCGGCGAGCGGGTTACGAAACAGTGTCTGCATCTGTAGCCCAGCCACGCTCAATGCGCTTCCGGCCAAGATGGCTGTAAGCACAGCCGGCATGCGGATGTCCGTCACGATTGTTGTCCACGCCGGATTACTCGTCTCGCCGCCAAGCAGTACCTTGACGACTTGGCCGACCGGAATGGCGACCGCTCCGAAAACCAGAGCGGCAAGGCTAACAATCCCGAGCGCCATGGCTAAGGAAACGAAGCAAACTATTCTCCGATATGGCCAGTCGCTTTTCTCGGACATGAGGGTGGTGAGCAGGCCCTTGCCGTCATTGCGAGGAGGCGTTAGCCGAGGAAGCAACCTAGTCTGTGACTCAAATCCCGTAGATGCAGGTTGCGGACTAGGTTGCTTCGTCGCCCCAGAGCCGGCTCCTCGCAATGACGGGGAGGCGCTGTGGTCGACGTGGGGAGGAGAATCGAGACGAACCATCAACCCACCGATACCTGTTGGTACCAAATGAGCTCGTGGGCGGGGACTAGCTCGGGATGCAAGATTTTGACCAGGTCGGCGAGGACGAGGTCTGGTCGCACTGCTCCGGTTGCTTGGAAGTCGTCACCACCCGTTGCGTTGACCTTCTTGCCAAAATTCCACACGTTTCCCTTTTGCAGGGCTTGGAACGCTTCGTAGCGGGGTTCTTCGGCCAAAGCATCTGCCGTTGTCTTCCAGGTAATCCCAGCGTTTAGCCATGTTTGGGCAGTCTGGGCCTTGGCCATCACAGCTTCGAGGCCGAGATTTAATGATCCAGTTTCGGGCGTGTCACTCCACAGATAATCGCCGCCGGCATCTTTGATGAGGTGTGCCGGGTAGCTGTTGCCGCCGGGCATATACCAAACTCCCTGAAAGACAGTGTTGGTGAAGACAGTTGGTCTTGATGACGTTTGCTGGGCTTGGGTTGCCAGCGACGAGTAGCGGCTGGCGATCTGATCGAATCGGCCGTTGGCTTGAGCCTCTTTGTTGAAGAAAGTACTGATGAACTTGACCCACTCCGCTCGGCCGAGCGGCGATTGCTCTAGCCAATCCGTGTCGAGAACGACTTTCACTCCGGCGCCAGCAATCTTTTCAATCTCGCCCGGGCTGGCTCCATTGCCATCACTCAAGAGCACGTCGGGCTGGAGCGAAACTACCTCTTCGACGCTCACTTGGCCGTTAGTGCCGATGTTGGCTATCTTCCCGTCGTCGGCTAACTTCTGGGCCGCTGGAGTGGTCAAATATTCGAGGCCGCTGAATCCAGTCAGAGCTGGGACTTCGTCGATCAGAGCGAGAGCGGCCACAAACGTGGTTGACAGAGCGGCAAGGCTTCGAATTGGGATGTCGATGACTTGCGCCTTTGCCAGTGGGCCTTCCAGCTTCGGCGGCGGGGTCCCGCACTGTACCAAAACGTAAGCGGAACCGTTATCGGCCGCGCCATCGCCGGCCGGGTTGAGTGTGCGCAACACCTTGTAGTTGTTGTGATACTCGAGAGTGAAATTCTTGGCGAAGTTGACGGTCGACTTGGCGGGAAAATAGTCAGTTTCGGGAGAGAAATTCTCCACACAACTTCGGGGGTGAGCGGCGACAGGCGTCGTCTTCGGCTGAGATTGCTGATCGCCGGAAGCACAAGAAGCCAATAGAAAAAGCGACAGGACGCATGCGAGCGCACGCGTCAGCCAGTGCTGAAACATGTTTATTCATCCTCGTGAAACGTTGCCACCTGATGTAGCAACTACATGTCGAAGTCGGTCTCCTGGCTTACGGATAACGAGATGGCACAGCTCGAAAACGAGAACATCTCGGACATGACCTCCGCCTTCCCAGGCCAAAAACGCCCAGTGGCAAAATGAAGATCACTCACCGATTACAGTGGCGGGACCGCACCGGAATTACACCGGTTTCCCAAAACTCACGACTCACTCAATCTACTATTTCGACATAAGGATCGGTCAGATTTGCTGGTGTGTGGGTCCGGTAGCAGCGGTCGACGGTGGGGCCGTGGGGCTCAACGGCCTCAGTCGCAAGCTCCTTCGCCGTTCCCCCCACTGCCCTTATGCTTGCATTCCAGCAAATCTGACCGACATTCGAAATAGTAGGTCTCGCTCGCACAGGGGGGATTTTGACCGAGGCTCGCTCCGCTCCCCCCACTTTGAGGGGGGAAGGGGCCTAAGCTTGGACTTCTTTGGATCTGACCGGCAATTCCAATTGGAGATCTTGTGCCTGGAACCGCGCTTATTGGTACCCAATGGGGTGACGAAGGCAAAGGCAAAATGACAGACATTTTGGCAGAGTCGTCAGATGTCGTGGTTCGCTGTACCGGCGGCGACAATGCTGGTCACACGATTGTGGTCGGTGGTCAAACCTATAAGTTGAGGCTGCTGCCATCGGGTATTTTGTATGGGCATGTAACGCCGGTGATCGGTAATGGTGTAGTACTTAATCCCAAGGTGTTGCTAGAGGAAATCGATGCCATTGAAGCCCAAGGTCTCGATGCAAGCCGCTTGCGAATTTCTGGCAACGCGCATTTGATCATGCCATTTCACTTGGAGTTCGATAAGGTGATGGAACGATTCCTGGGTCGCCAGCAGCTAGGCACTACCAAGAAGGGGATCGGCCCGGCATATGCCGACAAGGCCATGCGTACAGGCATCCGCGTGCAAGACATCCTCGATGCTAAGATTTTCCGCAAGAAGGTTGAGGCTGCCCTCAGAGACAAGAACCAAGTGCTGACCAAAATCTATGGTCGGCTGGCTTTTGAGGAAGATGCCATCGTCGATGAGTACCTCGCCTATGCAGAGCGCTTGGCGCCGATGGTGGGCGACACCTCGTTGTATATTGCGCAGGCCTTGGTGGATGGGAAAAACGTTCTCTTTGAAGGGGCCCAAGGCACGCTGCTCGACCTTGACCACGGCACCTATCCGTTCGTTACCTCCTCGAATCCGATCGCTAGCGGTATGGCTACTGGCGCTGGCGTGGGCCCACGAGCTTTCGATAAGATTATCGGAATCACCAAGGCCTATGTGACCCGGGTCGGCTCGGGTCCATTCCCGACAGAGCTGCACGATGAAGCAGGCGAGCAGTTGAGCAGGGTCGGTGCCGAATTTGGCACGGTGACAGGGCGAAAGCGTCGATGTGGCTGGTTCGATGCAGTCCTGTTGCGATATGCAGTCCGTCTTAACACTCTGACCACGATCGCCCTCACCAAGCTCGACGTCTTATCAGGGTTTGATCGGATCAAGATTTGTGTTGGTTACGAGATCTCGAATCCACAGGCAGGCCAAACAACAACCGTGACAGAAATGCCGTTTCATCAGACCGACTTCCACAATGTGAGTCCGATTTACGAGGAGCTGCCCGGCTGGCAGACTGACATCTCTGACGTAAGAAAATTTGACCAGCTGCCCGAGCGGGCGCAAGCATACATTCGTTACATCGAAGACGCGTGCCACGTGCCGGTCAGTCTGGTCTCCGTAGGCCCCGGCCGTGAGCAAATCCTCCAGGTCTCTTGAGGTCTGGCGAGTAGTTGGTAGCCCGCACGTCATTGCGAGGAGCCCGCTCTGGGGCGACGAATAATCGTGCACGCCGTTAGCCTGAGTGTCGACACCAGCCCTCCCGTCATTGCGAGCCCAGGGCTTTGACAGGGCGTGGCAATCCAGGCTTTGAACTATTCTGCGAGCGTAGCGAGCAGGACTATAGCGGCGGGGGCGATCCATTTGAATTGCTCGCTTCGCTCGCAAAAACAGTAAAGTCTGGATTGCTTCGCTCCGCTCGCAATGACGCCAGCCTGGTGGCGACGCTCTGGCCGAGCGGCCGGAATTGTTGAAGTCGAAGAAGGTAGGCAATGAAAGTATTTCTTGTTGGCTCAGGTGGGCGAGAGCACGCTCTCGGCTGGAGCTTCACGCAGGCAGAGCATCAGGTTGTGTCGGCCCCGGGCAATCCTGGCTTGGCCGATCTCGGCGACTGCTTGCCCGTCTCCACGAGTGATGTAGAGGGTCTGGTCCGTGCGGCTCGCGAGTGTGGCGCCGACCTGATGGTTGTAGGGCCTGAGGCTCCTTTGGCCGAGGGGATAGTCGATCTTGCCCAACAGGCCGGCCTCGTTGCGTTTGGCCCAACGGCGGCGGGTGCGCGCATCGAGGCTTCAAAGGCTTTTGCCAAGTCCGTGATGAAGCGAGGTGGGGTTCCAACAGCCAGATACGAGTTGGCACGTGATCTCGAGTCTGGCCTCAAGGCTGTGCGGTCTTTTGGTGGCAAGTGTGTTGTTAAAGCCGATGGTCTGGCCGCCGGCAAGGGAGTTGTCGTTGCCTATGACTTGCCAGACGCTGAAGCCGTAGTCCGAGAATGTTTCAACGGAGACTTCGGTGTGGCCGGATCGGTTGTGGTGGTCGAAGAGCTGCTAGAAGGCCCCGAATTGTCACTTCTCGTCGTGTGCGACGGGAAACGCACTTTGCCCTTGCCGCCGGCTCAGGATCACAAGCGTTTGGGTGATGGCGATACTGGCGCAAACACCGGAGGGATGGGAGCTTTCTCACCAGTTCCGTCGGTAACAGATCGACTCGTTGATGATGTGATGGCTTCGATCGTGGAACCCACCATGTGGTCGTTGGCCAAGGAGGGCATCACTTACAGAGGCGTTCTCTATGTCGGTCTAATGCTCACGGCCGAAGGGCCCAAGGTACTCGAGTTCAATTGCCGCTTTGGCGATCCCGAAACCCAAGCAGTCATCCCACGGCTAGATGTTGACTTAGCCGAAGTCTTGCATGAGGCGGCCCGCGGAGACCTCTCGGTTGAAAAGGTTGCCGCCCCTCAAGGAGCGGCTGTCAATGTAGTTGCCGCCGCCGAGGGGTATCCGGGCCAGACTCGCACTGGCGATGCAATTACTGGACTCGAGGCAGCAGGCGAGGTCGAAGGGGCTCTAGTCTTTCAGGCCGGCACCGAGCTGGTCAACGACGAGTTGGTGACCGCAGGCGGGCGAGTTCTTTCTGTAACGGGTACGGGCCCTACCCTCGAGGCCGCTCGAGATGTGGCCTACCAAGCCATCTCCAAGATTTCCTGGCCCGGCATCCACTACCGCACCGATGTCGCAGCGACGTAGTATGCGGTAACCCACCTGTCATTGCGAGCCCTGGGCCCTGACAGGGCGTGGCAATCCAGGCTTTACTAGTTGCGAGCGTAGCGAGCAATTCAAAATGGATCGAGCGGTGCCTCGCAATCGCCAGGGGGGCGACGTCAACCTATTGGTGGAACTCAGGGAGTTACTTCGTGCCCAGCGTGAAATTCTCGCCAAGCGAATAGTTGGTTGAGCGCAAGGCCGCCAAATCACTCGCGTTCTTGACCGGCAGGAACCGATCTCGGGTCACCCTCAAAACTGCAGCATTGTCGAAGAGGCGAATCGCTGAGCCCACAGCGGTCTCTAGCTGATAGACCTGAGGGGAATTCGGGTCGCTCGGATCGACGGTTTTGGTGTTCTTGATGAAGGGTAGAGGCAAGACATTCTCGTGGGTTTCGAGGAGTTTCTTGAGTTCGGACACATCGATCCAGATGTTGTTGGTGTTAAAGAGGCGGTGCCGGCCGATGTCTTCAAAAGCTTCGGCGTCACCGGGGGGCACTTGCGCGAGTTCTCTCAGCGTCAGGTGGCCATCTTTCAGCGTCGCCACATGACCGCCCTTTCGGTCGAGGGGAGTACGATCGGTAACTTCCATCAAGTAGGGGATGCTTTCGTGGTGCATGTACTCGAGGATGTGCGGATCGAACACTGCAGCCAGATTGTCGGCGTTCGAAACAAAGGCGTACTTGTATCCGGCGGCCAGCAATAGGTCGAGTAGGCCCGAAGTGACCAGCGATGTGTATAGATCGCCGTGGCCGGGCGGGCACCACTCGAGTTCACGGTCCTTGGGCCAGTCGATGGGGGACAGATCGGTGACATCGATTTTCGGCACTCTGTGCTGGACAATTCCGAGGGGAAGGTCCATTTTGGCTACTAGTTCCGGATATTTCTGGAGCAAGGTTTCGGAATCATGATGAGTGCGAAAACTATTCATCAAGATCAGAGGCAAACGGATTTCATACTCTTCTCGCAGCGACAGAACCTGTCGCACGATGATGTCCAGAAACGACAGTCCAGATTTGACCTCGAGCAATGACTTTGCCTGACTCAATCCCATTGTTGTGCCCAAGCCGCCGTTCAGCTTGACAACAACACACTGATCGGCGAGTTCAGGCCGCCGAACACTTGCGTCGGTTCGTCGCCGGGCCTCACCTTCCGCTCTTGCCAGCTCTGGTGACTCTGGTCCAGCGAGAGTTCCGCCTACGAAACTGGGCAGACCCGACAAATCCATGATCGGGTCGATTTCCGTCTCGGCGAGCAGACCCATCTCGCCACCTACGAGCCGCGAGTAATTACGAGCAAATGCCGTGATAGCCAATGGTGGCACCCCATGAGCTTGCATCTTTTCGATGCAAGCCTCTAGTGATGCAACCCTGGTGTCGGCTTCGTTCATGATCTCCGAATTTCTCATGCTGTGTCTCAAGACCCAATCTTATGGTCTCTCGGGGGCTATGCCGCAAGTCAGCAGGTCGGCTGCAACAAGATCAAATGTCGGCCAGCTCTCGGAAGAGGTAGATGCAATGGCCGTTTGGTCGGATCTCAACCGTTCCGAGTGACCTACAGTCGCCATTTCGAAGGATTTGCGGCGTTAGCCGCAGTCCAATTCCCCCCTCTTTTGTGAGTCCCCAAGTCTGACCCGGGCGTCCGGCGGGGGTTGGGGCGGGGGACTGGTTAGGAAGGGTGGCGGGAGGTTCCTGAGCGAGCTTGCGAGCGAATGGAAGCTGCCCGCCGCCCGCAAGGGTAAAGCAGCGGACCAAGATAGCTTCCATCCCAACCCCCAAGCGAGAGCGGAAAGGGTCAGCTTGACGCGAACCGGCTATGATCGGACTTGCAACGGGGGAAGGAGAGGTTTGCGGGTTCGTAAGGCAGTAATTCCAGCGGCAGGTTTGGGGACGAGGTTTTTGCCTGCTACGAAGTCTCAGCCCAAGGAAATGTTGCCGATCGTTGATAAGCCGGCAATTCAGTATGTGGTTGAAGAGGCTGTCAGCTGCGGGCTTGACGATATTTTGATTGTTACTAGCCATTCGAAACGGTCAATTGAGGACCACTTTGATCGGTCGCAGGAGCTAGAAGACGCTCTGCGTAAGTCGGGTCGGATCCAGCTTTATGACGAAATCCGGCGTATTTCCGAGCTGGCCGATATCCACTACATCCGGCAAAAGGACTTGAGAGGCCTGGGTCACGCCGTTTTGGTGGCCGAGAAGCACGTTGGTCGTGAGCCGTTCGTGGTCATGTTAGGTGATGACATTATCTACGATCGGGGCGAGACGCTGGCCAACATGATTGAGGGGTTTGAGCGTTACGGCCGTTCTGTTGTCGCGGTTACGAAGGTCGAAAAGGACGAGATAGCCAACTATGGGTGCATCAAGCCCGAGACCGACGATACGCTGACACGCATTTTAGAAATTGTCGAGAAGCCGACTCCCGAAGAGGCGCCATCGAATCTGGCCGTGATCGGCCGTTACGTGTTTACGCCCGAAATTTTTGATGCACTGGAAGCCACGCCGCTGGGCCGTGGTGACGAAATCCAGCTTACGGATGCTATTTCCCGCTTGACGGCCTTTCAGACCACTTATGCCTATGTAAACGACTCGCCTCGTTACGACATCGGCGACAAGATTGATTTCTTGAAGGCGACAGTCCAGATGGCGGTGATGCGTGAAGATGTCGGTCCGGCGTTTCGATCATTTCTGGCCGACTTTTGCCGACGCCTGGAAGACGCGCCCGACACCGACAAACAAATCCTCAGTTGACGGGCACCACCACCCAACCATGTGTGGCCGATAACCGCCCTAAGCGACTTACATAAATGTGGTTCCCCTGATACCAGGGTGTTTCCAGAAATTGGATCCACCCACTTGCGAGTTCGTTCTGCTAAAGTTTCGCCAATTGCTTGACAAACAAGCCGGGGGGAATCCGGCTGAAGTCTCTCATTGTTAGTCTCGACAGTTCGGGGATTTTCGAGGTCAAGTGAGAGGAGCCAAGCTTGGCCACTCGGGGTTGGTCCGGGGTCCAAGTGACACAGCACAAAGCATGCCGGGTAGAGGTTTTTTGATCTAGAGGCGGGGAAATTGTGGGCCTTGCACTGATTGTGGTTCTGATGATTCTGCTGATTGCGTATGGGTGCATGCCCATTTTGTACGGCTGGATCGACAAACCGGGCACGCTGTATGTTCGCCGAGTGTTGCCAGATTCCGGGCCAAAGCCACCGTCGTCGTCTCGGCCGGAAGAAATCGATCTGACAGATACTGCCCCCTCCCGGTCAGGCGAGCTAGCAGATGCTCAAGTGAAGGCGATTCCCTCTGCACAAGCGTCGACGCCTCCTCGTCCTTTGTTTGCCATGTCGGCGCCGCAACCAGCCACCGTGCGGGTGCTGGGCGATGAACAATTAGGTAGTGTGGCGATTGCCGAGTATCGTACTTCGGTAATGGGGTCAGCTCAAACCGATGGGCAAGGTTCCGATAGCTACGGCGAATATGTCAACGACTACTTGGGTGAAGACCTCGACGACGATGAGTATTACGAGCTACACCCTTGCTATGTCAACTTAGATCGACCTCTGGACCAGCACATGGCATTGCAAGAATTTCACAAGCCTGATTTCGGAACGGAAGCAGCGCCACGTTCACCGCAAACATCTGACGCAGTTTATCGGCGCCGGCGAGTTCTACTGGGTCTCGTTCTAGCGACTGTCGTGTTTGCCGTCAGCGGGATTCTTCTCACCGCCCTCTGGTTCTTGGCAGGAATTTGCGCCTCGTTGATCGCCATGTTCGTGCCACTCTCTAGGCGAGCGGCCGAAGTCGAACGTGCCCGAGTTTCCTACGCCTTCGCTGAGGGTTCGTATGATTTCCAATTAGGCGAAGAGGACGACCCATACGAGGCTTTGCCGCATCACTATGGCGAAGAATACGAAGACGATGAAGAAGACTACAGCGGCGAAATCGCAGCCCAAGCCCAGCCTGGCAGGACTCAAAGCGTCGCTCGCGATAGCAACGTGGTCCGCCTACGCGCGTCGGACCGTGTCTTTGTGCGTAGCGAGGTTGATGAGCGAACCGGCGAGCACACGATGGACTTCTCAAAGTCGGCGAGTGGTTAGTTAGCTAGTGTTGGCTTGAATCGCATCACCAGCTAACCAGAAGTAGTTTCCAATGTCAGATTTACAAACAACCACCCAAGAAATCCTCGGTCGCCTAGAGCAAGCAAATCAAGCTCGAGAGTTGGCCCTTTCCAATAGTCGTCATGCATTGCGTGCCTCGGCCAACGCCATTCGAGCCCTACACCGGGGCGACTTTGGTGGGGCCGATCAGCTTCTCGCCAAGGCCAGCGAACTGCTTGTGCAAGCCGATAGCGCCACCCAAGACCACCCGCAAATCCGCTGGGCCGGTTTTGTGCACGATGCCCAAAAGGAATACGCCGAGGGGCGAATTACTCAGGCAGTGCTGGCCGATGGTGTAATTCCGACGCCAGCTGATCTATCAATCAGCGGCGAAGCTTGGTTGCACGGGGTGGCTGAAAGTATCGGCGAACTGCGCCGTAAGTCACTTGATACTCTGCGAGGGGGAGACGTCGAGCGGGCTGACCAGCTGGTGACAATCATGGAAGAAATGTACGAGGTGTTGCTACTAGTTGACTATCCCGATGCCATGACCCACGGCCTGCGCCGGGCAGCCGACGCATCGAGGCAAATTCTTGAACGGACTCGGGCGGATGTTTCACTAGCAGCAGTTCAACTGAAGCTTGAACAGGCTCTCGAGGCCAGCTTGCCGGTGTAGCCAGAATACCGAGGGTGGCCGTCTCGTCGTTGCCTCACGGGTTGACTGTGGCCGTTTTGGGTTCGAGAGGAGAAGCGTTGGCGCGCACTCGCAGACTAGTTCTCATTGTTCTCAGCGTCATCCTGCTCCAAACCGGATGCACGAGCACCGCTCTCTATGCTGGCCTAAAGACTCACGATGGCAAGCCCGGCCCCGTAAAATGCCTTGCCCTTCCTGCTCAAGAGAGTCTTTTGCCTGACCAGCTTGACGTTTCCAGAGACCAACCCACGCTTGAACGGATCACTCAGGCAACTACCGCCTTGCGCTGCCTGCCGGCAGTGAATGTGCCCGTCGAGTTTCTCCCGGCTGACGCCATGAAGGCCCTGATGGGCCAGGCGGACCGAGAGCAATTGGCCCGGAAAAATGACAGCACAGCCAAGACCGAAGCTTTGTTCCGTCTCATGGGATGGCTTGAACCAACCCAAACCCTCGACCAAGTCATTAACACCCACAAATCTCTGATTACGGGATACTATTCCGCCGACGCCAAGAAGATGTATGTGCTCGCCGATGGGCCGGACCTCTCGGCCCTGGCTCAAGAGACGATTGCCCATGAATGGGTCCATGCCCTCCAAGACGCCCGCTACGACACCAAGAAGCAGCTCAGCACGGTGGATGAGTTCGATTTTGATGGCTCGAGCGCGATGATGTCGCTTACCGAGGGCGACGCTGTCTATTTCGAAGAGCGTTTCACCCGAAACTATTTTGGCGGGGAAAAACGGCGTGCCGCCCGATCTGAGGAAGAGAGCATAATCCCCAACGACGTTACGATGGGCCCGCTGCTGCTAGACCTAGCGATGCCCTATGTTGTTGGGCCCGAATTCGTGCGCCACATAATTGATGAAACTGGTGACCCTCCCCTTGAGCGCGCCTACGCAAAACCGCCCAAGACCATGACCGAGATCTTGCATCCTGACCTCTACTTGAAGGGCTTCAAACTCAAGAAGACGAGTGCCACAGACCTGACTGCCACGTTGGGGAATGGTTGGAACAAGACGATTGACGGCACGTGGGGCGAATTTGGCACGGCAAATTTCATGGCAAGCATCTCGGGTACTGGGATTGAGACGCAGAGGGATGATGTCACCGGATGGCAGGGCGACAAGCTGGTCCAGTGGCAGAACGGCGGCTCGACGGTCGCCGAAATTGCTACCAGCTGGGTTGATCCACGTTCCGCTAGCGCAGTGGCCGGCAGTCTGAAGAAATTGCTAGCCGCTCACGGGACTGACCAAGGTGACGGAACCTACTCGCTGCCTAGCAATCGATTCTATCGAGTTAGTCAATCGGGTTCACAGACGCTCATCCAAATGACAAACGATCCCGGCGTCCTCGCCAAACTCAAATCCACCAAGGCCTCCGCCGCCAGAGCGGCCTAGTGGCGAGGTCCAGAACGGAATCAAATGAGGTGGTGGAGGTGAGGGGATTCGAACCCCTGGCCTCCGCGATGCGACCGCGGCGCTCTACCAGCTGAGCTACACCCCCAAAGGATTCACTCCCTCAATCGGTATCGCAAAATATACCGTCTTTTGTTGGGGGAGCGGGAGAATTTTCTGTTCAGGAGTGCGACAAAATTGGGGACAGGCGCCTTGTCGTGATGTGCAGGTTGAGTTATTATTGTCGGATAGGTAATTGTCGCCTCATCTTGTGGATGGTCTTCACGAAAATTCGCCAGGAAGCCCCCGGCTTCAGTTATATGT
>JBCKKC010000034.1:0-21597 GCA_038904395.1 Acidimicrobiia bacterium | reverse complement strand
GAATGTCTCAACGCATTATGGCAGAGAGGGGAAGGTGGGCCGAATTTTGGGATTGGACGAACAAATCCATAACCTTCTGGAACACGCGTCTGTCGTCGATCATGATTACTGCCAACCCGACCACGAATACTTGTCTCCGCTCGTGAGCCTCTTGCACGGCGTTCACCGAATCGAAGTCTGCCAGTCAACAATTTGGGCTGTGGAACCAGACGCTTGCGTCTTACCGTTCTCCGATCTGAGCACGCATCTTCAGTGCGTTCAAGGGCTGCGCGACTTGGGATATGAAGATGCATGGAGTGAGCGCTTTAGTTGGGACTGGCACGACAGAGAAGATTGGGATGTTTACTGGAAGCAAGACGACGATGACACGCTGGTAAAACTCTCCGCCCCAACCGAAAACACCATCGAGATCACACTAGGTAATGACACTCACTGGTGGACAGGCTTATTTGAAGATCATGATGAGGGAGGTGCAGATCTAGCCAGTCTTGTCGATGACAACACAATTATGTCTTCCCCTCGCGATGGCTACTGGATAGATCCAACGCACGAGTGGTCGCAGGGCCAGCTAGGGCTCGGTATTTCCAAAGACTTCCAAGTCCCGCCCGTCAACAACACCCATGAGATAGCAACTTGGCTTACAGAGATAATCGAGATCCTAAGCAACGTATACGAGACTGTCATGCCTGAGATGAGAGACCAGTTCGCGCGACTCGCTGTGCAAGAGGAAGCTGGAGTTTCCAATGAATAATTCCAGTTATCAAAGAGTGCCCGGAGGTAGTCCTCGAGTTGGCATTATCGGAGGATCAGGCCTTGGCGTGGTCTTGGACGGGCTAGAACATCTAGAGATTGATACGCCGTTTGGTAGGCCCTCGGCTCCGATAGCTGTCGGCGAATTTGCTGGTCAGCAGGTGGCATTTTTACCTCGCCATGGTGTTCGGCACGAATTCCCACCGCACCGCATCCCATATAGAGCCAATATCTGCGCACTGGCCAGTCTCGGCGTGGAACGGATTATCGCCGTATCGGCCGTGGGAAGCCTTCAACCCGGTATCCATCCACGCGACTTCGTGGTATGTGACCAACTCGTTGACTTGACGAAAAACAGGGCGAGCTCCCTGCACGATGGGGCGCCCGTCACGCACATTGCGTTCGCTGAACCGTTCTGTCCACAGCTGCGACCACTAGCGGTTGACTCGTGCCGCAGCGCGGATATCAACACTCACGCAAACGGAACGGTCGTAGTTGTAGACGGTCCTCGCTTCTCCACGATTGCCGAATCACAGTGGTACAGCCGTCAGGGGTGGCAAGTCATCAACATGACCGTGTGCCCGGAAGCGGCCCTCGCACGTGAGGCCGAGATGTGTTACGTCAACATTGCCCACGTCACAGACTACGATGTTGGCTTTCACACAGACTCCGGGATTGACCCCGTAAGTACCAGCAGCGCACTCCAAGTCATAGAGGACAACAACAAGCGCATCCCCTCAGTCGTGACGCACCTTCTTGAAACGATTGCCCACCAGCCCCAGACGGAGTGTTCCTGCCGCTCCGCCCTCGCCGTCGCTCGCTTCACGCCCGCCCCAGAAATTGACCTCAGCGAAGGAATCGCCGTTGCTGACAGACATTGACCAGCTATGGGGGAGCCTAGGACCAGAGAGTTGTGCCCGCCCGGAGACCCGTAACCGCAAATGGGGCGCTGCGATCACGGTACTGGCCTTCCCAGATCAGCGCGTCGCTCCGTCTGCCTCAACCCGTTCACCATGCACAAACTGCTCAGCTCACGTACGGGTTCCAGGCCGGAGCACCGCTCGCCAGCGCGGTCTCGAGCTTGGAGCGCACCACTTCCGGGGCCAGCTCGCTATAAGCAACACTCAAGCGTGGGGTGAGACCACCGACCGGGTCGAAGGTCCACTGAGCGCTAGCTGGCTCGAGGGTCGTGAGCTCGGCGGCCAGCTCGGTCAGGTCCACACGAGGCAACGGCCGGCGTGTTTGATATTGCACCCACGTCTCATATCGGTGAGTGAACTCATACCAGCCATCACGCACGAGTAGCACCCGAAAACAATCAGTAGCGTTGTACACCGCCATCGGATGGATGCCTGAGGTTTCGATGTGGGTAAACCGCCTACCGGGATGGTCCGTCTCGTCGCCATCGATTGTCACGATTGCCAGATCGAGAGCTGGCACTTCTTCGATCCGAGCCCGCCCAGCGACGATCGCCGCCTCGCTCGCGGCCAGCTCTGCATCCTCATCGGCCCACAGACTCTTGAAGTGGTCGGGATGGTCGCACATCTCAACGAGAGGGCCCAGCAACTCGTCATAGTCGGGATCGGGCCAAGCAGCAATCGCCATCGAGACCCGAGCCGCATCTCGGTTCCGGAAGGTTCCGAAGTCGCCCGCGGCAGCAACATCGATCAGAAAGTCACGTCGTTCAAGGGCCGCCTCTGGATCCACTAGCGTGAAGATGCCGACAAGCCCGTCTTGATCAAAGTGATTATTCGAAACCACCTGGGCTTGGGCCAGTACGTCATCACGGCCGCTCCAATCCAAGAAACGAAAAGCCATTTGCGCCGAGAGGTCAGCGCGCAGCTCGGTCGGGGCGAGAGTGCCGGGCCAGTGCGAAAGCGTCAGAACCGTGGAGTCATTCGCAGCACCATCCACGATCACGTTCGGGACATCGCGACTTGCATCATAAGAAACGTACTTCATAACTTGATTTCCATCTCCGGTAGTTCTCACCCAGGCCTGCACCCTCTCGCCAATCTATGCGACCCGAAGTACCATCAGGGGCGAAGTTCGACGAAACCTGCCGCAGTGAAGTCGGAATCAAAGGCAAGCGCCTGTGTCCAGCTATGCCTCCGCATAACCACGAAGCTTGTCGCGTCAACGAAGGAATACTCCCCTTCGTCGTGGTGGCGAAGCCACTTCCAGGCCGCTTGCTCGTCAAGTTCAGAAACATGCAGGACTTGCACATTGGGTAATCGCCAAAAGCGATCAATAAAGCCGGTCGCAGCCCGATGACCGCCGCGCCTGCGCAGCAGCGTCCAAGTCTCACCGAGAACATGGTTCGTGGTGACCAGGTTGCCAAGTCCTTGCTGCACCAGGGCCACCGCAGCCGCGTGATGCCGATCACGTCGCTCTTGCAACGAGAACCAAAAACTAGTGTCAACGAAGGAAGTCATTCGTGCGACGATCCATAGATAACCTCGTCAATGTCTTCCACGGGCTCATCATCAAGCCAACCGACCATTGAATCCCAAGGATCCGAGGCTGTCGTTGGCGGAGCCTCGACATGCTCCAGCGCCGATCGAACGCTAGCGCGCACAAATGCAGCTTTCGAAATGCCCAGTCGCCTAGCTTCTTGGGCCGACCGCCGATCAAGGCTCTCATCAAAGTGGATCTGTACTCTACGCATAGCCACAGTATACACACCCACTGCTGCCCGGGTGTGTATGGGCCGCCTCCCGGCCAGTATTATTTTGCGAAGACCAAGCAGAGACGGGTAGAACTGGTTTGACCGGAAGTGCCCTAACCAAAGTGCTGGCATCGGGTTTGGCCAGCCACGCAGGATGGGCAAGTTATTGCCCCACTAGACGTACCCACTTGCCCTCCGGACCATTTTCAATTTCTGCGGAGTCTTTCTCGTATTAAACAGCCCCTATGCGGCAGGCATATCAATACCGCGCACGTCAACTGACCAGAGCCGCTTGCCAACAGTATGGCCGCCACACCCAGGCGACATCGCTTGGCGCCCGGGCCATGTCGCAATCTACGTCGGCAATGGCCTCGTCATTGACTCTCCCTTCACGGGAGCCAGATCGACATCCTCCGCATGGCCAAAGCCATGGGATTCCTCAGCGCAAGATGCCACGTTTGTGCGTAGCCCGCTTTGGGGTTCCCAGTTCCTAGACGTACTACCGCAGAGGTCTCCGTGGGCTGCCACCCCTTGTCCTTGGGCGAAAGCGAGTTTGGCCCCTCGCTCACAGGTCTTGCCGGCAGCTTGGTTCTCGCTGCCAACATCGGAACTATAACTCGAAACTCGATGCCCTGCAATGGTTCTCGCATCATTTTTTAAATCACCTTCGGCGATTGGCTGCTCACCCAAAGCTGAAGGCATCGGGCTTGCGCAGCTCATTCGGTCAGATACGGCAAAGCCTCCACCTACTCCAAATTTGTCCGCCCCCGCTGATAAGAACTCTGCGCATGCCGGTTATAGCAATGGACCGGACGGTTAGCCCCTACCATTTGGTCCTGGCGGTGTTGGAACCTGGCTAACCTTCTTGGGTAGCAAGTATTTGGAGCCAATGGCCAATGATTGGAACGGACTCTATGACCAGCACAATTGCGGAAAGGTACTCCCGAAAGAACCTAGTTCTGCTGTCGATGATGTTCGTTGTTGCAATGGTGTTCATTGACATGACGATCGTAGCCATCGCCCTGCCAATTATTCATGGCGAACTCAACTTGTCCTCGACCGGCGCCCAGTGGATTGTTACGGGCTACATGATCTCGATGGCAGCACTGATCGCATTCGGGGGACGCCTTGGCGACATCTTCGGGCACGTAAAGCTCGTCACGATTGGAGTGCTCGTCTTTGCCTTCGGCTCATTGATGAGCGGCCTGACCCCTATCGGCCCCATCGCCGAGCCGTGGATAATCGGATTCCGGATCCTGCAAGGAATCGGCGGAGCGCTTATGTTCCCATCGGCGGTCATGCTCGTCTTCCAGGCATACCCGATTGAGGAGCGGGGTCGCGCAATGGCCAAGTTCTTTGGCTTTGCGGGCGCATTCACGGCCCTTGGCCCCATCGCTGGTGGATACCTAACAGAGTGGACTTGGCGCTCAATATTTTGGATCAACATTCCTGTTGCCATTCTGGCTTTAGTCACCATGGCTATCGCAAAGCCTCCAGATGTCTTCAAGCGCGCCCCCCTCGATTTAAAAGGTCTCGTCCCTCTCGTGGGCGGGATGGGGCTGTTGATCCTGGGGCTCCAGCAAGCGAGCCGATGGACATGGAGTTCACCAAAAACCTACGGATGCATCGCCGCAGGATTGATCCTGCTCGTGGTCTTTGTCGCTATTGAACTCAGAGTCGCTAATCCGATCATCCGCATGCAAATTTTCAAGAACCGCATGTTCGCCATTGACAACGTCATCATGGGCCTCGCCTTTGCCCTGTTCGTTCCTCTTGTCTTTTTCGGCAGCATGTACGCCCAGATATCACTGCAATGGAGCGCAGATAACGCCGGACTGTACATCCTCATATGGATGGGTGGCTATTTCGTCGCCACCCAATATGGCGGCAAAATGATGGACCAGATCGGCGTAAAGAGTCCAGCTCTCCTCGGCACATTCGTCGGTACCGTCGGTTTGATCTTGTGGGCCGCTTCAGCCAGTACACCGCATCTGGGCGGGCTCCAGATTGCCGGCCTAATCGTTACCGGTGCAGGCTTCGGCTTCATCATTGCTCCGGTCAGTACAGATGCAGTCAACCGGGCGCCTCAACTCTCAATGGGTGAGGCAACGGGAATCACCCAAACGTTCCGAAACTTTGGCTCAAGCCTCGGAATGGCAGTTCTCGGGACGATCCTTATCACGGTCAATACTGGAAGGATCGAGAGCTTCCTTCGACACGCCGGCGAACCAGCTGCCAAAGCCGAGGCGCTCACTCAACAACTGCTGGACTCATCAGGTGGGCATAGCGGTGCCTTCAGCCAAATCGGCGGCACATCAAGCCAGCAAATAGCAACTGCTTTGCAGAACGACTTCGCAGCAGCGATTCAGGTCGTGCTCTACGTGTGTGCTGGTGTGATGGCAGTGACATTTCTCGTTGCACTCTTTGGACTAAAGAGCGGTCGGCAGACCAAGATCACGCCGGTGCCCGCCGAACCTCCAGCCCCTGCCACGTAAACGGCATTAATATTTGACGGACCAGAGAGTAAGGCCTTGGGGGGGAGCAACACCCGAGTTGGCGTTTCGATCTCGGGATTCCAGTACTTGGGCAGCACTTGCTATGGAATGACGGCAGGCACCAATCCCCTCGAGTAGGCCTGCGATAGATCGAACCATTTGGTGGCAGAACGATCTGGCCTCGACCGACAGTTCGATCTGATCCGGCTCGGGCTGAACCACCGTTACGTCATGGATGTTTCGGACTGGCCCACCGACGGCTCGGGCTTTGCAAAACGCACTGAAATCATGCGTGCCCACAAGGCACTCCGCAGCTCTGCGCATCCGGTCAACGTCCAACTGGTGACGCAGATTCCACATGTACTTCCATGTGAAGGGATCCCGATAGCCGCCAGTGTGATAGCGATAGACATAGCGCCGGGATTTGGCGTCGAAACGGGCCGAAAACCCCGCGTCGACCTCTTCAAGCGAACGGATCGCGATCGCCGGTCCGCACATCCCGTTGAGAGACCTCTTGAGTTTCCTCAAGTCAACGTTGAAATCCGGTCGAGGAGGTAAGTGAGCGGAAAACACTTGGCCCACAGCGTGAACGCCTGCATCTGTCCGACCGGCCACAACCGTGGAAACGTGCGCGCCAACAATGCGCTCTAGAGCGGATTCGATTGCGCCCTGGATTGTGGGGACTGAATCGCGTCGACTGCCATGATCTGGAAACTCACCAGCCGGATCGATCTGCCGACCCCACCCGTGAAAGTCCGTGCCATCATACGTGACGACAGCCTTAATTGGAATCGCGACCATTCAGTCGCACCCGTCCGATTCGCCCCGACGGATCTTGCCAGCGAGACGAGCAATACGACGTCGATCGAACATATCGGTTGGTCTGCGGCTTCGCCGCAGGTGGATCCTCACGGTCGCTACGCTCCCTCAGGATGACGAACGGGATGAGAACGTGAATGGGGGATACGCAGCGTGTACTCCTGTGACACGCCGGCTCTGGCGCCTACTAGATCAGTTCCAGTTGCGCCATCGGAGCGTTATCACCCTTGCGTGGAGCGGTCTTGACTATACGGGTATAGCCACCAGGACGACTCTCATATCGTGGGGCAATTTCGCTAAAGAGAATATGGGTCGCATTGCGATCTAGGATCTTTGCAAGAACCTGACGGCGTGCGTGCACGCTGTTGGTCTTCGCCTTCGTAATCAACTGTTCGGCATATGGCCGCAGCGCCTTAGCTTTCGCTTCAGTAGTTACGATCTTGCCAGCCTCGAAAAGGTGGGCAGCCAGATTAGCCAGCAATAGACGCTGGTGAGCGGGACTGCCACCGAGACGTGGCCCTTTAATTGGTCTCACCATTTCTCTATTCCTTTGCCTTGGCTGGTGCAGAACCCTTCAACGACAAGCCAAGCTCGTCCAATTTAACCTTGACCTCATCAAGTGACTTCTGGCCAAAGTTGGTGATGGAGAGCAGGTCATCTTCTGACTTCTCAACAAGTTCAGCAACCGTATCGACCTGGGCACGCTTCAGACAGTTCCGAGGCCGCTCAGACAGGTTCAAGTCTTCAATCGACATCTCGAGTTCAGGAGCAGCCGGGGTCGGGATGACCAACTCGCCGATCTCAAGTCCTTCGCCCTCGCCTACTTGGGCGAACAGCTCGATCAAACCACCGAGAGTCTTGCCGGCAGAACTGACAGCCTCTTCAGGGGTGATAGACCCATCGGTCTCAACGTAGAGGGTCAACTTGTCAAAGTTGGTAGCCTGCTCGACTCTGGTCTGGGAAACTTCATAAGTGACCTTACGGACCGGAGAGAAGATTGAGTCGATCGGAATTGTACCGATCGGCTGGGTCGGGCGCTTGTTGAACTCGGCAGTCACATAGCCGCGACCACGTTCAACGGTGAGCTCAAGCTCAAGGCGACCTTTGTCATTGACTGTCGCAATGTGCAAGTCAGGGTTGATGATTTCAACATCAGATGTCAAAACGATGTCTGACGCTCTCACCACTCCGGGCCCTGACACGTTGAGGGTGAGCGTGACGGTCTCATCAGACTCTGATGTGATCACGACATCTTTCAGATTGAGGATAATGTCTGTGACATCTTCCTTTACACCGGGAATTGAAGTGAACTCATGCAATGCCTGACGGAACGTAACCGTCGTAAAAGCAGCACCTGGGATTGCAGATAGAAGAATTCGACGCAGGCTATTGCCGAGCGTGTAGCCGAGACCTGGCTCGAGCGGTTCGACAACGAAACTGCCTCGCGTCTGGCCAAACTCTTCATCAAGTTGGTGACGAATTTGGGGTCGTTGGACGATAAGCAAGCGAAACTCCTTATTTTGAATAAAACTCGACGATGAGCGACTCTTGCACAGGCACATCAACTTGTTGACGGCTAGGCAATGTCACGACCTCTACACGCTGGTTAGAGCGGTCGAGCCGAAGCCACTCAGGAGCTGCCGGATTGGTGTCGAGTGCGTGCATGATGGGAACAATGTCTTGGCTCTTGGCGCGTACCTCAAAGACTTCACCTTGACGTAGGCGATAAGATCCAACAGTCACCTTGCGGCCGTTGACTCGGATGTGCCCGTGGCTGACCAGTTGTCTTGCCTGGGCACGTGAGGCAGCTAAGCCACTGCGGTACACGGCATTGTCGAGGCGACGCTCAAGCAATTGAAGCAACCCTTCGCCGGTGATGCCATCCATACGGTTGGCTTCTTTGTAGTAGCGACGGAATTGCTTCTCGAGCACTCCATAGAAACGACGTGCCTTTTGCTTTTCACGCAACTGCAGCATGTACTCGGACTCACGAATACGAGCCCGTCCATGCTGACCAGGGGGATATGGCCGCTTCTCTACGCCGCATTTCGCGGTGTAGCAGCGTTGTCCCTTAAGAAACAGTTTTTGCCGCTCACGCCGACACTTCTTGCATGAAGGGCCAATATCTCTTGCCATGTAACTTCTTATCCTTCTCGAAATCTTAAAGAGGCACGTTTCACGGTGCGCTCACTAACCAAAACGGTAATTAACAGCGACGCCTTTTCTTCTGACGGCACCCATTATGAGGTACGGGTGTGACATCTTTGACGCCAGTTACCTCAAGCCCCGCATTTTGCAGGGATCGCACTGCCGTGTCGCGACCAGAACCTGGCCCACGCACAAACACATCCACCCGACGCATCCCATGCTCCATAGCCCGCTTAGCCGCTTGTTCCGCAGCTAGCTGAGCAGCAAATGGTGTCGACTTACGTGACCCCTTGAAACCAACATTTCCAGCAGACGCCCAAGACACAGTGTTGCCCTGCAGATCGGCAATTGTCACGATCGTGTTATTAAAGGAGGTCTTTATGTGGGCTGACCCGTGACTGACGTTTTTACGCTCGCGCCGCCGCGGCTTCCGGACTGCTCCCTTAGCCTGTGTCATGTACTCCTGCTACTTTCCATATTGCGTTCCAAATTTTTACTGTCTTCGCCCCGGTCCTTCAGGGCCGTGGCAACTATCAAATGCCGCAGGGGCTTCGCCCCTCCACTCAAACAATAGAGGAGACCCCTTCCTTTAGGGAGGGGTCTGATCCCACATCAAATTCAATTGTATTGCCGCTGAGGCACCTTCAAAGTCAGCTAGCCAATCTCACAAGGCACAAACCCTGCGAGGCTGCCACTCATTGAAGGCACTAACCCTTGCGAACCTTGGCCTTGTTCTTAATGCCAACTGCACGCTTGGGTCCCTTACGGGTGCGAGCGTTTGTGTGAGTACGCTGTCCTCGCACTGGTAGACCTCTACGGTGCCTAATGCCTTGATAGCAGCCAATCTCAATCTTGCGCTTGATGTCTTGACTGACCTCACGGCGCAAGTCACCTTCAACTTTGTAGTGACCATCCACCCACATCCGCAAACGACTGACTTCTTCGTCAGTAAGGTCGCGCACCCGGGTGTCAGGATTAATGCTGGTACCTCGACAGGTTTCCTGTGCTCGAGACTGGCCCATGCCAAATATGTAAGTCAGCGCGACTTCGGTACGCTTTTCACGTGGTAGATCTACGCTCGCGATTCTTGCCATCTAACTTAAATCCTCTTACTAGCCTTGGCGTTGTTTGTGTCTCGGATTAATACAAATGACCATAACACGCCCATGGCGCTTGATCACTTTGCACTTCTCACACATCTTCTTGACCGACGGTCGCACTTTCATGGAATAACCTTTTTGGTAATGGTTCTACTCTAGTTTGCTCTCGACGCGACTTTTCCGGCTTAGCTGCTGCTACAGCAAATTTTTGTGCCGACTGCCCACCGATTGCTACTTGTAGCGGTACACGATCCGCCCACGAGCTAGGTCGTAGGGCGACATCTCAACAAGCACCTTGTCTCCAGGAAGAATCCGAATGTAGTGCATTCGCATTTTGCCGGAAATATGGGCCAAAATCTTGTGGCCATTAGCAAGCTCCACACGGAACATAGCGTTCGGCAGTGGTTCAACCACCGTGCCTTCAACTTCGAGCGTGTCCTCTTTTTTCGCCATAAACGCGCGCGAGCTCCCAACTTTACTGACCGAATGAAAAAGGAAGTATATCACTGCTCACTTCACCACAACCAATTGAAGTGAGTGAATTCGGTGCACAACACCGAGCTCCGTCATCCTGAGCCCTGGCGTCAGCCAGGGCGTGAGGATCCATGTTGTTGACCAATTGGAGAATGGGTACGTGAATTTGGCTCAAGCGCCAGACGTTAGCTAGCACGAGCTGCAATGCGTTGGTCGACGGCACTGATGATCCGCTTCGTGACTGTTTGGATCGGACCGACACCATCGACGGTCTCCAACAATCCACGACCAGCGTAGTAGGCGACCACGGGTGCCGTCTCGTGCGCAAACACATCCAGCCTGTGCTCAACCATGAGCTCGGAATCGTCGGCTCGTCCTTGAGACTTGGCCCTGCCGGCGACACGTTCGATCAACATATCGTGAGGCACTTGCAGATGGATGACAACATCAACGGCGTGACCGCTGTCGGCCGCATCAAGAGCTTCGGCCTGTGCGACCGTACGAGGAAACCCGTCGAGCAGAAATCCGTACTCGCAATCGGGTTGGTTCAGACGTTCCAGGACGATACCGACAACCACGTCGTCAGGAACTAATCCGCCTGAATCGACATAGTTGCGAGCCTCCGAGCCCATCTGCGAACCACTCTTGATGGCATCGCGAAAGATCTCGCCCGTGGCGACCCACACGATGCCGTAGTGGTCCTTGATCGCTTGAGCTTGAGTGCCCTTGCCAGCACCTGGCGGGCCTATGAAAACAATTCGTGTCATACGTTTACCCAGAATTAGACACCTTTAATATGGGGAGCTTACTGCGAGTCAGCCCCCAGTTACCGAAAAACCAACCTCGATCCGAAATCGAGCTGAGGCCACACACCGAATGAATTGCGGGGCCCGTCCTTTGTACCATCGCCCCACCGATGTTACGGACCTTTTGATGCTTCCAAGAAGCCTTCGTAGTTGCGCATCATGAGCTGACTGTCGATTTGTTTCATTGTCTCGAGAGCTACACCTACGGCAATCAACATCGAAACACCGCCAAATGGGAATTGCTGAATGTTCCAGAACGCAAGTACCAAAACCGGCGTGATGGCGATGGCGGCAAGGTAGAGGGCTCCCGGCAAAGTGATCCGGTTGAGTATCTTGGCAAAGTAGTCGGCTGTCGCCTTTCCTGGCCTAACGCCCGGAATATAGCCGCCTTGCTTTTTCAGGAAATCGGCTTGGCGTGTTGGATCAAATTGGATCATGTTGTAGAAGTAGGAAAAACCGATAACTAGCAGGAAGTAGGTCATGATGTAGACGGCGCTGCGCGGGTTAATCAAATAGTCATTAACGAAACTTCGAAGTGAATCCGCCCAACCGCCCGTTGGAATTGCCGAGATGAACAACGTTGGTATATACAGAATCGAGCTGGCGAAGATGACCGGGACCACTCCACCGGTGTTGACCTTGAGCGGTATATAAGTCGACCCACCAGCTGTCATGCGTCGCCCGACCACGCGCTTGGCAAACTGGACCTGTATTCGTCGTTCACCAGACTCAATAAACACGATGCCGACAATCATCGCCAGCGCTATCAAGAGAATGACGCTGACCTTGGCCAGTCCAGCATCTGCCTTGAACACCGAATAAATCTCGCTCGGCAATGTCGACACAACCGATGCGAAAATAATCAATGACATTCCGTTGCCGATGCCACGCTGGCTGATCAGTTCACCTAACCACATGATCAATACCGTGCCAGTAGTCATTGTTAGCACCACGAGGGCGAATCGCCACAGTGCTGGATTCTGGCCGAGGATGTGTATGCCCGTCGCCTGCCCACCCCCACCGAGACCACCCAGATTGCCTTTGGAGAACAAGTAGGCAAAGCCAGACGACTGGATAAGAGCCAAAGTCAAAGTCAAATAGCGAGTCCATTGCGTGATCTTCTTCTGGCCCGTCTCGCCCTCTTCACGCCACTGCTCCAGCTTGGGAATAACGACAGAAAGGAGCTGCATGATGATCGAGGCCGTGATGTTGGGCATGATCCCGAGGGCAAAGATGGCGACCTTCGTTAGAGCGCCACCCGAAAACAGGTTAAGCAGACTCAGTACTCCCCCGCCCTCGGCGGCCTGAGCTGACAGCTTGCTGAGTTCACTGTAAACAACACCTGGTACCGGGACGTGGGCACCAAGGCGATAGACCGCAATTATCAGCAGAACGAACAAGATCTTGTTCCGCAGATCGCGGATCTTGAACATGTTTGCGAGGGAAGATATCACTCGCTCAACTCCTTAACGATTTCGCTTCGCAGCCAGCCCTATATCGTTGGCACAACCACGCTGAACGCGAAAACTACCCTGTTAAGTCGGATTAGTAACAGGGTAGTTTTACGTTGACATCTAGACTAGGCGCTACGCGACCTCAATGGTGCCGCCAGCGGCGCTAATTTTCTCTTGAGCAGATTTCGAGAATGCGTCGACCTTGACGCTAACCGCCACGCCAATATCGCCACGACCAAGGACCTTGACCAGCCCTTTGTGGGGCACTAGGCCACGTTCCTTAAGGCTCTCTGACGTAATTTCACTGCCCGCCGGAAATTCAGCCAACACGTCAAGATTGATCACGTTGTACTCAACGCGGAACGGATTCCTGAAACCTTTGGCCTTAGGAATACGGCGATAGAGCGGCATTTGGCCACCCTCAAAGCCGATCCTGACCTTGCTACGAGCCTTCTGGCCCTTGGTGCCACGGCCTGCGGTCTTGCCTCTTCGGCCTGATTCGCCACGTCCAACGCGAATCTTGCGCTTCTTGGAACCGGCTGCTGGCTTCAGATCGTGAAGCTTGATAACGGAACTCACCGTAGCCTCATCAGCCCCGGCCACTGTCTCGTCCTTTTGATTTTCCATTAGATCTCCTCGACCTCCACTAGGTGCCGAACTCTGTGCACCATCCCGCGAATTTCAGGTCGATCGTCTTTGTCGACAACGTGGCTGATCTTGCGCAAGCCGAGCGCACGCAGGGTGGCTCGTTGCTTGGGCAAGCAGCCAATGCTGCTGCGAATCTGTTTAATGCGTAGTCTGTTACTCATCTGTGTTACTCCACCGAGGCCAAGGCAGAGGCCTGTGCCTGTCGAACCGAATTCAAAAGCTTCGCTGGCGCGATTTCAGTGACATCCTTGCCACGCAGCCGTGCGACCGTTTCAGGACTCTTCAGAGCCCTCAAGCCCGCCATCGTGGCGTGGGCAACGTTAATGGCATTAGCGGAACCAAGAGATTTCGCCAACACATTCTTAATGCCAGCGCATTCCAGAATGGCTCGCACTGCTCCACCAGCAATAACACCAGTACCAGGGGCAGCTGGCTTGAGTAGTACTCGCCCGGCGCCATCTTGGCCAATAATGGGATGCACAATCGTTGAGTCAGCCATCGGGACTCGAACAAATCCCCGCTTGGCCTCTTCGATTGCCTTTTGAATAGCTACCGGTACTTCTTTAGCTTTTCCATAGCCCACACCAACCCGGCCGCGTCGATCGCCGACAACGACAAGCGCCGTGAAACTAAACCGCCTACCGCCTTTTACGACTTTGGCGACGCGGTTAACGTGGACTACACGCTCCTCGTAAGGACTGCGATCGTCTTTCGCCATACTTCAATCTCCCTTTGATCTTGTTAAAACTTCAGGCCGGCTTCACGGGCCGCATCGGCCAATGCCGCTATACGTCCATGATATTGGTATCCACCGCGGTCAAAGACCACAGAGTCGATGCCAGCTGCCTTGGCCTTTTGACCAACCAGGCGACCTACAGTCGCGGCAGTGACAACCGTTAGAGTTCCCTTGGCGTCCGCATCCAGGGTGGATGCTGCAGCCAACGTGCGACCGGTAACATCGTCTATGACCTGCGCGTATATGTGTCGGTTCGAACGATATACGGCCAAACGTGGACACTCCGCACTACCGGAGACCTTCTTACGCACACGAAAGTGGCGCTTATTCCTTTGTTCTCTGCGTGTTGCTCGCATAATCAAACATTCCTCATCTTTGGTCGCCTAAGCGCCAGTCTTGCCGGCTTTACGACGCACATATTCGCCGACATACCGAATACCTTTACCCTTGTAAGGTTCGGGCTTGCGGATCTTGCGAATGTCAGCAGCCACTTGGCCGACCTTCTCTTTGTCGATGCCTCGCACGATTATCCGAGTCGGCGCCGGCACTTCAAAACTGATTCCTTCAGGAGCGTCGACCTTTACAGGATGCGAGTAGCCAACCTGAATCTCCATTCCTGAACCTTTCATCGCGGCACGGTAACCCACGCCAACGATGCTCAGTTCCTTTTCAAATCCTTGTGTCACTCCAGCGATCATGTTCGCCACGAGTGAACGGGACAATCCGTGCATGGCACGAGTCTTCGGTTGGTCATTAGGACGACGGACCACAACGTTTCCATCTTCCTGGGCCAACTCGACAATTTCGGGAAGCGTGCGAGCGAGTTGCCCTTTGGGGCCCTTCACCGACACATCACTGCCCTGAATCTTTACGTCTACTCCCGATGGTATCGGGATCGGAGCTTTACCAATTCGACTCATGTCATCACCACACGTAACAGAGAACTTCGCCGCCGACTTTACGTTGGCGAGCCTCTTTGTCAGACATTAAACCGTTGGATGTGGATATGATCGCAATGCCCAGACCACCCATAACTTTGGGTAGTTCACGTGACTTCGCGTAAACCCTCAACCCCGGCTTTGATATACGCTTGATGCCAGTGATAACCCGCTCACGGGAGTCGCTGTAGCGCATTTGAAGTTCGAGGACTTGCTGACCGCCAGCTTCAACCTTTTTCCGCTCGATTTCAGACTGATCGCGTACGGCGAATCCGTCTATGTAACCTTCACGTTCCAAGATGCCAGCTATCGATGTACGCATACGAGATGTCGGCATTGCCACCTTCTCGTGATGCACCTGATTCGCATTACGAATGCGAGTCAACATGTCTGCTATAGGATCAGTAACCATGCTCACCTCACCATGACGCTTTCGTCACGCCGGGGACTTCCCCAGCATGAGCCATTGATCGGAAGCAAATTCTGCACAAGCCAAAACGACGCAGCACGGCACGTGGCCGGCCGCAGCGTTGACAGCGGGTGTAAACACGACTGGAAAATCCGCGTGATGTTTCGCCCTCTGCCACTCGTTGCCGGTCGCGAGCAGCGGCAGCTTGCAACCTCTTTTCCTGGATAATCTTTGATGTCTTAGCCAATTTCTGTAAAACTCCTCATCTAGTCGGCCTATCGGGCGAAGGGAAAACCAAACGCACGCAACAATGCTTTGCCACCAGCATCGTCTGTGGCGGTAGTCACAATCGTGACGTCCATACCCCTGACTTCGCTGACCTTGTCATAGTCAATTTCCGGAAAAATCAACTGCTCAGTTACACCGAAGGTGTAATTGCCCCGGCCGTCGAAGCTGTTAGCCGGCAGGCCGCGAAAGTCCCTAATACGGGGAATCGCTAGCGTAACCAGCCTGTCGAAAAACTCCCACATGCGGGGACCGCGCAACGTTACCTTGGCTCCAATTGGCATACCTTCACGCAATTTGAACCCAGCGATTGACTTCTTGGCCCGATTCATCTTGGGCTTTTGGCCGGTAATGATCGTGAGGTCGGCAATCATGGCATCAAGCTTCTTGATGTCACTGCTGGCTTCACCAACGCCGGCATTGACAACAATCTTGTCGAAGCGTGGCACTTGCATGACATTTTCCAGACCCAATTCGGTCTGAAGTGCAGCTTTCACTTCACTGTTGTATTTTGTCTTGAGTCTTGGCGACTCATATGTTTTAGTCGAGTCTGCCATTAGAGCTCCATTCCACACTTGCGGCAGATGCGTTGTTTGCTGTCACCCTCGATTTTGTAACCAACTCGGGTTGGCCCATCCTGGGGACAAATCAACATGACGTTTGACACATGGATCGGCATGTCTTTGTCGATGATGCCGGCTTGTTGGGTCTTCTTCTGCTGCTTTTGGTGCTTCTTAGCGATTCCAGCACCTTCCACAATAACTTTGTTCTTCTCGGGTAGGACACGCATGACCACACCTTCGTGATCACGAATCCGGTCTTTGCCGGCGATTACCTTGACCCGGTCACCCTTTTTGATCTTCATTTACAACACCTCCGGAGCAAGTGAAACGATCCGCATGAACTTCTTGTCGCGCAGCTCACGCCCGACCGGACCAAAGATGCGTGTGCCCCGTGGCTGCTGCGCATCGTTGATCAGCACAGCGGCATTCTCATCAAAGCGGATATAGCTACCGTCTGCACGACGCTTTTCCTTCTTCACACGCACGACAACACAGCGAACAACATCGCCCTTTTTGACGTTTGCGCCCGGAATCGCGTCTTTGACGGTCGCTATGAAGACGTCACCGATAGACGCGTAGCGTCGCTTGGAGCCGCCCAGCACCTTGATGCAAAGCACCTCTTTGGCACCAGTGTTGTCTGCGATTCGTAGCCGAGTCTCTTGCTGGATCACCTGGCACGCTCCACAATTTCCACAACTCGCCAACGCTTGGCTTTGGACAATGGACGAGTTTCCATCACACGCACACGGTCGCCCTCATTGGCTTGGTTGCCAGCATCGTGAGCATGCAACTTCTTGGTCTTGGTCATGATCTTGCCGTATAGCGGGTGCTTGACGTGTTCCGAGATCGTCACGACGGTAGTATCTACCATCTTGGCGCTCGTAACTATGCCTTCACGCACCTTACGGTGATTGCGGGTTTGACTCTCAGTACTCATGCAGTCTCCTTTTCGCCCGCATCTTTGGCGTCACTCTGGGCGTCTTTGGCTTTCTTTGAAGCCGCAGGGGCCTTGGTGTCAACATCTGTGGAGTCCGCCGAGTCGGCCTCTTTAACTACAGACTCAGCTTCGTCTTTACTCTTGGCAGGCTTGGCCGCTTTGGTTTCCTTGGCTTCCTTGACCGCACTAGACGATTTGGCCTTGTCAGCTGCGTCACTCTTGTCGAGCGCCTGCGCCTCGGCCACCTTCTCGTCGGTCTCGCTTACCTCGGTAGTTGCCTCAGCGCTGGCGTCAGTTACGTCGCCTTCGTCCTCGGCCTCTTCGTCGGTTTCTTCCTCGGGCGGCTTGGGCGCAATCAATTCGACACCCTCGCCGGCGTGACCGGCTGCTGATGTCTCGGCAGCTTCCAAGCGATCGGCACGTGCTCGACGTCGGGCATTGCGCCGGGCTCGCCATGAGGTCTGTGGCGAAACAGCCACTTCCTCGGCACTTACTACAGCCTGTTGGACCAGCTCAGCATCTACCGCTTCGGTTGCCTGCTCACCCAAAATCGTTAGAATGCGGGCAATCTCTGTCCGCAATTCTTTAAATCGATGGGTGCGGTCAAACTGACCGGTCGCATACTGAAAGCGCAGATTGAACATTTCGGTCTTGGCTTCTGTGAGCCGGACCTCTAGCAAATCGCTATCTATATCGCGTAATTCTGAAGCTTTTGTCACTCCGCCTCCCTCATCACGAAACGTGTCTTTACAGGCAGCTTGTGACCAGCTAGACGCATCGCCTCACGTGCAACATCTTCTGCCACACCTGATAGTTCGAACATAACACGGCCCGGCTTAACGACGGACACCCAATGTTCCGGCGAGCCCTTGCCCGAACCCATACGGGTTTCGGCAGGCTTTTCGGTAACAGGTTTATCGGGGAAAATCGTTATCCAGACTTTTCCACCACGCTTCATGTGGCGCGTAATTGCCACACGAGCCGATTCAATCTGGCGGTTAGTAATCCAACCAGGGGTGAGCGCCTGCAAACCGTAATCACCGAAGTGCACTTGGACCTGGCCCTTAGCCTTGCCAGCCATGCGCCCGCGATGCTGCTTGCGATGCTTAATCTTCTTAGGCATCAACATCAGACATCACCGCCATCGAGATCTTTCTTGCTTGCCCGCCGAACTTCCGGCTTGATTTCGCTACTCTGCTCCGCGACCACTTCGGCGTCTTCGGAAGTAGCAAGATCACTCAAGCTTTCACCAGGAACTTGTGTTCCGGAGACAATCCCTTCCACCAGCACTTCTTCATTGCCGACCAGGGTGGGATCGATACGAACCGGCTGGGATGTCCGAGCGGCAGCTCCGAGAACTTCTTCACCACTCTCGAGGGCAGCACCCATTGAAGCAGTACCAGTTCCGACGGGACGGCGGCCTCTACGAGGTGCTGCATCGCCAGCGGCCAGCGCAGCTTCAGCTGCCACGTTGTCGGCCTTGGCACTGCGAGGGTCGATGTCGCCCTTGTAGATCCAAACCTTCACACCGATCTGGCCAAAAGTCGTCCGAGCTTCGTAGAGACCGTAGTCAATGTCTGCCCGCAGCGTGTGCAGCGGAACACGACCCTCTCGATACCACTCGGTGCGTGCCATTTCGGCTCCGCCCAAACGGCCTGCACACTGGATACGAATTCCAAGCGCCCCGGCCTTGAGAACATTTTGCACAGCACGCTTCATGGCCCGGCGAAAACTAACGCGACCCTTGAGCTGCTCAGCAACATTTTGGGCGACAAGTTTGGCGTCGAGTTCGGGCTTTACGATCTCGATCACGTTCAGCTGAACGTGCTTGCCAGTCATCTTGTCGATGTATTCACGCAAGCGATCCGCTTCGGAGCCACGGCGACCAATCACGATGCCTGGCCGAGCCGTATGTACATCGACACGTAGGCGGTCGCGGGTACGCTCGATTTCGATGCGGCTAATCAGCCCATGCGTGAGCGTGCTGGTGATGTAGTCACGGATCTTCCAGTCTTCAATTAAGTAGTCCGTGTAGTTCTTCTCGGCATACCAACGTGACTTCCAGTCGGTAGTGATGCCAAGGCGAAAACCGTACGGGTTAACCTTCTGGCCCATTAATGCTCCTCAGGGATTTCGGCTAGGTAGATCGTTATGTGACTCATGCGCTTACGCACGCGTGTTGCGCGCCCACGAGCTCTCGGTCGCCACCTCTTCAAGACAGGACCTTCATCGACAAAGATACTTTCGACAAATAGCTCGTCTGCACTCAAACCCAAATTGCCATTCTCAGAGTTGGCTACGGCACTATCGAGAACTTTAAGGATGGTCTCGCCAGCCGATTTTTCACTGAAGCGCAAGATCCGTTGGGCTTCCACAACCGGCATACCGCGTACCAAATCAGCGACAATTCGCAACTTACGTGGCGTAGTGCGCAGATACTTGCCAACAGCACGCACGTGCGCTAGCTCGTCATCGTGTTCAATCACACTGGTCGCCGACTCTTTCACCAACTTGTCTGGCTTCGTGTCGTTCGTGTCGTTCATCGAACCCTCGCAGAACGGTCTTGTCCCATATGGCTACGGAATGTACGTGTGGGAGCAAATTCGCCCAACTTGTGGCCGACCATTGACTCGGTGAGATATACCGGGACGTGCTTGCGTCCGTCGTGCACCGCTATCGTGTGTCCGACCATCTCTGGTATTACGGTCGAGCGGCGTGACCAAGTCTTCACCACTCGCTTGTCCCCGGTCTTGTTGAGGACTTCCACCTTCTTTAGAAGATGGTCGTCAACCCAGGGCCCCTTCTTCAAACTTCTCGGCATCGTATCCCTCTCATGTTTTCGAGGGGGGACAAGTCCCCACTCGAGGCACCCAAATTTGTCATCGTTCTCATCGGCGGCCCTTCTTGCGGCGGCGACGAATAATCAGGCGATCAGATTCCTTTTTACCTCGGCGCGTCGGCTGCTCAAGCTTGCCCCATGGCGAGACGGGGTGACGTCCACCAGAAGACTTACCTTCACCACCGCCGAGGGGGTGATCGACCGGGTTCATAGCCACACCACGAGTGGTCGGGCGAACACCCTTCCAACGGTTACGGCCAGCCTTGCCCAGCTTGATCAGCTCAGCCTCAGCATTACCCACGGTGCCGATAGTTGCACGGCATTCGATGGGCACCAAACGATATTCGCCTGAAGGCAATCGGAGTTGAGCGTAATCGCCCTCCTTAGCCATGAGCTGCACGCTAGAACCGGCCGAGCGAGCCATCTTGGCGCCAGCGCCTGGCTTCATCTCAATGCAGTGCACGATCGTGCCGACCGGCACGTTACGCAATGGCAACGCATTGCCGACTTTGATGTCAGCGCCGGGACCAGACTCGACGAGATTTCCTACTTCAAGTCCATTTGGCGCAACGATATATGCCTTGGCGCCATCGAGGTAGTGAAGAAGTGCGATCCGAGAGTTACGGTTCGGGTCATACTCAATGGAAGCGACCTTGGCGGGCACTCCATCTTTAATACGCTTGAAGTCAATCACACGATAGCGGCGCTTGTGGCCACCACCCTGATGCCGGGTCGTAATACGACCGTACGAGTTACGTCCACCCTTTTTGGTGAGCTTGTCAGTCAGAGCCCTCTCCGGACGCTTACCCTTGGTAAGTTCGGAAAAGTCAGCGACAGTCTGAAAGCGACGACCAGGTGAAGTTGGTTTACGCTTGCGAATACCCATATCAGGCCCCTTCAAAGATTCCGATAGAGTCGCCCTTGCGCAGCTGAACCATGGCGTGCTTACGTGTGACTTGGGAGCCCCACTTGAAGTTGCGCCGGTTCCGCTTGCGCTTTCCTTCACGCCTTAGGGTGTTGACTCTTTCAACATGGACAGAAAATATCGTCTCAACAGCTTGACGCACCTGTGTCTTGGTTGCCGAGGGATGAACTCGAAACGTGTAAGTATTGGTTTCCTCAATCAAGGCATAAGACTTTTCGGAAACTACTGGCGCCAGAATGATCGCCCGTGGGTCTTTCATGCTGCCACCGCTTTCTTAGCTGAAGTCTCCAAAGAAGCCTTGGAGAAGATCAACCAGTCACTGCGCAAAACGTCATACGTGTTGAGCTGATCACTTGGAATGATGTGAACAAAAGGCAAATTGCGGAACGAGAGCACGGCTTGCTCGTCTTGTTCCCAATCGGCAATCACAATCAGAATGCGACCGTCAAGATTCAACTTGGAGCACAGACCCTGTGCACGCTTCGTTGACGGAGTGTCGAAACTGAATGTGTCGATTACTCTGAGCCGCTCACCGCGGGCCCGGTCAGACAGAGCTGAACGCAAAGCCAGCTTGATCATCTTCTTGGGTGTGCGCTGTGCGTA
>JBCKKC010000033.1:0-21750 GCA_038904395.1 Acidimicrobiia bacterium | reverse complement strand
GCGGCTTAGTCCTGCGCCACCACAGCGCAACAGCAGCAGCATTGGCCAGGAGCAAGGACTGCGGGTCCAATGGTCCCAAAACAACAGCAAAAGCCAAGAGGCACACCGTCCAGTCCGTGAGCGCATCCGACGCCAAGAGCAATCGTGTCGGCGAAGAGGGAGCCTCGCCCCTAGAGGCAGGCTGACTCTTCATTCCCTGAGGTATCAGGGTGCGTGTTGGCTCATGCTTGACCTGTTCATGAGTCCGAAGTGCACCCAAGACGGTGGTCATATCTTTTAGTGCGCCACTACTCTGTGCCTCGATTGATTGCAAACTGGCTTCCAGAGCACTATCGCTGTTAGGGCCCGTCATGAGGCCCTTGGCCATCACACAAATCGCGCGGATTTTATCTGCGATTGTTGCCTCTAGTTCACCCGCAATGCGCATGCGTTCTGTTTGGGCGACCAACTGCAGTTTCTCAGCTTCGGAGCTCCGAGCGACTTGAACTCGCTCCCGAAGGGTGGCGGCATAAACGCGTTGCCGGGCGATGGTGAGCCCCAGAATCCACGGCAACAATGCGAAAATCCAGAATGACTCAGTGAAATTCAATCTTGGGTACCAGCTGGCGCCGAAGGTATCGCCAGGCCAAGGAGACCAAAAAAAGATCAGGAACACAAGTACTACTGCGGCGACGGTCACAATCTTCGACTTCCAATAGCGCGCTATGTGGTACAAGGGGATCGCGCATGCCAGCGGAGTGATCAATCCGGCCACCAACGGGATAAGCGGCTGACGTTTACGGAATATCAGCGTCAGAGCAAGACCTGCCGCCACCCACCATGCAAATCCAGCCATCAAAATGATGAGAAACTGGACTCCGATGGCGAGCATAGTGAGAAGGATGTCGAAGAAAAGCGGCCAACCGTCAGGTCGGAAATCAAGAAATTTGAGGACACGATTTTTTGTGTGCATGGATCTTACGGTCTCACTTAGTCGATGGCTTATTGCCTCTGCTTGAAGCCTAAGTATTTGACTTCACATTGCACACTATGAACGCCGCTCCAGGTCTTTACTCCCCCACCAGTGCCTTTCGGCATCCCCCAAATGGGGGAAGTGCCGCGTCCGGGCAAGTCCCATTGCGACTAGTGGCCCTCATTTCTACGAGCATGAATGCTCATTTCTATGAGCGAAATACCTCAAAATGCTGACTACTGGATCAGCAGACCTCTGGATAGCAGGTTTGCCATCGACCCGAACTTCGCAATCGCGGCTGCTTGCCGCATAGAATTGAGCACCTTGGCCCAAGTCACCTGTCCAGATCACGCGAAGATTGTATCTGCGGGTTCGCTGCATGTTGGCCCTATTTGTCTCTTAGCAGTCTTCGTCAGACGCTTCAGGTTAGGCGGCCTCGTTGGCGGTTTGAATGACCTTGCTACCTGAACCGGGGAGGTATTGATGTTAATGCGATTAATAAAGTGCCTAGCCACAGCCTGTGCGATGGTTTCATTGAGTGCCATTCTTTTGGCACCTTCCGCTCAGGCTGCCCACATCGAGCAAATCAACTGGACCCACATCAAAGACGAGCACTTTTATGGTTCCACTAACGCCAGAACAGAAGCGAAGTTTTTGATGACCTCTGATGTGAAGAAACTGATTGGCATGACTTTCCACAGTCCTAGCCGCCCCTCAGTCAGCGGTCACGACGGACGTATCGTATATATGCGCCAGTTCTCCTTCGATCTGGGCGCTGTCAAAACCTCGCACGGATGGAAACCCACAAAGCGGATGAAAGTCGTTTTTGAGCCAACTTCGCACACAGTGATTACAGCCTTCCCGGTCGAAGACTTCTAATCAGCGCTACCGTCCTGGGAGCACGCCGCGCATTTGGTCGAAGCCGTTCCTTCCTTGGAATATTGTTCACCGAGCTTCTAGCCGAGACCCAGCTGACGCAGTTCGGCCTCAAGTAGGGGGATCACGTCGTGCCAGTCTGCGATGATGCCAAAGTCGCAGGTCTTAAATATTTCGGCTTCGGGATTGGCATTGATAGCGAGGACGTTTTTGGCGGCTCGAAAACCGACTGTGTGATTAAATTTTCCTTCCGCAGCGATGGAGATGAAGAGGTTGGGCGCTACTGATCGGCCGGTGATGCCGATCTGTCGACCCCGGGGCAACCAACCCTGGTCGGTCACTTTACGTGTCGCTCCCAGTTCCGCCTGCAGGAGTTCTCGCAACGACTCAAGCGACTTGTATTCGTCGGGTTGAACTCCCATCCCAACACCCAACACCACCGATGCGCTACCCAACGCCATGAAGTCATCGTTGACTGTCCGACCCAAGACCTGCATCTGAGTCTTTGGATCGACTTGGATGCGACGACGATTGGGCGGCGGGGTCGAGCCGCTGGTCGGGTGAGCCCCATCGAGCCTATGGCCCAAGATTCCAGGACGCACAGTGGCCATTTGTACAGGCGAGTTGCTCGTTATTGCTGTTACCATGCGTCCACCAAACGCCGGCTTCCAAGCCACGGCTTGAGGACGGCCCTGGCCGGGAATCGTTTCATCGCTAATGTCGAAGCCAACCGCATCGCCCGTGAGGCCAAGACCTTGGGATGCAGCCACCCGTGATGCAACCTCTCGTCCCGCAGCCGTGGCCGACACGATCACCAACCAGGGAGTCTCTTCACTAACCAGTTCCGAGAGGACTCGGGCGTAGTCTTCCTCGATAATGCTTGTCTCCCCGCCCGTAAGGTCAGTAGCCACGAGCTCCGTGATCGAATCCGGACTCACTCCCTCACCCAACACGACCGGATCGAGCTCGCCCATAACGATGAGCTCGCTTTGCCCGCCCACCTCAGTGGCGAGTCGGACTGCCTCACACGCCAGCTCTCGAACGGCTGCCAAATTGTCTGGCTCGACCACAGCCCACACCGAGAGATCCCGGTTGGCGGCCGGTGACTCCGCTCGGTTGGGCTTTTCCTGCCCGGGCCCTTCGGCCAATTCGGCAATCGTTCCCTCGTCACTAAACGGAGATAAAAAATGGTCTTGGGAGAATGCCCCACGTTCCGCAAGCGCTTTGACGACATCCGCCACCTGGGTTGACAAGTCGCCAACCATCATGAGCGGATTGTGGGCCTGGGCGATTATTCGACTCTCACCTACGCGTGTTGGTGACGCGGCTAAGCCCCAGACATCACCCGAGAGCGAGCCTGTGTCAATAACTTCGATCTGGCTTGCCGGCACTCCTGCACGAAGGTCGGGCGAGGCTTTTGCAGGAGCAATGAGTCGCTCTGCACAGGAAATGACCGCCGGAAGTGGTCCGGTTAAGCGCCGAAACCCATCGTCAGTTTCGCAATTGACGGCGAAAGTCATCCGGTCAGCATCGATTTCGAATTCCCGCACAGGCCCGGCAAAGGAATGATCGAGCAGTTGCGCCAGCTCGGGCCCCACTTGGCCCGTATCAGCATCGACCGAATTCTGTCCCACAAAAACCAGATCAAATGGCCCCTCAACATCGATGACTGCTTTGAGGGCATGGGCGGTGGCGAGGGTGTCGGACCCCGCGCAGCGAGGGTCGGTGAGCAAAACCCCGCGGTCCACACCACACACGATTGCTTCACGCAAACAGTCCTCGGCGCTGGGAGGACCCATCGTTATCACGCACGACTCCCCTCCCACTTCTTGGGCCAACTCGATGGCCTGAGCGACCGCCCTCCGGCAATACGGATTCATCTCCAACTCGACGTGATCACGCAACAACCGGCCGTCAGCCCCGTAAGCTAGCTCATCAAATCGGGGCACCTGCTTTACGAGAGCAGCAATGCGAAGAGGGCGAATATCGGATTGAGTTGTGGCCATGTTCATTTTGTCCTAAGTGGAAAGTGGCTACCGGACCCGCTTGATCATGCCAGCTTCCAACACCCATTTACGTGGACCTCCCCGTGATTGCGAGCGAAGCCAGCAATTCATAGCGAATTGCCCCTTCGGGTGGTCTGCGGCTTCGCCGCAGGTGGATCCTCACGGTCGCTGCGCTCCCTCAGGATGACGAACGAGGGCGGAAGGACGTAGATAGGTACTGAATTGGGCTGGAGCTTTAAGTAGGTCCCGGCGGGGGATCCGACGGGCCTCAGTGGCTAGAATTAGTGACTCGCTAGGGAATGGTGTCCATGTGAAGATCGCTCTTCGACTAATTGCGTGTTGCATCGTCGTGGCTGGGGCTGCTTGGTTTCCGGCGACCGCCAACGCCCAATCGTCCGCCGAGCACATCAACAGTTACGCCATCAAGATCGACATCTCCCAAGCCGGAGTCCTGTCGATTGATGAGACGATCGATTATGACTTTGGCAGTCTTGCCAAGCATGGCATCTTCAGGGACATCCCCTACCGGGCCCGCTATAACGACAAGAATGACCGGGTTTACAACATCGACAATGTTACCGTTTCCGCCTCTCCCAACACACCCGCAGATTTTGCCATAGAAACCGAAGGCAACCTCGAGCGAATTCGTATCGGCAGCGCCAACGAAACCATCACGGGCCAGCATACCTATGTGATTCACTACGACGTGGTCGGCGCTCTGAACGCCTTCGGCGACCATGACGAGCTCTACTGGAATGCCATTGGGCCGTATTGGGCGGTGCCGATTTCGTCAGCGAGCGCGACCGTTACGGCACCTGGCCAAATCCAGAAGGTGACCTGCTTCGCTGGCGCCTCCCAGAGTAAATCCGCGTGCAGTTCTGGCTCGTCAGCTGGGAACCAGGCCACGTTCGAACAGCAGGGCTTGTCGCCATACGAAGCTTTCACAATCGTTGTCGCTCTCCCGAAGGGCGCTGTCGTCCCAGCGCCTACACCGATCCTGGAAGAGCACCGGACGATCGCCAGCGCATTTGCAATTACCCCGATCACGATTGCCCTCACGGCCGGCGTCACAGTCATCTTGGCGGCCTTGATCACGCTCGTCGCATGGCGAAAAGGACGAGGCCGTCGCTTCGTTGGGTCGGGCACCGATGTAGCCTTCGGGTCCGAGGGCGGCAAGGACAAACCCATAGGGCTCTTTGACAAGCAGCTCATCCCTGTGGAATTCGTGCCGCCCGACGGGATTAAACCAGCCGAAGCGCAGACGTTAATTACCAAGAAGAAACAAACACTGAGCGTTACCGCCACCATTATCGACCTGGCAGTGCGTGGATATTTGCTCATCCAGGAAGTCCCGAAACAGACGAAGTATGAGAAGCAGGACTGGCAACTGACCCATGCGAAAGCTTACGAAGAAGGGGTCGAATACGAAAGCACGCTTATGCACGGACTGTTCGCGACGAGCCCCACCGTGTTGCTCTCATCTCTCCACATGAAGTTTCGCGCTCGGCTCACGCAGGTGTTGACCACAATTTTCAACGACGTTGTGGCTAAGGCGTGGTTCCGCGGGCGTCCTGACCATAGCAAACAAGCGTGGTTCGGCATTGGGTGCGGAATCCTCATAGTTGGCATTCTCGCCACTCTGGGTACCGCCGTCGCGTCATCATTTGGACTAGTGCCTGTGCCGATTATTCTGGCCGGCATTACCGTGATGATCTTGTCCACCGGCATGCCGGGCAGAACCGCAAAGGGCACGGCAATGTACTACCGAACGCTTGGATTCAAACGCCTCATCGACAACGCGGAGGCCGAGAAGGCTCGTTGGGCCGAAAGAGCCAACGTGTTCTCGGAGTATCTGCCTTACGCAATCGTCTTTGGCTGCACGGCCAAGTGGGCCAAGGCCTTCGCCGGATTGGCGACCGAGGATCAGGTCTCGAGTTGGTATCAATCCTCGGGCGCTGGCTTCAATCTGATCGCGTTTGCCATTGTGATGAACAGCTTTTCAGCCTCAACTGCGACAACTCTGGCCGCAAGTCCGGCCTCAGCCTTCACCGGCAGCCCCGGATTCTCGGGCGGTTCCGGATTCGGAGGTGGCGGCTTCTCAGGTGGAGGTGGCGGTGGAGGTGGCGGAGGCTCCTGGTAGAGGAGCCTGTTAGGTGCTTAGACCTTTATGCCACGGCGACGCATGTCGGCCAACACAGGCTCGATACCGAGCTTGTCGATTACACGCAGACCCTTAACGCTTACGACGAGACGGACCCAACGCTTTTCGCCTGGAACCCAGAAACGTCGCTTCTGAATGTTTGGCATGAACCGACGCTTGGTGTGGTTCATGGCGTGTGATCTGTTGTTACCTGCGATGGGCCGACGACCCGTGACCTGACAAACATTTGACATGATGAAATCCTTGTATTGTGTCTCTTGCAAGCTAAGTTGCAACCCTGTTCCCAGTCCGCCGCAATGCTCAGTCCGAGTTCAAAAAGCCCAAGTGATTTCTTATTCTAATGGGTCATCAAGACAGATATCACACATTGCTTAGAGACGCTGAGGGCCCATCACGGGCCCTAACTACCGAGATTGGCTGGCCTGGCCGGTCTTGTCCAGGAAAACATCACGGATGGTGACCATTTCATCGCCAACGAGAATGCCGCTACGCCCGAGTAGCCGCCCGTTTTCCCAGTTGGAGAGGCCAAGTTCCGGCCTTTGCCAGGCCCACTGGCCATCAACCCAGCGGGTAAATCCGTTGCTCACATAGGGAGCCTCAACTGACGAGTAGAAGCGGTCGAATTCGTCCGACTGCGATGTGAGGATTGAAGCGACAAACTTGGGGCTGTGCTCGTTGATCAGGGCACACGCTTCATCGAATCCATCAGCGATTACGAAGCTGCACTCAGGTTGGGTTTCCCATTCCCACTCTGAAGCCAAACCATTCGTTGCAATTTTCTCGACAACACAATCCTGATCGACCAGTCCCTCGGAACCAGCCACCACGTGGACTTGAGCCTTCAACTCCGATAGAGCCTCTCGAACAACTGGCCCCAGTGTCGATACAGCTCTCTTGTCCAGAACTAGCACATTGAGGGTGTTGCAGACTTTTCGATCCAAGCTAGCCCTAATCGCATTGGAGACTTGTTGGGGTGAAGCGCTCGGCGAGATATACATCCAGGCACCGCCGGTTCCGTGCAACGACACAGGGATACCGTGCTGCTGAGCGATAGAACCAAGGGACTTTACGGCTCGACCAGAACCGCGGGCCACTGCAAGATCGACACCTCGCAACGAAAAGAGAAACTGGCCGGCACTTCGCTCGGGCGTGGGCAAGATTGATACCGCCGCTCTCGGCAAACCGCTCGACTCGAGAGCTGGGCGGATGGCAAGCTGCTCAATCGCGGCGCCGGTGGCGAAGGCGTCGGCCCCTATGCGCATGATGGCAACGTTGCCGTTGCGCAAAACGCCAGCTCCGTCGGCACACACGTTGGGTCGGCCTTCAAAGATGAAAGCAACTACACCCAGCGGCGCCCATCTGCGCTCGATCACGAATGTTTCCGTCTCTCGGCGTTGAGCGACACCACCCACTCGAGGCGCCATCTCGGCCCACTCTCGCAACCCGGCAATCATGTCGACTCGCATCTTCTCGGTCGCTTCCAGCCGATTTGTTGGCCGGCCCTTTGCTCGCGCTCTGGCAATATCGTCAACATTTGTGGCCGCGATCTGTTTCCAAGTCTCATCATTGGCCAGGTTGTCGGCGAATGCCTTGAAGAAGTGTGTAATCCGCTCTTGGGCACGGGGGTCCTTCTGAAGTTGAGCGAAGGCAGCTCGAGCTTGCGAGACAGCTTCGGTCGCCACGCTCCGAACGGCTGCAGAAATGACGACTAACTCACCCGTCGCTGCGATGGGTAGCACCGTGTCGCCCTCATCCAGCTGTGGCACCGATACCAGCATGTCACCAACGAGAACTGCGTCTCCTGATTGCAATGTCATGGATCATTATCCTTCTTGCCTCGCCGCCACCCAACTTGGGAAAAAACTTGCCTAAACTCGCCCTGTATGCACACCCAAAAGCGAGTCAGGACAGCTAAAGTTTGGCAGCGAAACTACGGGACTTTCCCATTCTTATTTAAGAGTTCAGTCGACGACACCAAGTTGGATTAACAAATTATGAGCACATTGTCACCGAAAAAAGTAATCACACCCTTGCTGGTTGCCTTCTGCATGCTCACGGTTACCGCGTGTGGGAACAGTTCAGAGCGCACCCAACCGAAAACCTGCCAGGAAGCAGCACAGTTCATTGTTGATACCTACAAGCAGTCCGGCACCTCGACCAAGGGCGACAACTCGCAGCCCAAGAAACACGAAAAGCAAGTGCGCGACATTGAAGCGCTCACCAAAGACGGCATCAAGCTCTGCGGCAGTCAAGAAAAATTCCAAACAGCATTAGAAAAAGAGTTGCCCAAATTGACTGGCGGTGGCGCAGGAAAAGGTCAAAGCCCGAGCAGCAAATAGGCCGTTCGACTGCACGGAGACTTTTTTAGTGCATTCTTTCTAATTTCGCTTAAGTATGACCCCCCTAACAGCCGAAGGGAAATACAAGACCCACTCTGGAACCATCCGACAAAAGACGAGAGGTCATGTCGTGAAGGTACATTACGTTAGACAACACAACGACAGCGCCCCCGGAGCGGCCCGATTGTGCCGCCGGCCATATACGCCCCAGTCCAAGACCAGACTGCCCCGCCAAAGTATGAAGTTACGCCATCCTGCCCATCCCAGCACTCGCCCGCCCAAAGAACTGGTGATTGGCTAGGCGCGGTAAACCATTTACGTCTCCGCCCTACCAGAAGGTCGCTGCGAGACTTTTCATCATCCTGAGCCCTGGCGTCAGCCCCCCTCCGTCATCCTGAGCCCTGGCGTCAGCCAGGGCGTGAGGATCCAGGAATCCGAATTCTGCGAGCCTAGCGAGCAATTCACAATGGTTCGAATCTGCGGGTGGACCTGCGGCTTCGCCACAGGATGGATCCTCACGGTCGCCTAGCGGCTCCCTCAGGATGACGGAGGGGCAAAATGGTTCAGCGGGTTTCGCCAATCAATCTTGATGCCCGCTCGAAAACGGCATCGAACATGTCCGGAGTCAGTTTGCCCGTGAACGTGTTTTGCTGACTGGGGTGATACGAACCAATCAGTGTGATCGATTGGCGCGAGGTGCTATCCGGATCAATCGGAACCTCTACCTCGGCCAAATGCCCAAACTTGGGCTTCGGCTTGAGGGGGGCAGCTACCAGCGTGCGCAACACGGCATCCCATGCATACGAGCCCAACGCCACTACCACCTTCACCTGAGTAAGCAGATTGAATTCTCGTAGCAGGAATGGCAAGCATTGATCACGTTCCGCAGTGGTGGGTTTGTTAGCCGGCGGGGCGCATCGGACGGCGGCGGTAACGTACGCTCCGTGCAACTCCAAGCCATCGTCCCTCGAAGTTGATTCGGCCTGATTTGCATATCCCGCCCGATACAGCGCTCCGAAGAGCCAATCGCCGGAGCGGTCTCCGGTAAACATCCGTCCCGTTCGATTGCCACCATGAGCGGCCGGGGCCAGGCCCACAACCAGTAGTCGGGCCGCAGGGTCGCCAAATCCAGGAACCGGACGAGCCCAATACTCCCAATCAATAAAAGAGGCTCGCTTCACGCGACCGACTTCCTCTCGCCAGGCCACCAGTCGTGGACATGCCCTACAGTCGACAATCCCTTGCGTGAGCTCATCCAGAGCTTGAGCGTGTCGAACATCTTTCAAGAAAATCTCTCTTCAACGTGGTGACAGAACAAGAAAATGTCACACCCTATGGCTAAGGTAATAGCGATCGCTAACAGCTTGCGAAGAGCAACGGATACCTCAACAATTGAGACCATCAGTGTTAGCCCCGACTTCCCCCAGAAGCGAAAAAGTTCTGAGCTGCGGGGAGCACCCATGCACATAAACGCCGACACTGACTTTAGCTATCTCGATTGGATAAGCTGGCCCGAACCCGAGAACGGTCGACTCGAGCTGATCGATGGTCGAGCAACAATTCGCAATCATAACGATCGAGACGCTCGCTTGTCTCTGCTGGTCGCCGGACTATTGGCCACCGTCGGCTATGACGCCATCTGCGGAATTGGCCTGCTCCTCGGTGGCGACACCGTGCTGCAACCCGATGTTTGTATCATGGCGCCACCGGGTGACCCCGAAGTATTTCCCAATGATGGACTCTTCAGCGCAGCTCCGATAGCGCTCAGCCTGACAGGAAAATTGGGCCTGGTCCAGCTCGTGCTTGATGTTGGCCAGTGCCGCGATCGCCTCGCCCTCTATGCAGCCAAGGGATTAGAGGCTTGGGCGCTGACGCCACAATCCATTGCTGTCGAATGTGACCCAGAGCAAGAACCCAATTGGTTACTCGCCGAAATCGTGCAGCGGATCTATCCCAAGGCCGACCTGCAAGTGACACATCGGGAACTCTTAGCGCCAACCAATTTCGGCGCTCCAGACTAGGGGCCACCGTGGGCAACCATTCTCGTCATTGCGAGAATGGGCTGCTACGACACCCTGGCCGCGACCACCCGAACGGTTACCCCAATAGATTTCATACCTGGCCCTAGGCATTGATACGCTGGCGGCAATGGAAATTGTCTGCCCCGAACTCAGTGCTGTAACAGATACGACGGCAACGTTTGTCTTCGCTATTGGCACCAGCCCTAAAGAGCTGATGCCCTACGATGCCGAAGTTGTGATCCGGCCTAGCGAAGAAGGGGCGGGCCGCCTCATCCGGTCGTCAGCAGATCAAACCGCCGAGAGTGGCGGTATCCACTATTTGCGCATCGAGGAGCTTGAGCCAGACACCTCATATGACATCGATATTCTCATCGATGACGAGCCTGTTCCTCATGACATGCTATTTTTCCCCGACCAATTCCGCACTCTAGCGACACCACCGGGCGAGCTCGTCACGACCCTGGCCACAATTTCAGATACACACTTCGGCGAAAAGGTGTGCGGTCTCGGACCCTCGCCTGACATTACCCCGGTGTTTATGGCTGCCGACGAGGACCCGCCCTACTGGCGCTATATGAACGAACTAGCTGTGGCGGAAATCAACGCGGCACAAGTCGACACGACCATCGTTAAAGGCGACCTAACGGGTGAGGGGGCGCCGATCGAATTCGATCACGCCAAACAAACTCTAGACAAGCTTGAAATGCCCTGGCATGCTGTGCGAGGCAACCATGACGCCAAGCATGCAGAGGTCGATGGCATGTCACTCATGGGTCAACCAAGCGATCCGGTGACCCTCGTGCAGACCGACGGGTTTACTCACATCCTCATCGACACTGTTGACCCAGGAAAAGACACCGGCATGTTTCCAGCCAGCAGGCTGGCAATGCTCGCTGACGCCCTTGATTCGATCGACTCTGGCCACTGCCTCATCCTCGGCCATCACTACACATCTACACCACGCAAACGGCCCAAATACTCGTTCGGCATCAGCCGAGCCGACTCCACTGCGCTGCTAGACCTACTAGCCCAACATCAAGAGGTTGGCGGGGTCTTGACAGGTCACACACATCGAAACCGGGTCCGCCACTTCCCCCAAACCGGCAATATTCCCCATGCCGAAGTGTGCTCTACCAAGGACTATCCCGGAGCGTGGGCGCACTATCGCATCCATGAAGGTGGCTACATCCAAGAGGTAAGACGCACCCGGTCGCCCAAGGCCTTGCGCTGGGCGCAAAAAACCAAAGACATGTACTTCGGCCTCTACCGGACTTACGCCCTCGGCGGCCTTTCCGACCGCTGCTTCACATTTTCATGGCCACTCTAAGCAATCTCTTAGGTAGCTGTGGTTCAATTGGACCTACGTCAATGAACGCCAGCCCCAAACCGATCGGGCAGGCAACCACCAGGGGGAAAAAGTCAAAATGAAAGTACGCAAAATTATCGGCGTAACAGGCCTATCACTGATCATCGGCCTTAGCGTAGGACACGCCGCTCAAGCCAGCCCCGATAGGTCGGGAAATGGTAATCAAGCGAGCAGCTCGCATCCCACCGAAAGCAGGGGCGCAAACCTCCGTGGCGTAGAACTCGCAGGCGCAAACCTCCGTGGCGTAGAATTCACAGGCGCAAACCTCCGTGGCGTAGAACTCACAGGCGCAGACCTCTCTCCCGCTTGCCTCGGCCCACGCTCAGATGGGTAAGTACAAGTAGCTGACAGGAACGAGCACCCACAAGCAGCGTTAGCCAGAGCCTCTCAAGCTTCTTCTGCAGAAGCTCTACCAGCCGCCAAGGCTGACCGTCAACGACAAGAACTAACGCGAGATGCTCTAGTTAGGCTCGCTCCAGCTCAGGAACAGCTGGCACCCACAATTCGGTTCAGTCAATCGAGCCAGAGGGATTGTTGGCCGTTGACGTGGTGGCGGCCGGCCGGGGCGCGGCCGCTTGATCACGCTCGTTTGACCATCCTCCCAATACGAAGTATTGGGATTCCTCGGCGGTTGTTTTTAGGCTGCCACGTGTGTAAATGGCCCGCGTTGGGGTTCCCAGTTCCTTGACGTACCAGCGCAGAGGTCTCCGTGGGCTGCCACCGCTTGTCCTTCGGCGAAAGCGAGTTCAGCCCCTCGCTCACGGGCCTCGCTGGCAGCTTGGTTCTCGTTGCCAACATCGAAACTATAACTCGGAATTCGATACCCTGCAAGGGTTCTCTCGTCTTTTTTTGGAATCGCCTTCAGCGGTTCGCCGCTGATCCCAAGGTTGAAACTCTGGGTTTGCGCAGCTTCTTTAGTCAATCAGGTACGCCGCCATGCTGCCTCTCGGTCTTCAAGCTCGGCCTCGGCCAGAACGTCAAAAGCCTTTTCGACCATGCTTGCCCGATCCTTGCTTGCTTGGGCCAGGGCCTTGTTAACTGTGTCTTTGAGAGTGACTGTGCCGAGCCTGGCTCGCGCGGAAGCGAGCGCCGACTCGTCAATGTCAACCAGATGCTTTGCCATGCCCATTAGTATATACGCCAAGCGTCCATGTATATATCTGGCCGGCCGCTGCCACTTCCGCCCTCTTCGACCAGGCTTTCGTTAACGCTCGAACAGGTGGCAGATAAGTTTGCCGGGTGTTTGTTATTTCCGACCGAGAAAGTCGGCAAGAACACATAGTGTTGCCTGTGTCGCAATAACTAGCCGGGGGGCGTTACCAAGGAGGCGGTCCTTGCAGACCCTGAATCGTGCAGTCAATCCGATCCTTGCTAGTACACGAGAGTGGCGCGATGGTGCCGCCTGTCGAGACACAGACCCTGATCTGTTCTTCCCGATCGGCACAACCGGCCAAGCGCTCGATCAAATCCGTGCCGCCAAATCCATTTGTCGCTTCTGTGACGTAAGTCGCCGGTGCTTGGAATATGCGCTGCAAACCAATCAAGAGTCGGGCGTCTGGGGCGGAACCGCCGAAGACGAACGGCGCATGTTGCGCAAGAGCCTTCCGTCGGTCAAACAACATTTTCCTGCATAGGTCCGGAACCCTCAGATCCCGGCAGCGGGGGTGCCACCGGCTAGGGCCCCGACTTGAACGGGGGGGATTGGCAACGACAGGTGCACGCAGGCACCATCAGCAGTGTTGTCAACCTCGATGGTTCCGTTGAGCTCGCTTGTGATCAGGGTACGAACAATCCGCAAGCCCAGGCCGGTGTCTTGCTCGATGTCGAAACCGGGCGGAAAGCCCCGCCCGTTGTCGCTCACATCGACTTCCAATTGTTGATGGGCACGGCGGAACGTGACCCGGATGCGGCCAGGTTCCGTCTCGGCCTCTTGCGCATCAATCTTCGCAATCATCTCCGCCACTTGCTCGGGTCCGGCGCTCTCGGTGTCGGACCGAGCCTCACCCCCACCCTGACTTTCATCACCCGGCGACTCTCCGTTACCGTTTGTCAATATCTCATCAGGCATATCAAAGGCGTGCTCAACCGCGTTCTGAAGGAGCTCAGTTAGGACAACGGCAAGCGGTGTGGCTATATCGGCAGGAAGTGTGCCAGCGTCGCCCTCGACCTCAAACTTGATATGTCGATCACCGATCAATCCTTCTTCAACGTCACGCAGCAGCGGATGCAAAATGCTATTGAAAGACAACCAACCGTTTGGGTCTCGCGACAGCAGTTCGTGCACCAGCGCAATTGAGCGGATTCTGCGACCAGACTCACTCAGCGCCGTGCGGACTTCAAGCGAGTTCGTGCGGCGGGCCTGAAGCTGCAAGAGAGACGCGATAGTTTGCAGATTGTTCTTAACCCGATGGTGGATTTCGCGGATTGCTGCCTCCTTCGATAACAGCAATCGATCGCGCCGCCGGATCTCCGAAACATCCCTCACTAACAGGACCACTCCGCTGGATCGTTCCTTGCGTAATAGAGGCAAAGCCAGCAAGAGAACGGAAACATCGCCCTCTTCTAACTCGTCGCTGGCCGGAACCGACGTAGCAACAGAGGTGCGAACACAAGTATCGGCCACGCCCAGCTCTTGGAGAGTTGCGCTCTCGAGCGTCCCGAAAAAACCGAGCCTGTGCAGGGCCGATACAGCATTAGGCGAAGCATATCGGACCCGCAGACCAGCATCGAGCCGGACCAGACCGTCGCCAGCCCGGATAGTATCGGTCAAGCCTGGGCCGCCAGTGCTGTAGGGGAACGTGCCCTCAGCGATCATGCGCGTCAACTCGAACCCAGCATCTGAATATGTGGCCTCGAGAGGGCTTGCTCGACGTGACGGATGCTGCCACCGCTCACGAGACAACACCGCCAACATTTCTCCGTCTTGGCGCACAGGGACCGCCTGAACAGATACAGCCTCGGGCCAGCTAGGCGGAAAGAGATCGCCGCCCACAATCTCGCCACTCTTCCAGGACTTGTCGACCCACGGTCTGCTTTGAGCAAGGTGAAGCTGACCCACGGGATCTTCCCGATAGGTGGTCTCACTGTTGGTGGGCCGTACATGGGCCAGAACCAGGAACATAGCGCCCGCGTCAACGGGCATATACAGCAACAGATCAGCAAAATAGAGGTCAGCTAGCAACTCCCACTCGCCAACCAAATGTTGCAAATGGGCAACATGGTCATCAGAGAGTTCTACATGCTGTCGGGACAGTTCGGCGATAGTCGTCAAATTGTGATACCTCATACTGGGCAGGGGTACGGTCGTGCCACTAACTTGCAGTGTAGCCGCCTGGCACATCGCTACCGAAGAGGTGGTCGCCAACGGTGAGCAGGCCGGCGAGGTCGGAGATATCTTGGGCAATGAGCGGAACAGACACTATTAGGTCGGGGACTATCGGATTCGATGTCAGCGTGGACCTGAGGTAAGCCTCCCGGCGGGCCATGGTCGAGAAGTTGGCGTAGTTACCGGCGATAGTTTTCAACACATTCTCGATGCGTTCACCGTCGTCGACGGCCGATGGAACCTGCTCGGCCAGCTCGCCAACAGCTTCTTGCGGCTTCGCTAACTTTTCAACTACTCTCTCTGCCTCGGCATCCAACAAGAAGGCGGGCAAGACCCTGTTCAGGATGAGAGCTTCGATATCATAGTCATACTCGGCAAGTTTGTCACAAAAGAATTCCGCTTCACGCAACTCAGCCGGATCCAACGTCGACACGACCGCGAACATCGTGCGGTGGTCATGCAAGAGACGATCAACTTCCTTGGCCCGCTCTACAAAGCCCTTATTCATGCTGGCGAAGTACATGAAGAACTCACCCAGTTCCCGCATGAATGCCGAACCAAGCACGCGTTCGGCGATCTTGTAGAAGGGCCGAGCGGCCAGATCTAAAGCCAACGATCCGACCCGCCCACCGGCACGATAGGGCATGGTCAGCACCTTGATCAGGCGGCCCCCGAAAAATTCAGCCATCCTCTGCGGTGCCTCAATGAAATCCAGAGCGCTCCTGGTGGGCGGAGTGTCAATAATGATCAAGTCATACTTGCCACTTTGGTGCAGTTCGTACAGTCGCTCCATTGCTATATATTCGTTCGCGTTGGTGAAGCGAGACGTGATGTTGTCGTAGAGAGGGTTGGCGATGATCTCGTCGGCGGTCTCTTCGTCTGGCGCATAGGCGTGCACAAGGTCGTCCCATGAACGCTTCATGTCAAGCATCGCCACAAACAGTCGTCCCCGCGGCTCGGCCCCCAATTCGCGCAACATCGAAGCCGGCACTTCCCGCTCGACGTTACCGAGGCCTTCAATGCCCAGTGCTGTGCCCAATCGGCGGGCTGGGTCGACGGTAAGTACCAAAACCTTGCCGCCCTGTTTGATCGCTGCCATCGCTCCAAGCGCTGCCGCACAAGAGGTCTTGCCTACCCCGCCCGCCCCACACAGAACCACGACTTCGCGCATCTCAACGAGCTCGCTTAGGGTTCGTGCCTGGCCGCCGGACTGTCCCCGTTGACTACGAGACCGGTGAGACGATTTCTTGGCCGAGTTGGTTTTGCTCTTGTTTGAACGGGTCAGCCGGCTCATAGGCCCAACTCCGCTCGGAGTCCCTCAGCCACAAGCTGGGTCGACCGGTTGCCCTGATCGCGCCCAAAAAGGAAGGGGATGTTGAACATGGGCAATGGGATCTCAGAATCCAGCTTTTGCATGAAAGGGACTCGAGAGCGCCGCAATTGCACAGCCATTCGTGCTGCATCGACCACCGGCTCGATGGGCCCACCCAAGATTGCCGCCAATTTCTCTTGCATGTCCGGCGTGGCAAGCTCGTCGAAGAGTTCCTCGTCAGCAGCGTTGAAGAGCTCGGGTAGAACTTTGTTAACCACGACTGCCTCCATAGCCACGTCCACGCTACCCATGGCCTCGTAAAGTTCAATCGTTTCGATGGTCGGCATCTCTTCTGGTGTGGTCACAGCCACGAGGGCAGTCCGTGCAGAGTCTGAAAGTATCTCTATCATCCAGTCGGTTTGGTCTCTAACCATGCCCATCTCAAAAAGCTCATTTATGGCGCGTGGAGCTTCGAGCTGGCCGATGATTCGCCCTGTTGGGGCAGAATCAACAACGATAAGATCCCATTTGCGGGCGCCCGATTCCAGCAAGGTGGCTTCGTAGGCAATCTTGCCGATGATCAGGATTTCTCTAACACCGGGTGCCGCGTTAGCCACAAGGTCAAAGATCTTCGACAGTAGGCTCACTCGAGACACTCGACCGATCTTGAGAAAGAGATCGAGATACTCGCTGAGCGAGTCTTGGGTGTTCATGGTCATACACCAAAGATTCTGGCGAACTTCCTCAGGCACAAACCCGACAGGCTCGTGTTCAAAGAAGTTGGCCAGATTTCCTTTGGCCTCAATCTCGACCATGAGGGTGCGTTTGCCCAGACTTGCGCCAAGCTCGCCGAGCGCTGCCGTTATCGTCGACTTGCCCGTGCCGCCCTTGCCGGTGACAAATATGATCTGGCGACTCAGAAGGCTCATAGTTAGGTTCCCATGATCAACTCGCTTGAGAATCCCCCGCTCACCGTCATGGCCGGCTCCGCCGTTCCAGGGGGGTGAGCGGGGGGGACCTGTCCCCCCTCGAATTCTCAGCTGCCGCCGAAGCCAATGGTGCCAGCCTTCTTGCTGTCGGAGACCTCGACATAGGTGACCTTATCGATTGGGATGATCGTGCGGCTATCGCCAGTCTCGAAGGTCAGAACCCTTTCGCCGTCACTGAGCTTCTTGATGACTTCATCGCTGAGCTTCTTGGCATCCAAGTCAACCTCAAGCTCCAGTTCTTTGCCCGAATGGACCACGCCAACTCGAACTTTTACTTTGGCTTTTTTGTCTTTTGCTTCTGCCACAATGACTCACTTTAGATAGCTGCCGATTCCGGGATCCGGGGCGTGAATAGTTTCTCCCCAAACGTAGTCGCATCATCCAGGTCGCCCGCAAAAACCCAGCGGGATCAGACCGCTGTGATTTTGAGCTGTGGGCGCCGGATTTTCTTGCGGCCGGTGGCGGCTATTAGGGCTGCGATCTCGTAAAATTTTTGAGCCGATTGAGAGTTAGGGTCGCCAATCACTGAGGGATGTCCGTCGTCTGAGCCGATCCGGAGGTTTTCTTCGAGGGGAATCTGGCCGAGCAGGGGCACTTCTAGCTTTTCGGCTAGGCGTTGCCCGCCTCCTTCGCCAAAGATATGGCTGCGCTCGCCATTGGGCAATTCGAACCATGACATGTTTTCAATCACGCCTAAAACACTCTGACCAACCTTGGTCGCCATTGCGCCGGCGCGTTGAGCTACCCGTTGTGCGGCCAGTTGGGGGGTCGTAACCACGATGACCTCGCCGGTCGGAAGAAATTGTGACATCGACAGGGCGATATCGCCGGTGCCGGGCGGCATGTCAATGAGCAAATATTCAATATCGCCCCAGTAGACATCGACCAAGAACTGTTCCATCGCTTTGTGGAGCATCGGCCCACGCCAGATGACGGGCTTGTCTTCGTCAACAAAGAAACCCATCGACACAGTGCGAACACCGTAGGCGACAGGAGGAACGACCATTGACCCGATCACATTCGGCGGCCGGTCTACCCCCACCATGCGAGGAATCGAGAATCCCCACACATCGGCATCAAGCACTCCAACCTTGGCGCCGGTCTGGGCCAGAGCAACCGCCAAGTTAGTCGTGATCGTCGATTTTCCAACACCGCCCTTGCCAGACGCAATCGCCAACACTCGAGCGTTCGACTTGCCTGTGGCAAAAATGCTTTCACGAATTTTACCTTCACCCGGTTCGTGGCCTAGCTGGCGCACAACATAGTCTCGATCGGAATCATCCATGACCGAATAGTCGACTTGGACTTGCTTGATGCCGGGAAGGGGCCGTAGTTCAGCTTCGATGGCCGTAGTCAACTCGTCCGGAAACGGGTAATGGTCCGTCGTCAATGCGACAGCAACGGTGGCGAGTCCCCGATCAACCTTAACCTCTCGTAGCATGCCCAAGTCGTGAAGCGGGTGCATAAGCTCGGGGTCTTGAACTCGAGACAGCGCAGAAGTGATCTGCTCTTCGGATGGCATTCGTATCAGCGGCATCAAAAACCTTAGTGTGTTGGCAATTGCGGCAGGTGGCGATCGGAGTTCACCAAAGACAGATGTGGGAAACTGTCCAGCTATCAGGCGATTATATGCTCGGTCCAACGATAATGACTGGTGGTGGACAGCTAGTATCTGCCCGACCTGATCGGTAATCTGCGACAACAACGCCACGAATATGTCTGAAACCAACCTGATCGACAAACTCGCTGCCAGCCGGGGATCATCCCGACGGGTGCTAGCAATCGTAACTGCCTGCATCGTGGCACTCATTGTGGCCAGCTTTGTAGTGCTTCAACGCCGGGACTCTCCGCAGCCCCTCCCGGCTACAGCTAGTCTGGGCGCCCAAGTTCCCGGCACTCAGGCTCCTCGCCCCGCCCCTCCGTTTGAACTCACGACATTTGCGGGCCACGCCGTGAATCTCAAGTCATTCGCAGGCAAGCCACTGGTCGTCAATTTTTGGGCGTCTTGGTGTGTGCCGTGTCGCAAAGAGATGCCCGCCCTGGATCGGACAGCCCGAGGTTTCGCCGGCAAGGTGGGCTTTGTCGGCATCGCCACGCAAGACATCGAATCCGATGCCAAGAATTTCGCCGGCCAATTGGGAATTTCGTATCCTTTGGCGATGGATCCCAACGATACGGTCGGCACCGCCTTCAACGTGTATGGCCTCCCGTCGACCTTCTTCATCGATAGCCAAAGCCGTATCGTCGATGCCGTTTACGGTGAGCTCGACCAAACAAAGCTGACCGCCAAACTGCACGCGCTATTCCCGGAGCTCCATTAGGGCTCAACAACCCACGGGTAACCATTCACGTCCCCCTCCGTCATCCTGAGGGAGGCGCTAGCCGACCGTGAGGATCCACCCTGCGGCGAAGCCGCAGATCCACCTACATGTTCGATCCATTTTGAGTTGCTCGCTACGCTCGCAACACAGTAAAGCCTGGATTGCTTCGTCGCCCCGAGCTGCTTCCTCGCAATGACGGTTGGTGTGAGTTCCCTTAGATAATCAACTAGCTCCGAGACAAACGTTCCAACCCGAGCTGATCAAATAGCGCCAGCATCCAGGCGGATATGCGGGCAACTTGGCCGGTCACTAACAGCAAGCCGAAGCTCACCAACACGGCGCCGGAAACGATATTGATAGCTCGGTAGTGTTTCTTGACCCAAGCAAACGCACTGGAGAGTTCCGATAGGGCCAGCCCGGATATCGCGAACGGGATTGCCAACCCGAGCGCGTATGCCAACAGCAGCACAACTCCGTCGGCAATCGAGTGACTACCAGCTGCCAACGTCAGTACTACTCCGAGGATTGGGCCAATACAAGGAGTCCAGCCGAAGGCAAAAGCGGCCCCCATGACCGGCGCCGCCCAACCGCCCAGCGAGGAAGACACCTGAAAACGACGTTCCCGCAAGAGGAATTTGGGTTGGACTAGCCCCATAACGAGCAGCCCCATCACGATTACAAACACGCCCGCGACACGCTCAAACCACTGCCGATTCTTCAACAGAAAATGTCCGGCGGCGGACGCCCCAGTGCCGAGGAGAACAAAGACCACAGTAAAACCGGCCACGAAGAGGCCTATTCCTTTGAGAACCTTGACTCGTTGCGAAGCTCTTGAAAGCGTAACTACGCCAGCCTGCGAGGCCGACACTCCGTTGGTGAGCTCAGGTACCGACACTCCGGTCACAATCGACAGATAAGCAGGCACCAGCGGCAAAACACACGGCGACAGGAACGACACGAATCCAGCAAAAAAAGCGGCGAAAATACTGACACCCATAGCGGCCAATTGTATGCAGTCCAGGCCGTCATTGCGAGCGTAGCGAAGCAATCCAGGCTTTACTGCTTTGCGACGCGCAGCGAGCAATTCGAAATGGATCGAATCTGTGGGTGGACCTGCGGCTTCGCCACAGAATGGATCCTCACGGTCGCCTAGCGGCTCCCTCAGGATGACGCGAGGTGGTGAATGGACATAGAAATTGTCAATAGGTGCTTGCATTCCGAGTGCTGACCTCTGTAGACATGAAATATGGCTATTGACCTATGTGCCCGAACCGACGACTATGAGCTCTTGCAAAGCCCTTCCCCGTTACTGCCCGACAACGATCTCGTGCGCTTTTTTGAGTCCTATGATCCCGATGGAATGCGCATCTTAGAAGTGCAGTGCGGCGACGGACGCTTGCGTGACTATCTCGAGCTTGCCCATCCGGGATTCCAGTCTTATCTGGGAGTCGACTCACGGGAGTGGGCGATCGATGGGGCCCGACGGCGACGGCCCGACCTCTCGCGCGATTTTGCCTTTCGAGATCTCGTTGCCTTGCCCCTACCGGACGACTGTTTTGACATTATCATTGCCATCAATGACTTAGCCGCGGTGCCAGACGCATTCGATCTCGCCAAAGTTGCCACTCGTGCGGTTTGCCTTATGGATTCAAGCGGCCAGCTCACCACTTTCCGCGCCCAGACCACAGCAGCGATATCGAGCTACTGACCAAGGTATCCGGACAACCCTACTTACCCTTCCACTCGGGTGGCCGCTTCTGCAAGAAGGCTTGGATCCCCTCGAGGGCATCCTCGGCCTGGGTATTGATCGACAGCATCGCCTGTAGATGCGAGAGTGCCGTATCCGAATCCATATTGAGCGTCGTGTAGAACGCGTCACGCCCTAAACGCATTACGGCCGGTGACTTCTCGGCTAGTTGCTGGGCGAACTCATCCACTCCCTTGTCAAATTCAGACAGTGGCAACACCTGTCGCACAAAGCCAATCCGCTCAGCCTCTTCACAGAACACTCTCCGGCCGGTCATCATCAAGTCGAGCGCAACTTTTTGGGGCATGGCCCTCAAGATGACCGGAGTGATCATC
>JBCKKC010000032.1:0-23131 GCA_038904395.1 Acidimicrobiia bacterium | reverse complement strand
CCAGGTGGTTTTGGTTCATGCTGGGCTCGTCTAGACTTCTTGAGGATCTAGCCGGGGGGCGTATTTTGAGACGATTGTGGCGACTGTTGATCCTCGTTCTGTGCGTGTTCGCGACCACTGTTTGCGCGCTCCTTTTCTTGGCTGGTGCTGCCGAGGCTCAAGAAAGTCAAACGCAGGCGGCCAGCGCGGATGCCGGTGGCCATAGCGACCCGACGGTCCCAGCCACAGTCGCTACAAGCTCGGAACACTCTCCTGCGAGCTCAGCTATTGAGTCGGACAGCACCCTCGTGAAAGCGCCGACTGGCGAGGGCGTCAAGCCGGACGGTGTCGTGACTGCTGAAAACAGCCGACTCGAGTTGGCCAATGGGGAGACTCAACCGAAGATGGCTGACCCGGCGGATGCAGGTGATAAGTCGACAAGCTCTACTAGCCCTGGGGTAGCGCTGCCAGAAACCTCCAGCCAGTCAGCGACATCCGAGCCTCAAACGGTCGTCCAAAGCGTAACTGGCCCTCCCCAGGCGATCTTCCTTGCTGCTAACCCGCCCGTCGGACAAATCGAGGAATTTCTCACTCCAACCCAACCGAGCCGACCATTTGGTATCGTCTTGGGTCCGGACAACGCGTTTTGGTTCACTGAATTTGTGGGAAACAGGATCGGTCGTGCCGACCTTAACGGAGTGATCACAAACGAGTTCCCCCTGCCCGCGCTGGGCAGTAATCCGGGGGGAATTACAGTGGGTCCAGACAATGCGATTTGGTTCACCGAAGTGGGTTCGCCAACTTCAATCGGCCGAATTGGTCGTATTGACACGAATACCTTTGTCATCACTGAGCCGTTCCTGCTTCCTAGTGGGAGTCAGCCGCTGGACATTATGATGGGTAGCGACGGAGCTCTTTGGTTCACAGAGCAAGGCGTTACACCTGCTCAGTTCCTTCCGTTTCTTACGCCACAGTGTGCTGCCGGTTGCCGAATCGGCCGCATCGCGCCCGACCTGACGACCTTGACGCATTTTCCTATCCCTGACCAGGGCACTGGCATCTGCCAAAATTTCGCGATCACTCAGTGTTCCAACCCGACAAAAATCACCCAGGGCCCAAACGGGTTTGTTTGGTTCTCTGCGACGGGTGCCGCGCAAGTGGGCCGACTCAACATGTCCACCGGCGCTGTGGACGCATTTTCGACGCCAGGTGGTGCAAGCCAGACAGTCCCCACCGGCATGACCCTCGGCCCTGACAACAACATTTGGTTCGTAGGCTTTAATCCCGGACAAGTAGGCATGATTGATCCGGCCGCCCCTTCCACGGCGACCATGGTCATGTTCGACATTCCGCCTGGACCGGGACAAATAGGTTCTCCGCCGTGCACTGTTCTCCAGTGTGCACCATTCGATCTATTGACCGGCTCCGACGGCAACCTCTGGTTCACCGACTGCCTCCAGTTGTTTGCCTCCGGCACCTGTGATCTGTCGCAGGCGTTCATCCGTAGTTTCAATCCGACGCTACACGCATTCTCCGCTTTCGGAGACGCCACCCCTCATGGCTACACAGGCATTACCGCAGGCCCCACACAAGCCGGTTTCCTCTGGTTCGGAGACGCAACAACCAACTCGGTTGGGCGAATTTTCATCGGCATTCCGCCAACTCCGCCGCCGCCGCCGACTCCGCCGACGCCTCCCACTCCTCCAGCTCCTCCAGCTCCTCCAGCTCCAGCCGTGCTGCCTGAATCATCACTCGGTGTGGGCGCCACCCAGTCGGCAACGGTTCTCCCTTTTACGGGAGTTGGTCATCTGGGCTGGCAACTCTTGATCGCAATAATGCTCTTGGCTCTCGGATGGCAACTGCGCCGTTTTGCTGGCCCCAATCAGTGCTATCGGAACCAGTCGCCCGAGCGAGTAAGCACCACCTAACGGCTGCCCCCGTTATAGATGGACCACTGGTTGCCAAATCGACACGCTCAAGATTGGCGAGTGGGTTGTGGTGTGGCACTTAAGAATGGGAGCACCACCCCAAGAAACTCCGCGGGGCAGTCGAGTTGAGCGGCGTGGCCACAATTGGGGATAATCACAGTGCTCGCTCCGGTGGCTGCTTTGATGAACCGGGCCTGCTCGCCTGGTGCGAGATACCCATCGTGTTCTCCCCAAATCAATAGTGTTGGCACGGGCAAATGATTGAGGATTTTCTCCGTACGAGTGAAGTTCTCGTTGGCAAGTTCGTACATGGCACGGCGATTCTGTGGAAACGTGAGTGGCACATAGTTCTCCCATACGTATGCATCAGTGACCAATTCTTTGTGAAAGAAAGCTTGCTGGAGTCCACTGCGTACGTCGTTCCAGCTAAAGAGCTTGGACATGGCCTCTCCGAGAACTGGGTATTGCATAAGGCCATAGACGCCTGAGACGCTAACTGGGATGCCGCTTGATCCGACTAGCACGAGTCGGCTGACCTTTTCGGGATAGCGACCCGTGAAGTCCAATGCCCAACCACCACCATCGGAGTGGCCCACAAGCATGACCTGGCCCAAGTGTTGACTGTCAATGAATGCCTTGATGGCGGAGCTCTCGGTGGCCAGATCGTAACGGACATCAGCCTTGAGGTTTTTGGTATAGCCCTGGCCAGGCATGTCGAGAGCATATACGCTGAAGTGCTCGGCGAGCGGTTGCATGACTTCCTTCCAATCGTCAAGCCATACTTGACCGCCGTGCACGAGCACGAGCGGCGGTCCGCTCCCTTCATGCCAATAGTGGATCCGAAAACCCCCCGCGTCTACATACTGGGTGCGATGCGTACGTAGAAAAGCGGACGGATGCGATCGATCAACGCCAGGTTGCCAAACATACGCAATAACCAATAGCAAAGCCAGAGCGATGCCAACGAGTGCTGCCAATGTTGCGGATACCCAGCGCAAAGCACGGACCCAAAAGCGACGATGGACTCGGTCGTTACTCATAAACCAAGGATAACATTGCACCGGCCACGACTAGAAGGGTCGTTGCCTAGTGGCCCTTCGCAGGGGAAGCCGGGGGCGCCTTCAATCAGCCCTCTTTGTAGTCTTTGACTTCTTCGCCGATGGCTCGGATGCGCTTCTTGATCATCGGTCCAAAGAGCGCTCGTGTTAAGGACCACCAGTGATCGCACCTCCAGTCTTTGTATGGGATCAGGAGAATGGCTCGCGGATTGCGGAGGTCGCTTGCAGCGCGGAGCTTTTGGCTAGCGACTTTCTGCGGTGAGGAAGCAGAGGGCGTTGATCAGTCTCATTTGCTCGACGGTGTGAGAGCGTGTGTCGAGCAGTTTGGGTGAGCAAACGAGGATTGCCAAACTTTGGGCGCGTGAGATTGCCACGTTGAGTCGGTTTCGGGAAAAGAGAAACTCGATGTTGCGCGGTATCTCTGCTCCGCTTGATGTTGCCATAGAGAAGATGACAACGGCTGCTTGTTGGCCCTGAAATTTGTCGACTGTACCGACTCGAGCGTTGTCCGGGAGGGCACTGGTCAGTTCGTTGACCTGACGATTGTATGGGGCAACGACTAGAACATCGTCGACCGTGATCTCATGCGTAAGGCCGTCCTGATCAGTCCAATTGCCTTTCAGTAGTTGGGCGTAAATCTCAGCCACCTTGTCGACTTCTTCAGGGGAGAAGCGGCCATTGCCCTGGTGACTGACCGGGACATATCTAAGGCCTGTTCCCGAGATGGCCCCTGGCGCTGTCACGGTTTGTCGTTCGCAGCCTGGTCTCGAATGTAATCTGCCCTCATAGATGAGCTCAGAGATAGGGGCGCACACATCCGGATGCATACGCCACGTCATATCGAGGAAGATCCCTTTGTCTGGCGCGATGGTTTCATCGTCGCCGAGTAGGTGTTCCAAGACTGACTTTTCTGTTCCGATCGGATGCGTCGCTTGGCTGACATGGGCCAGCTGCAGAGGGTCGCCGAGCAAGACCAGATTTTTCGTAGCGGTAGCCGCCGCGAGCGCGTTTGCGAGCGAGTACTGCCCGGCTTCGTCAACGAATAGATAGTCAAGCGGCTCGGAGCCATTCTCGCCGATCTCTTTGTTTGCGAACAGCCAGGCAGTCCCGGCTGGCACGGTGTTCGACTTGGCAGCCAACTGATCGCGCACCTCTTGGGCCGTGTCGGCCCGTTTCCACTTGTCTGACCACGGTGTGTCGCCAGCCTGGTCGTTGTCGATCTTTTGCCAAACCGTTAGGTCAATGTTTCGGTCGGTAGCAGTGGCTACGACCTTGGAAACCAGACCTCGGATCGCTTTGTGGCTCGGTGCTGTAATGCCGACCCGTGCTCCACCTTTGACGAGTTCCACTATCAGACGTGCCCCCAGCCAAGTCTTGCCCGATCCCGGCGGCCCTTGAATAAACAGGTAGCTGGAGTCGAGGTGTTTGAGCACATCCGACACGGCCTCAGGCGTGATCTCTGACGGCTGGATGGTGGCACCACCGGGCAGGTCAATGAATCTGGGCTTGCCAAGCAGAATGTCACGACCGGCTAGATACTGCGAGTCTTCGTCTTGCACCAGAGCCGTCGCGACTCGTTGTAGCGCCTCCGCGAGCCCCCTTGTCCCTACCGTCTCAACGGGGAATAGTGCTCTGGGCAGAGGCTCGCTGGCCCGGCCAGTTCCCCGTCTCACAAAAATGTGGTCCTGCTCGACGTCACCAACCGCGATCGTCTTCCTGTCTTCGCCGTATATGTAGGCAGGTTGTCCTGTCCGGAGGGCGTGATCTTGGGGCGGATATTTGAGGGCGTAGAGATAGGACTGCCTAATTGTGCCGACCGGTTCAGGGGATTCCGGCACAAGCCCACCCAGCGAATCGGTGTCCTCTATGAGTTCTTCCGTGGTCATTTGTTGCCGGTCGTAGTATCTCCACCATGCCGGCTTATCTTCTCGGCGGTGATAGTCAAGTAGCTGGGCTAGTAGCCAACGTGCTTTCTGGTCAGCCGAGGCCCCCTCCAAATCCTCTGGAACACCGTCCAACAGTTGGCGCTTCAAATCGGCAATGAGTCGATCTTCTTCTGCACGATTCTCTGTGACCGGCTCATCTTTGGGCGGGCCTCTCCATTCGGCAAGCGCTCCAAGTTTCTTACGTGCCCGCGGACGGATTCCCTCCAGCCATTCGTGCAGTTCGAAGGTCGATTCACAGTCTTCACGGTTGTAGGCTTCGATCGCGTCGAGCTCAGATTGGTCGCCGTTGGCCAGGTAGCGCTCGTAGGCAACGATCGATTCGTCAGCTTGTTTGATCTTTTCGGTGCGAGTCTTGTAAAAACCCTCGATGTCCTTGAGGGAATATGACGATGTGGATGCTTGCAGGGCTGTTCGCACAACACGATAAAGATCAACGAATATTTGGTGTCTTAACAGGTCGTCGAGTTCGTCCTGGCGTGTTGCGTTGAGGCAGGCGAGTCTTTTCATAGCACTCAGCTCGTAGTCGCCATAGTGGTAGACGTGCATATCGGGATCGTCTGCCAAGCGTTCACGCACGTGATCTATGAAGGCCTCGAGAGCCTGCTTTTCCGCATCCTGGTCATGTGCCCAGAGCACGGTGTATTGAAGCTTGCCGTCGACTTCTTCGGAGTAGCCCCATAGATACTCGAGGTTGTTCTGATAAAAGGGATCGCCCTCGAGGTCAAGATAGATGTCGTTGGCAGACCGAGGTGGCATCAACGCCAAACCCTTGCCCGGTTCGGGCTCGAGCAGCTCATAGGTATGTTTGCCCGATTCTCGCTGCGAACTTTGCAGACTGGCCTGTCTGTGCAGCTTCTCGAACGTTGATCGGGCTATGCCCACTTGAGGCAGCCTTTCGAGGGCTGCAAGCTCGGTGAGGGTCATCACACCGGCAACATTGAGCTTCTCGATCTGCCCCCGTCGAATGTTGGCCACAACGCTCAGGTGATCTTCCTCCTGGCGCTGTGACGCACACCGATCAGCCCACCGACAGACGGTGCAGTGGGGGACAGGCCACGGCCAAGTTTCAACATTGCCGCTGTTATCTTCGAGACGATCCAAGAACTCGGTGAAGCGGCCCTTGACCCGGTGGTAGTAGGAGAAAAAGTCACTCAAGGGATACGACAGCATCTCGTTTGTGCCCACCCAGAGATGCACTCGCTTGGGCAGCGCGCCTTGAATCTTGGCCAATGCCTCACTATAAAAGCACAGCTGGATAATGAAGTGTGGGCGGGCAGTCCGGGCCAGCTTAGCGTCGATCACTTCGTACGAAAAGTCGCCCAGGTCAGATGGCACTTGCACACGCTGCAAAACGTCAGCGTATCCGCGCCACCGACCATCCATGAAGGCTGCCTGATAGATATACTCGCGCCCCGACCTGATCGCCTCAATCGTCAATTCAACCTGCGATTCAAGATCGGCATCATTGTCAATCTCAACTACCTCATGGCCGCTCGCCCGCAGCTGCTCGATATACTTGCGCTCGTGCTCGTCACCTTTGTGGCTAGCCAGCTCAGCCATCGGATCTTTGACGGTTGGAGCATCGAGCTCGTCCAGCGCACGCAACCGATCCAGAACCGTCAGATGCTCACAATCCGTAAAATTGACCAGGTCTGTCGCCGCGCACCCAAGCCGGTCCCCTTCAACCTTCATGCGCTCGCCCTCAAACTGGTCATGGGTCAACTCTATCTCTACCGGCCCCCTGTGGAAAGCCAAGCCGTCTAGTTAACCGTTCTTGCATGAGTGCGCGTAGCGGGATGCGAAATTGGTAAATACATTCATGACCAATGGCTTGGGCCGAGCTGCCTACCGCTGGGAGTCCGCCGGCTCCCTGTCGCCGGTAGTTTTTTTGTCGCATCGGTGCCGGTCATGTTTTTCAACACTTGGCTGGGCATGGCGGTGTGGCTGTTGAATTTCCCGACTGGGGTTTGGCTGAACAAATATAGTGTGAGTGACGTGGCGAGCTAGCGCTCGTGCACGCCGTGGGTAGTTTCCCTTCTGGTCGGTGTTGCAGTTCGATTGAGGAGTGCGTCCAGCTCATAGGCCCCGGTCTATTGGAGCTTGCGGAATTTGAATGTGAGGCCGAAACCGAAAGTGCCTGTTAAGCGTCACGCTGAGTTCTGTCTGCGGGTACTTCTAGTCTGTGCCCAATCGTTTTGCAAGTACGGACAGGCCTTCTAGAAGATCCGCATCTATCGGAGGCTCCGCATTCGGAGTGCAGCACGGAGGCTTGGTCCGGGGTCGGGCTGGTTGCTCGATGTTCAATATGTCGAATAGACGAAGGTAGACATCAGTGTCTCGCTTATTGGTGTGTTGGGCAACATCTAATACGACAACGGTGCGGTCATCAGGGAAGGCTGCCAACAGTCGCCAGGAACCGTATAGATGCCTACAGCAAACATGCTCAACCACTTCCCCGGTCAGGCGATAGTGGGCCGCAGCGCATCCTCGATGAGCAAAATCTATGACGGCCTCAGAAAAGTCGGCTTGGACCTTGCCTTTTAAACGCTTGACTGATTCATGTGCGATCAGCGTGACCTTAATTTGGAAGCGTGCCATGCTCAATCATCTTGAGGAGTAATGTCAACGACTTGGCCCTGGCGCATTTCCTCTAGCGATTGATGGAAAGAGTCAGAACTAATATCACGCTCGTCAGCCAACCAGTAAAGTAGTGCTTCACGCAGGTTGCGGTCTCTACCGGCAGCGCGCAATTTTGTGACAGCTTCGAATATTTCGACCAGGGACCTAGGGTCGATTCGAGTTCGTTCACGACCTCTAACCGAAATGGTGACTGGCCGCAGTACCCCCTCCCTCATCCAAGAGCGAACGGTCGGCTCGCTAACTTCCAGAAGGCCAGCAGCTACTGAAATACGTACCGCTGGGGCGCTTTCCAGCAGACGGTCCTTGACTATCGCAACGTCACTCTTGGAGGCCACGCCACGTTCAACGTCCTGGAGCCTCGTCACGTTGTCCACAAGTTGCTGAAACCGGGAGATATCTCGGGCAACTACACTCATCGAAAGTCATCTCCTTTCACAACCACAACCACAACGATAGCAACTCCGACTTTCGAAAACAATAGCCAAAACCGAAAGTTGGTTGGGTCACGAGTTGTTATGGCAGTTCACCCACCGAGTCATTGCAAGCGACACGTCGATCGCTCGGCGCCGTCAATCCAGCAGCTAAGCGAAGTTCATCTTCGATCTCTGCCACGCGGTTTGTCGCACCTGGCGCGTCGAGAACTTCCTTCTCCCATTCTTTTAGGCTCATGCTTTCTGCCTTAGTCTCTGTGTCTCTTCAGGTTTGTCTGAGCTCTTTCTCGATGGTCGATAACACGATGGCTTCGATGCTAGTGGTCACAAGGCCGCACGTCATTGCTACAAGGCTACAGCCGCCGTGGCAAACCGGGGCCACCTCTGTGGCGACTCCGGCGGCATTGCCTCGATAACAAGAGGCGGCGACTGATTGAGCGTCAGTTGGTATCGATGGTACCATTGACACCATGGCGGAGGTTCGCATGACTCGCAAAGCAAGAACGTTACGACTACCTGACTCGCAAGTTGATGACCTGGCACTGGTGGCTGCTACCGAAAGAGTGAGCGAAAATGAACTGATCGTGAGAGCAGTCGGCGAATATCTGGCGCAAAAGCGCGCCGACAAAACTTTTCGCAGCCGGCTACAAAGGTTCCTCGACGAAGACTCCGATCTCCTCGAGAAGCTCAGCAAAACATGACCCGTAATGAAGCCCAGGTTGCCGCAAAACGGGGAGTGTGGGTTATTGGCTCACAGCGCTGCTAGATGACAGCACACGGGCCTGTTCCGTGGGTTGGCAGTGTGTCCCCTGTTACACGCCATGCGATATGCAGCAGAAACTATTCCCAAGTGTGGCCAGAACGTTTGAACGAGGCAAAGTCTTTGGAAAGTACCGGGGGTTCACCTTCTCAGTGTGCAAGCCCCGCATTCTCCAGAAAATCCTCAATATTTGCATATAAATTCGGCACACACTCGCTGGTGCGCCGTTGCTCGACATGTCGTTTAATAATTAGCCACAGCCTCTCGATCCTCTTTCCAAAGTGCTCATCGAGCCAACCCTCTGGGAGAGCCTCCTGTCTATTTAAGGTGGTTGCCATGCTCATACGGCTACCAACAAGATCCTTGGCTTTATTTGCCGCATCTTGTTCCCCCGGCCCAAGCTCCTTAGCGTCTTTGGCATTTTCATAAAGCAGTTTTTCAGCTTCATTCCAGCGCTCGTCGCTAAAGCTCTGGACAACGTGAATGAAACTTTCTACGCGCCAAGCCTGCGCCGTCTCTCGGGCTGAATGCGCCGCTGAATTAGCTGCGCGGGCAGCGGAGCGCGCAGCAAACAAAGTAGCTATGGCAATAGCTATCGTTGCTATAGCAGTAGCAATACCAAAGACCAGATTCAAGCACATGCGGCCAATCTATCAAGCAACATGTGGTTGGACAATTCGAGCGCTGATTTGGGCTCTGCCTATGACTAGGAGATCTGCTATGGGAGACGATCTAACTTTAAGGGCTCATAAGCCAAGGTGGGTTCGCGGTCTGTAGCGGAATACAACCTGCCCACTATCCGAAAGATTGGCCAGGTCTGTCGCTGAGCGCTCACTCCTTTACCGCTCAACCTTCATCGATTGCCTTCTTTCTCACTAGGTGCATCATGAGTTAACATTGTCTCTGCCATTGAGATTCTGGTGGCATTGTCCCGAAGCAGCGTGATCGCGAATGGCAGGCAACAATAGTGCATGAATATCGTGGTAGTGGCTGCCCAGATTGTGGGGGTCGAAAAGTTCAGATGACAATTAGTGCGGCAGCCTGGGGCCTCACACCTTCCCGCCCGCCCGAAATTACACTGGGGCGGCTCGAGGCCATGGTGACGGGCTTTCCCGACAAGCCTAACCTCCCGATTCAGAAGCACGTGAAGAGGGGGTGGAAGTATGGCGCTCAAGAAGTCAGACCTTTATAGCTCGTTATGGCAGAGTTGTGATGAGCTTCGCGGCGGCATGGACGCCTCACAGTACAAGGACTACGTCCTCACCCTCCTCTTCATGAAGTATGTATCCGATAAGTATGCTGCCCTGAAGGGCGACGCTCTTATCCGAGTGCCCGCAGGCGGTGGTTTTGACGACATGGTCAAGCTTAAGGGCGACAAGGAGATCGGCGATGGCATCAACAAGGCTATCGGCAAGCTGGCAGAGGCGAACGCACTAAGGGGAGTCATCGACGTCGCCGATTTCAACGACGAGGACAAGCTCGGTCGTGGCAAAGAGATGGTGGATCGCCTCAGCAGCCTCATTGGTATTTTCGAGTCCGTTGACTTTCGTTCGAACCAGGCCCAGGACGATGACCTTTTGGGTGACGCGTATGAGTACTTGATGCGTCATTTCGCAACTGAATCCGGCAAGAGTAAGGGGCAGTTCTATACGCCCTCGGAAGTCTCTCGGATCATGGCGAAGGTGCTTGGCATTAGTTCGGCGACGCGCCAGGACCATTCAATTTATGACCCGACGTGCGGTTCGGGATCGCTGCTGTTGAAGGCAGCGGATGAAAGCCCCCGGGGTATCACGATCTACGGACAAGAGAATGATGTGGCGACCTGGGCGTTGGCCCGAATGAACATGATCCTTCATGGCCACCCAACTGCCGAATTATGGCGTGGCAACACGCTTGCGTCGCCTCATTATAAGAACAGCGATGGCAGTTTGAAGGCGTTTGACTTTGCCGTGGCCAATCCGCCCTTTTCCGTCAAGGCGTGGTCGAACGGCCTCAACCCATTTCAAGATGAGTTCCGTCGTTTCGAGTATGGGGTGCCGCCAGAGAAGAATGGTGATTATGCCTTTCTTCTGCATGTCGCCGCGTCGCTCAAGAGCACGGGGAAGGGTGCGGTTATTCTTCCGCATGGCGTGCTCTTCCGTGGCAACAGAGAAGCTGACATACGGAGGAACCTCGTCCAAAGCGGTCTGATCAAGGGAATCATTGGGCTTCCGGCGAATCTTTTCTACGGAACGAGTATCCCCGCATGCATCGTCGTTATCAGCAAGGAGAACGCGCAGACTCGTTCTGGGATTTTCATGGTAGATGCCAGCAGAGGATTCATGAAGGACGGCAACAAGAATCGTCTGCGAGCACGCGATATTCACCACATCGTCGACGTGTTCAACAAGCAGGTCGAAGTGCCCGGCTACTCACGTATGGTGCCGCGGTCGGAAATCGCTTCGCTCCGGAACGAGTTCAATTTGAACATTCCCCGCTACATCGATTCGAGTGAACCGGAAGACTTGCAGGACCTTGAGGCTCACCTGCGTGGGGGCATCCCTAATGTGGACATTGATGCACTTGAAGCATATTGGTCGGTATTCCCTGCACTTCGCGATGAGCTGTTCGAGCCGGCCGATCGAACCGGGTACTGTCGAGCGCGAATTGAAACCCAGAAGATGAAAGAAACGATCTTTCATCACCCGGAGTTCAGCTCATTCTCTGGGCGAGTGCTTGACGTATATGAGTCGTGGAGGTTTGCACATGAATCTGTGCTCAACAGCGTCAAGGAGGGGACTATCCCCAAAGACATCATCAACATGTTGTCTGAAGATCTCCTTGAGCGCTTCGAAACGTTTCCCCTATTGGACAAGTATCGCATGTATCAGCGTCTCATGGACTATTGGGTTGAGGCACTGCAAGACGACCTTTATCTAATCGCCGCTGAAGGATGGGTAGACGCCTCAAAGCCGCGCCTGGCTATCGATGACAAGGAAAAAAAGATCAAGGAGACGGCGGATCTGGTTGTCGGCAAGAAGAAGTACAAAATGGATCTCATCCCGCCGACACTCGTAGCTGAACGATTCTTCTCAACCGAACTTGGGACGATAGCGCGACTAGAGGAAATGGCCGAAGCGCTGGGGCGAGAGCTCGATGAGTTCGTTGAGGAAAACAGTTCAGAAGATGGGCCGATAGAGGACGCTAAGAACGACAAAGGAGAAGTGACGAAAGGCGGACTGGCGGACGCAATCAAGGACTTCGCTCATCTCCCCGACAGCGACAAGGAACGAGAGATCCTTGCTCATTGCGCTTCACTATTTGACAAGGCGAGCGCAGCCACCAAGACTGCCAAGCACGCAAAGAGCGATCTGGATGCCAAGATCCTTGCCCGGTATGGCGAATTGACTGAGGGCGAGATCCAATCACTCGTAGTCAACGACAAGTGGGCTGAGTCGATTCGCTTGGCGTTAAGTGACGAGGTCCGACGTCTCACGGGTGCTCTTGCGGCACGAATACAAGAGATTGAGGCACGGTATGCCACACCGCTGCCGATATTGGAGGCGAAAACCGAGGAGCTAAGAGCCAAAGTGGATGCTCATCTCAAGAACATGGGGCTTCAATGGTGAGGCGCCCACATGCCCTTCCGAAGCCTTGGATCCCGAGTGACTCTCAGCAAAGTGACGTCGGCCAACTCCCCGCCGATTGGGAGTATGTTCGGTTAGGCGATATTGCTGACCTGCTGACGGGCTTTCCGTTTCCGAGCGCTCGATTTGCGAACTCGGGTATCAAACTTGTACGTGGCTCCAACGTCAAACGGGGCGCTTTGGACTGGCGCCCCGACATCACAGAGTATTGGCCAGTCCTGACGCCCGCTCTTTCGGGCTATGAACTTCGCTCGGGCGACGTTGTCATTGCTATGGACGGCGCCCTTGTAGGCCGGAGCTATGCTGTGATTTCTGAGAAAGATGAACCTGCTCTACTGGTCCAGCGGGTTGCTAGAATCCGCTCGCGGCGAGGTGACAGTGGTCTTCTTCCATTTCTCATTGGGAGCGATTCATTTCCCTCGTATGTCGATGCCGTAAAGACGCACAGTGCAATTCCACACATCAGCGCCGCTGACATTCGCGAATTCCCAGTAGCCGTTCCTTCGGATGCGGTCGAACAGAGCGTCATCGCATCCGCTCTAGGAGCTGTTGATGCCTTGATCGATGTGCTCGACAAGCTGATCACGAAGAAGCGTGCAATCAAACTCGGAGCGATGCAGCAGCTCCTAACCGGCAAGACCCGCTTGCCCGGGTTCACTGGACCTTGGGCGCGGAAAAAGTTCGGTGATCTTTTCGCATTCTTAGCGACTGCCACCAACCCTCGCTCAGATCTCTCGAATTCGGGCGACGTTGACTATATCCACTACGGCGATATTCACGCGGCTGCATCATCCTTTCTCGATTGCTCGAAGCAGTCTTTACCACGGATCCAAAATGATAAGGTCGCCAATATTCAGCGGGTCGAAGAGGGCGACCTTGTGATGGTGGATGCATCCGAGGACTACGAGGGAATCGGGAAATGCGTCGAGATTCGAGGCTTGGGGAGCCGCCCGGTCGTTGCAGGACTGCACACTTTCCTTCTGCGCGGGGATCGAAGTCTTCTTGCGGACGGATTCAAGGCATATTTGTGGTCGATTCCCTCCGTGAAACGGGCGTTGGTTCGCCTAGCCACAGGGATCTCCGTTTACGGCATATCCAAGAACAACGTACGCAGGATCGAAGTGCTTCTTCCTAGTGTGCCTGAACAGCGTGCCATCGCATCTCTTCTAGGTACCTTTGATGCCGAGATTGAGGCTCTCACGCTTCGACGAGACAAGACGAAAGCCATGAAGGTCGGCATGATGCAGGTGTTGCTGACTGGCCGAGTGCGGTTGAAGGAAGTGAGGGCAAACGCATGAACAACGTAGGCCAAAAGGAGCGCCTTACCCAAGACCGTGTGGTGACACTTTTCCGAGATGTCCTCGGCTACAAGTATCTTGGCAATTGGATAGACCGCGAGGGCAACGCCAACGTTGACGAAGCGCTCCTTACCAAGTGGTTGAAGGGCCAGGGACATGACGAAAAGATTATCGAGAAGGTTCTGCGCGACCTAAATCAGGCAGGGGCGTTGTTCGGCAGTAAGACTCTCTACGACGCAAATCGTGAGGTCTACAGGCTGCTTCGCTACGGGGTTAAGGTTCGTCCCGATGGTGGAGAGCAGCACATCACGGTTTGGTTGATCGACTGGACTACTCCGGAGAACAATGAGTTCGCCATCGCCCAGGAAGTGACCATAATTGGCCAGAATACCAAGCGGCCCGACATCGTTCTGTACGTTAACGGGGTGGCGCTGGGCGTGTTGGAACTAAAACGCTCGGTCGTTTCTGTGACTGAGGGTATCCGGCAGAATCTCGATAATCAGAAGATGGAGTTCATTCAGCCGTTCTTTGCAACGGTTCAACTTGTCATAGCGGGCAGCGATGCTGAAGGCCTGCGGTATGGAGTGATAGCAACTCCCGAGAAGTATTACCGGAGCTGGAAGGAACCGAGCGAGGTGGCGAACCCGCTCGATCGTGCCCTCCGCCAAATGTGCAGCAAAGAACGTCTGCTTGAGATTGTCCATGACTTCACTGTCTTTGATGCAGGAGTCAAGAAGATATGCCGTCATAATCAGTATTTCGGCGTCCATGCTGCGCAGGTGCGTGTGAAGCGCCGTGAAGGTGGGATCGTCTGGCACACTCAAGGTAGCGGCAAGAGTTTGACGATGGTCTGGCTCGCCAAGTGGATCCGCGAAAATATTGAGAACTCCCGTGTGCTGCTGATTACAGATCGCACGGAGTTGGATGAGCAGATCGAAAAGGTCTTTAAGGGTGTCAGTGAAGACATCTATCGTACGGAGAGCGGTGAAGATCTCGTCAATGTCCTCAACCGCAATGACGAGTGGCTAGTCTGCTCTCTGGTACACAAGTTCGGTAGTGCGGAAGAAGGCGACGTCGATAGCTTCATTCAAGACATCCAGAAGCATCTTCCTCAGGGATTCCACGCCAAGGGCGATATTTTCGTCTTCGTTGACGAGTGTCACAGGACGCAGTCGGGCAAGCTCCATCACGCGATGAAGGCCGTGCTCCCCAGCGCCACGTTCATCGGCTTCACGGGAACACCTCTTCTTAAGAAGGACAAGCAGAAGAGCGTTGAAGTTTTTGGACCGTATATCCACACGTACAAGTACGACGAAGCTGTAGCGGACGGAGTTATCCTCGATCTGCGCTACGAGGCGAGAGATATCGACCAAAGTGTTGGATCGCAGGAGAAGGTCGACCAGTGGTTTGAGAATAGGACGCAGGGCCTAAACGATGTGGCGAAAGCGCAATTGAAGCGTCGTTGGGGCACAATGCAAAAGGTGCTTAGCTCGCGGGACCGGCTTGAAAAGATTGTTAGCGATATCTGGTTCGACATGAGGCTTCGGCCGCGCCTCATGAGCGGTCATGGCAACGCTGTTCTCGTGTCGGGAGATATCTATTCCGCATGTCGCTTTTTTGAAATGTTTCAAAGGATTGGCCTTGCTGGCAAATGTGCGATCGTTACTTCGTACAAGCCCGGCATCGCTGATATCAAGGGCGAAGAGTCGGGTGCAGGCGAGACCGAGAACATTCTCAAGTATGACGTCTATCGTAAGATGCTTGCCTCGCACTTCAACGAGTCTGAAGACATCGCTGTCAGCAAGGTGGAACAGTTTGAGCGAGAGGTGAAGAAGAGCTTCGTTGACGAGCCTGGTCAGATGAAGCTGCTCATCGTCGTAGACAAACTCCTAACCGGTTTCGATGCTCCCCATGCCACATACCTCTACATCGATAAGCGAATGCGAGATCACGGCCTATTCCAAGCCATCTGCCGTGTTAACCGCCTCGACGGTGAAGATAAAGAATATGGCTACATAGTTGATTACAAGGACCTGTTCAAGTCCCTTGAGAAGTCGCTCCAGGACTACACAGGCGAAGCATTCGATGGGTTCGATGCCCAAGACGTTCAGGGCTTGCTCAAGAACCGCTTGGGTGAGGCGCGGGAACGACTTGAGGAACGCCTCGAATCAGTTAGAGCACTGTGTGAACCGGTTAAACCGCCACGCGGCACGATGGAATACTTTCACTATTTCTGCGCCTCCGACTCTGGGGACGATGACCAGCTAGTCGACAACGAACCCAAGCGTGTAGCTCTGTACAAGCGTGTTAGTTCTCTGCTGCGTGCATACGCTGACTTGGCGAACGACATGGAAGCGGCTGGTTACACAAAAGCGCAGGCCGAAACCATCAAATTCGAGGTCAAGCATTATGAGAGCGTACGAAAGGTGGTGAAGCTCTCCAGCGGCGACTACATCGACATGAAAATGTACGAGCCCGACATGCGCCATCTCCTCGATGCCTATATCCGAGCAGAGGATAGTAAGGAAGTTTCGAGCTTCGATGATCTTACGCTCGTTGACCTTCTGATGGACCGAGGCGAGAAGGCAATTGACGCTCTGCCGATGAGCATCCGCCAAAATCATAAAGCCGTTGCGGAAACGATTGAGAACAACATGCGACGGGTCATCATTGATGAGCTTGAAGTGAACCCGAAATACTACGAACGGATGTCGAAACTCCTTGATGAATTGATTCGGGCCAGGAAGAAAGCGGCGATCGACTACAAGGCATATTTGGCCGACGTCGTCACACTCGCTGGCAAACTCAATCAACCCGAGGACGACCGCTACCCTCCAGCAATTTCGACAGGCGCTCAGCGCGCACTGTTCGACAACCTCAATGGAAATAGTGAATTGACGTTGTTGGTTGATGAAGCTATCCGAACAACAAAAAAGGCTGACTGGCATGGCACCCCAATTAAGGAGCGCGAGGTTCGTCTAGCCATCAAGGCAGAGCTTGGTGATGATGACGAGCTTGTTGAAACGATCTTTGACATTGCTAAGAGGCAACGTGATTATTAAGCGACTGCAAATTGTGGTGAGCGACCAGCCGGTAGAGGTCATATACAAAGACATCAAGAATCTCCATCTTTCTGTCCATCCCCCCGATGGGCAGGTCCGAGTTTCGGCTCCTTTGCGACTTGATGATGAGGCAGTTCGGTTAGCAGTGGTGTCACGCCTAGGTTGGATACGCACGCAGCAACAAAAGCTGGCTATCCAAGATCGGCAGTCGCAGCGCGAAATGATTACCGGGGAGAGTCACTTCTTCATGGGGCAACGTTACCGACTCGAGCTGCGCACCGATGGGCCTACTGGAGTTCGCATTACTCGATCGGGAATCCTGCAACTATCAGCGAGGCCCAGTGCTGACCGCGAAGGTCGTGAACGATTGTTGCGCGAATGGTACCGACAACAATTGAAGTTGGTCCTGCCTCAACTCGTTGCTAAGTGGGAAGTAGCCCTGGGCGTGGACGTGGCCTATACCGGCATCAAGAGAATGAAGACCCGATGGGGCACCTGCAATCCAACCGCCCGTCGGGTCTGGGTAAACCTTGAACTGGCGAAGAAGTCGCCTCTTTGCATTGAATACGTGCTTGTCCATGAAATGATTCATCTCAGCGCGACTCACCACGACGACAAGTTCCATGCGTTGATGGATCAGCACTTACCCCAGTGGCGACTATTGCGCGATGAGTTGAATCGGGCGCCTCTGGCGCATGAGAACTGGGGTTACTAAATACCCAGAGTTCGGCTACAGGCTTGCAACTGAAACCTGCAAAGCCGGCTCGTGCTAGCCGGTTTTGCAAGTTCGGTGTTGATCAAAATTGCAAGAAGTAGCGGGCTTCGAATTCTTTTTCTGATTTCAGAGCCAATTCCAAATGGTCGTTTGCTTGGCACTTCCGGACCTCGATCGCTATACCCTCGACCAGCTCTCCTACTAAGACGGGATTAACAACAGTCATGTTGTCGGCTGAGGCCGGGAAAGTTCCATCCCAGGGTGTTTCTGGTTGCTTCACAAGGAGTTGCGCATTGGGATCAAGTCGAAATACGCGTTGATACTTCCTGTTATTGTGCAAGTTGACCAAGCTGAAATCATGCATGAGAGAACAGCGAAGTGCGTAAAGAGCATAGATATCGTCGTCTTGAAGATCGGTAAATTGCACAAGACAGCGCTCAAAGTTCTTGACTGGCTTGCCGTCATGCAAGCGCTCATCCAAGCGAGTCTGCTTGTCAGTCGTCAAAGCAGACCGTAGCACGGCTGTTCCCAGCTGATCCAGAACAGCGATATAGCCCATCAGCCCCAGCCATGACTCAGCCCGTTTACGTGGCTTCGAAGTCCAGTCCTTCTCATCTCTTCCAGTGGTTCGACGCGCATCCCTGAGCCCAGCTGTCATGCAGGACCATCGTTGTAATCCGCCGTGACGTTCGGATTCTTCGCTGAGATATTGGTTTAGAAGGCGCTTCGCGTTGGCATTGTTGATCATCGTCGTACTCCATTTCGACATTCTCATGGTTCGTTGATGGAGGACTTCCCTTCGAGAGGAGGACACGTCCAAACATCAGTTCGAGCCAATCGTAGGGTTCTGGAGCCTTCGACGGCAAATGGGGAGCGGTCATAACGGATCGACGACGGCGAACACGGCTGGGTCGCGACGAATTGCAAGCAGGAGTCCCACGGAGCGCTCACGTCCGTACGCGCCACGAACCGGGGCACGATGAGGGCATCTAGGCTTGGAGTATCGGCCATTCAAGGAAGTTGTTCATGGGCGTTATCAAGCTGTTCGAGATTGCCGGCGGAAATGTTAACGAACTTGAAGGCGGGCCAGTTGCTGTCGAAAAAACGTTGCAAATGTTGATGGAGCAACACCTAGAAACGTTTCTTGGCATCAGATTTCTCGAGTCAGAGTATTCGACGGGCCCGGTGCATCGCGGTCGGATTGACACGCTGGGATTGGATGAAAACAATTGCCCGGTCATCATTGAATACAAGCGTTCTCAACACGGAAGTCTGCTCACCCAGGGCCTCTTCTATCTTGATTGGCTGATGGATCACAAGGCCGAATTTGAGCAGCTCGCGGCAAAGAAGCTGCAAGTCGATCACGAAAATATAGAGTGGTCGAGCCCAAGATTGGTGTGTATAGCAAGCGACTTCACGAGATACGACGACCATGCTGTTGTTCAGATTGGTCGCAACATTGATTTGGTCCGATATAGGCAATATCCGAGTGGCTTCTTGGTGCTTGAGCTGGCCAAGTCGATGTCGAGTGAGCAGTCGGAGGCACCTGCAAGAGCCGGAGCGCCACGCGATGCAAAGACCATCAGCGACATCTTAAGCGGACTACCCGAACATCTAGGTATGCTCTTCTCGACGGTCAGCACCTATCTAGAATCGCTTGGCGACGACGTAACAGTCAAGACTCTGAAGTTCTATGTCGGCTTCAGGCGACTGGGTAATTTTGCCTGTCTCGACGTACGCCCACAGAGCGATAAAATTCTGGCCTACGTGAAAGTCAATCCTGATTCGGTGGAGCTCGAAGACGGCTTCACCCGCGACGTCCGTCCAATCGGCCACTACGGAACAGGCGATCTGGAAATAACCATCCGTACGCTTGACGATTTCGAACGAGCGAAACCTCTCTTTGAGCGTGCCTACGAGATGGAGTAGATGCCGCAGGCAACTCCCGCCGTACTCCCTTCTGAGCTGCCAGGGCCCGACTGTGGTCGGAAACCTTAGATCTCATACGTTTAGTGTCCATTGAACGGGGGACATGCCAATGGTCCCCTCCGAAGTTCGATGTCCGTGCCTTGCAGCCACTACGGCCGATGCCATCGGGCCTTCAGAAGGCCCTAGAAATCGCAACAGGGATAGCTTTCTTTACACTTGCCGTTAATAACGTGTTGCGTTATGCTAAGTGTGTGTTGAAATCATTCCGAGACAAAGAAGCTGAGCGCATCTGGCGTCGGGAACGATCCCCACGATTCGACAAAGACACACAGCGGGCTGCACTTAGAAAGCTGCTTATTCTTGATGCTGCGGAGGTCCTTGATGATCTTCGAGTCCCGCCCGGCAATCACTTAGAGAAACTGGGCGGAGACCGAGCCGGCGAATACAGTGTCCGAGTGAATCGGCAGTGGCGAATCTGCTTCCGCTGGACGTCGGGCGGAGCGCTCGACGTTGAAATTGTTGACTATCACTGAAAGGAGCCCACGATGACAAAAGCGGCACAGCCCCCCATACACCCCGGCGAAATATTGAACGAAGAATATATCAAGCCGCTCGGAATCACTCAGCACAAGCTAGCGATAGCTATCGGCGTAGCCCCCCGTCGAATCAACGAGATTGTACACGGTAAGAGGCGAATCAGCGCCGATACTGCCCTCCGACTAGCACGCTACTTCGCTACATCGGAACGATTCTGGATCAACCTACAAGCACGCTACGACATCGAACTCGAGCGCGACCGCCTCGCCCCCATCCTCGAAGACATCCGCCCCCTAGTAGCCTGATCCACCCGGCATCAGCGCGCCGCTGCCACACCGCGATCACCGGCGGCGGCGCGGACGAATTTCGCGAAGAATGGTGTGGACCATAGCAAGTGTTGGATGATCGGCTCCCGGATAGACTCCGGCCAGCCGTATCATGAGAGTTGTGATGGAATTCTTGGAAGTCGATTCGAATGTGCGGATTCCGCTCGATGAGCTCGAGTGGCGGTACAGCACATCTGGTGGTCCCGGTGGGCAGCACGCTAATACTTCCAATACCCGTGTTGAGGTTATATTCGATATTGCTAATTCCCCGACGCTTACTAGTCGAGAACGCATGGTATTGCTTGATCGTTTGGGCCCCAGTCTGTGTATTGTTGCGCGCGACGAACGATCTCAGCTGCGCAACCGTCAAATAGCTTTACAACGTTTAGCTCAGCGCTTAGCGGCCGCACTTTTCGTCGCTCGCCCACGCCACCCAACCCGCCCGACGAGGTCATCGAAACGGCGGCATCTTGCTAGCAAACGCCACGCTGCAATCAAGAAACAACAGCGGCGACGCCCTAACCCAGGACAGGAATAGCCAACATCGCGACCAACAACTTTGGCGGGCATCTCGCAGTGCAAACATAGCCGACGCATACCAACAGAGCGGCTTCAGGAGTGGATTACGACTAGACAGCATCGATCCGGACTACGACGGCAACCCCGACGATTGGCCCAAAGCATTTGTGGCAAGTGGCGATACCGTGTTTGGTAATGACGTCTGGATTGGTGCCGAGGCGCTGTTAATGCCGGGAGTTCATATTGGTGATGGGGCTGTTGTAGCGACTCGACCATTCTTGGTGGCGTGGTAGACTGACACCATGAATGCTGACTCAAGGGCCCTGAAGGCTCGAACCCTACGGTTGCCTGAGCAAGACGATGAAGCGATTTCCGCCATCGCCGCATCAGAAGGTATTTCTGTGAATGAGGCTATTATTCGGGCCATTCGCGACCAAGTTGAAGTCAAGCGAAATGACCCGGAATTCCAGGGGCGTTTGAAGGAAATTCTCAAGCGTAACCAACGTCTATATGACCGTTTAGCGAAGACGTGAGCGATTCGTGGACGTACCCAGACTTGGCAGATTATCTTTCGATCACCGAATTACTGTTGGGGATCGACGCCACCCATCTAGCTAGATCCGAGCGAATTGGCCTTGCAATTTCGGCCCTTGATGCTCCGAAAGCTGGTTGGGGGACGTCAGATCTCTATCCTGATGTGGGTTCGAAGGCAGCGATTCTGCTGTGCAGGCTTATATCCAACCATCCCCTGCCAGATGGCAACAAGCGTTGCGCCCACGCTACGTTCGAGTTATTCCTAGCATTGAACGGCTATAAATGGCAGCGTGTCCACGACGAGGCGGAAGACCAGGAATGGATGTTTGAATTTCTCTTAGAAATCGCCGCCGGGCGTCTCGCCGAAGATGCAGTGATCGACGTCCTACGCGACCGCATCAAGCCGATCTGAGGATGTTACTGGAAGCTGGACCCTGAATGAGATTCCATGCTTCGGTGGGGGAGGCATGACTACTGTTTAAAGTCAGGCGCACACTGCACGACCTTCATCCGTTTGTTGGTCGCCCTTCTCGGATATGGACGGCAATGCGAGACAATCCATTTAAGACGTATCGAAACTCGTATGTGATCAAGGACCGAGTCACTAATCCCCACATTCAAGCAGGTGACCATAGCTATTATGCCGGGTATCATCACGGCAAAGATTTTGAAGACTGCGTTTGGTATTTGGATGAGCTGGATCACGACTGTGACCGGTTGATTATCGGCAAGTTCTGTTCAATAGCTTCGGGTGCCACTTTCATGATGGGGGGCAATCATGGTCACCGGCATGACTGGATTACGACGCATCCGCTAGACAGCATCGATCCGGATTACGATGGCAATCCCGACGATTGGCCGAAGGCATTTGTGGCAAGTGGCGATACCGTGATTGGTAATGACGTCTGGATTGGTGCCGAGGCGCTGTTAATGCCTGGAGTTCATATCGGTGATGGGGCCGTTGTCGCGACTCGGGCTCTCGTGACCAAAGATGTGGAGCCGTACACGATAGTGGGCGGGAACCCGGCCAAGGTCCTCAAGAAGAGATTTTCGGACGAAGACATCGAACTGCTATTGAAGATTCGTTGGTGGGATTGGGATCACGCAAACATTGTCGAAAACCTCGATGTGCTGCGCAGTTGTGACATTGACGAACTCGCACACAGGGCAAGCTCACTCACCTGAATCTGCGTTATAGGGCTCGAGCGCCCAAGTAGCGCTTGCGACCGCCTCGCCCCCATCCTCGAAGACATCCGCCCCCTGGTTCAACATGCGGCTGGTGACAGTTCTTTAGCGAACCCCCAAGTATGCTGGTGGGATGCTATGTTTGCGGCCCGATCGTCCCGACAAGATTGAACTCCTTTGAGCGCACCACAAGGTGGGCAAACCTCCCGTTGGGCAAGCCAGCTTCGGGAACTACTTCCCCAACGCTCCGACTACCAGGCGCTGCGATCAAGTTGGCAATCAGACCTACTGGCTGGCATAACGGTCGGCATAGTTGCCCTACCGTTGGCGCTAGCCTCTGCCGCACCTGCCTACGGTCTCATTTAGTGTTCTGGGCAGCCTCATGCCCTCGGTCGTTGCTGTGGCAGCGCTCGCTGCCATCGAGAGTCTGCTATCCGCTAAGGTGGCCGACGGCATGGTCGATGGCGAGGACCACGATCCCGACCGCGAACTCTTCGGCCAAGGACTCGCCAACGTTGCTGTCTCCTTTTTTGGCGGGATGCCAGCTACAGGCGCCATCGCACGCACGGCGGTGAATGGCCGTGGTGGAGCAAGAACCCGTTTGGCCGGTATCGTCCACGCGCTCTTGCTCGTATGCGTGATCTTGTTTCTCGCTCCC
>JBCKKC010000031.1:0-23513 GCA_038904395.1 Acidimicrobiia bacterium | reverse complement strand
CGGCGCGTTGGCTGGGCCTGTGCCTTCGCCACTCAGGGCCACAGATGGGCGTGCTTCAGTGATCTTGAGGCTGTCCCTATAGGCATTTAGCGACCGCACGAATGCACGCATTTCAGCGGCGGCAAGCCCGGGCGGCAAGGCTCCGGGTCGCTTCAACAGAGCTTTCGCGAAACGGCGACCATAGTATCGCAAACCCCATTGGGCTCCGACCAATATTGCGGCCGGATCATGGTGCTCGTGCCAACTAGTTGCCAGGACAGCGCCCATGCCAGACGCATAACCCAGCAAGGCCTTTTTCAGAGCGTCGGCGTTATCTCTGTGCGAGTGGAAGGCGATCGATCGGGGCTCATAGACAACGCGGAACCCTCCACGCAAGACTTCGGCCAGGAGATAAGTGTCGCCACCGCTTTCGGTGGGCATTCCGGCGTCGAGGTGCTCTGGGAATCCACCGATATCCACCAAAATCTGACGGCGAAAGGCCATGCTTGCCCCTGCCCCGGCATTGCCGGCCTTGTATGGCGAGATGTTTGCGCCGTTAAAGACCCGGCGAGTGTAACCCCGTTCAAATCCAGTGAACTGCTCAAACTGCGCTCGTTCCTTGCTGTCCAGCAGGGCGGGAAGGATCAGACCAGTGGCTGCCATTGCCAACGGATCTTCAAACACCCGCACCAGATGAGTCGCCCAATCGGGCGCCACTTGCACGTCGTCGTCGGTGAAAAGCACGACGTCGCTCGTGGCTGAAGTAGCAGCGATTCCTCGGTTCCGGGCTCGGTCCAGGCCCGGCAGCGGTTCCGACACATATGTGAAACCGAACGACTCGACAATTTCACGGATGTCGGGGCTGGCCGATCCGTTATCAACGACGATGACTTCTGCGACCGGATAGGTCAGGAGGGCCAGAGAGGCCAGGCACTTACGCAGATCGTCAGGCCGGTCCTTCGTGCACACGACCACACTTGCGGCCAATTCGGGTACCGAATCGGAGCGTGTGGCCATCGCCTGGCACAAACGCGTAGTGAGAAGCTGGCTACCAAATTTGTCGGCCAGTGCAACCCGGATTAGACCAGCGGGGAAGGGGTCCAGCGGCGTTGGCAGGATTACGCTCCCCAAAGGTTGGTCGTCGGCAAATACTGTCACGAACGTATGCGCAGCACCCCCCGTGACAAGATCTTCTAGTGGTGCGTTGAGATTGATGGTTGCAGTTTTGATCAATTGTGTTTCCATTGTCCCATCGCCATCGGGGTTATATGCTGCCACCAGGCCTTTGTCATCGCGAGGGAGCTTGCGACCGTCGCGATCCAGGAATCCGAATTCTGCGAGCGGAGTGAGCAGGCCTCCGGACTGGCCTGCGGCTTCGCCGCAGATGGATCCTCACGGTCGGCTAGCGCCTCCCTCAGGATGACGAACGGGAGGGCGGACCTGAATATGTACTTATCAGTCGCTACCAGTTATATTCGTTTTTGCATTCCGATGTCTAGACCACACAGCTAGGTCATTTTCTTGTGAGTGCTACTCCCGTCACCTCGAAGGATGAAACTTATGGCAGAACAGTTTGAAACAGAGGCCGATCGACAAGATCTGGTCAAGTCTTCTCGGCGTGAAGATCTGGCCCGTGCCCAGGCGAGCTTGGCGATGAAATTGCCTCCCGAGCTGGGGGTCTTTGCCCGGTTGGCCTATAACTACCGTTGGTCTTGGCATGTTGATGGGCCGAGCCTGTTTCGGGCGATTGACCCTGTCCGGTGGCAGTCATGCGGTGGCAATCCGGTTGCTCTACTCGAGGAAGCATCCAGCGAAGCGCTGGCTCGGGCTGCAAACGATCAAGAACTAGTCTCAGCTGCCAACTCGCTATGGGCCCAAATTGAAGCCGAGCTCGAGGCGCCAACTGACACTTCAACTGGGATTCAGGCTGATCCCGACCGTGCCTGCACCGTCAACAATCCGATTGCTTTCTTTTGTGCCGAGTATGCCATTCACGAATCGTTGCCAATTTATTCTGGTGGGCTCGGCGTATTGGCAGGCGACTTCCTTAAGCAAGCATCCGACTCGAGAGTGCCATTGGTGGCTGTTGGCCTCATGTATCACAAGGGATATTTCCGTCAACGTATTGATATGGATGGGGTCCAGCAAGAATCCTGGCTGGAGTCAGACCCGTCTCGACTGCCGGCTGTCCTTGTCAGCGACGCTCACAGTAGTGGTGCTGACCCCCTCCGCATCAGCGTGCCCATCTGTGGCCGAGAGGTGCTCGCACAAGTTTGGCGGGTTGACGTCGGTCGGGTCCCTCTCTATCTGCTAGACACTGACCTAGAGGAAAACCTCGCCGTCGATCGCTGGATTACCGGACGGCTCTATGTGGGCGATCGCACTACCCGACTTGCCCAATATATGCTGCTTGGTGTGGGGGGGATTAGGGCTCTACATGCGATGGGAATTGATCCGGGTCGGATTCACCTCAACGAAGGCCACGCCGCGTTTGGTCCCCTCGAGCTGGCTCGGCGGGCCATTGCCCAGGGAGCTGACACGAATCAGGCCATCGAAGACGTGCGCCAACGGACAGTGTTTACCACCCACACTCCAGTGCCGGCCGGTAACGACACCTACCTCCCAGGCGAGATATCGGCTGTGCTGGGAGATTTCCCCAAGGAGCTCTGTCTCGATATCGATACATTTCTGGCCCTGGGGCGAACAAGCAGGGACAGCTCGAATGAGCCATTTGGCATGACACAGCTCGGTCTGCATGTGAGTCGAACCGCCAACGGAGTTAGTCGCCGACATGGTGTGGTCGCTAGAACCATGTGGCAAGATCTTTTCCCGAAACTGACTGTCGACCAAGTCCCGATCACTCACGTCACAAATGGTGTGCATGTTCCAACCTGGATGTCTGAACCCATGCAGCAGTTGCTGACCCATAAGTGGGGGAGTGGCTGGCAGGCCAATGCCTCTGATGCCAACGTCTGGTCGCAGCTGGACTCGATTCCGGACGAGGACCTCTGGCAAGTGCGCCAGAACGCTCGGCGCAAGCTGGTCGCTGAAGCTGGCCGTCGTGCCATCAACGAACGATTGATTCGTGGTGAAAAGCCCGACTATGCCGAATCGCTCGACCTGGACCCTGCCGTCTTGACAATCGGTATCGCCCGCCGGATGACCGCATACAAGCGGCTGTCGCTTCTCACTCACGATCTGGATCAGCTACTTCAACTTCTGGCAGGTGACCATCCAATCCAAATATTGGTGGCCGGTAAGGCGCACCCCGAAGACATAGGCGGCAAAGACGCGCTCCAATCAATCGTGACCATTCGTTACGAACCCAACGTGGGTCGAACCATCGCCGTGCTCGAAGACTACGACTTAGAGCTGGCCGCCCTCTTAGTGTCCGGCTGTGACGTATGGCTCAACCTGCCCCGCCCGCCCCTAGAAGCCAGCGGCACCAGCGGCATGAAGGCAGCCCTCAACGGCTCTCTCAACCTGAGCGTGTTGGATGGTTGGTGGGCAGAAGCCTTCGACGCTGAGAATCCAAACGGATGGGCCATCGAAGGCGATGTAAATTCTGACCCAGTGGGTCAAGATAACCGTGATGCCAGTGCCCTCTATGGCCTGTTGCATGACACGGTCTCGCCCCTTTTCTACGACCGTGATAGCAGTGGCATCCCCCAAGACTGGCTCAAGCTCATCCGGGCCTCCATGCGTTCTGTAAGCGCCCAATTCAACGCCCAGCGCATGCTCGATGACTATCTGAACAATATCTATTGATCTTCAGACCCTTTCCTCGGCGAGCCCAGTCGCAAGCGACATGTCGACGACGGCGGCGGCGACGGTGCTGAGCTCCGTGCCGGTCAGCTCGCCGGTCCCCGCTTCTGACGAGTTGATGGTGACGGGCTCGTCCTGCCAGGCCCGCAGCTCGCGCAGAGGTGTCCCGATCTGGTCGGTTGCCGGGTCGAGGAGCTGGTCGTGCAAGGCGCCGAGTGCCGGCACGACTGCAGCGGCGTCAAGTTGGACGTCGGCGGCGATTAGGTGGCGCAGGATTCCGCTGAGCGAAGCGGTCGCCGCGGCGAGCCGGCGCATCTGCGTGGCGACGGCTAACAACATGGTGGGGTCGCGGCGGTTGGCCAAGGTCTGCTGGCGTCGGATCTCGGTGAGAACGTTCGTCACGGCGACGTCGCTATCGGCTCCGGAACTCTTGATGGAATCCACGTCGGCGGACGACGGGTCGCGGAACCCGGAGAATACAGCGCCCACATAGTCACGCAATGCCAGGATCGCGTGGGACACCTGTTGCGGAAGTGGACGGTCGAGGCCCGGAAGGAGGAAGTACGACCCGAGCAGGGCGGCGCAGATCCCGACGAGTGTGAGGCCGACCCGGATGCCGATGACGGCGAACTTGTCCGGTGTTCCAGCCTCGATCGAGGCGATCACGAACATCGTCATGAAGACTCCGAAGAGGGCGTAGTTGTATTTGTAGAAGGCGATCACGCATGCCCCGACGATCGGCATGATCACAACGAACCAGACGCTCGCGTGCAGGTAATCAATGAGTAGCGCCGCCAGGATTGATTCGCCCTGGGTTTTGTAGAGGGTTTAGCTGCTTATTAGTATGCGTTGTTGTTGGTAGTTTTGTTCGTATTCTGTTGGTGGTATTCCTCCTGTTGTGTGGTGGATGCGTTTGTTGTTGTACCATTCGACCCATTCGAATGTGGCGAGCTCGAGATGATCGAGGTTGCGCCATGGGCCTACGATACGGCGACTGAATACGTCTGTGACGAATGCAACATATGCCATGTGAGCGAAGGTAGGAACATAGGTGATGTCGGCGACCCATAGACGGCGCGGAACGTCAGCGCTAAACTGGCGTTTTACCAGGTCAGGAGCTCGACGGGCTTCGTGGTCTGGTTTGGTTGTAACAGGTTTGCGGCCCCTGCGGGTGATCCCGGCGATACCGAGGCTGCTCATGAGACGACTAACACGGTCACGGCCACAATCGGTGATGCTTTCACGTTTGAGAGCTATCCAGATTTTCTTTGCACCATAGACACGATAGTTCGTGGCGTAGATATGCGAAATCGCTACCTTGAGTTCGCTGTCACGTCTGGCTCTTGCCGAGGCTGGCCGGCTTTTGCGCGCGTAGTAGACCGATGGAGCTATTCGCAATGCTTTGCAGATAGGCTCGACTCCGAAACGGTCCCTGTATGTATTTATGAAAGCCACTATCGCAGTGATTTCATCCGACGTGTGACGCCTGAGGGCACCGTCTGGCCGTCGAGCTCGGCCGCGAAGAAAGTCGACGCTAAGCGTAAGATTTCGTTCGCTCTGCGTAGTTCAGCATTTTCTGCTTCAACTTGCGCAAGACGCGCCAACGGATCCGAATCTGTGCTCGGCACGCTCGCCGGCCTAGACCGAGCCGCTTTTGCCCAGTTGTAAACTGTGCCCGGGTTCGCCCCCAGATTGGTGCCGACACGGTACGCTGCCTGCTTGGCCGATTCTTCGGGCTGTCGACTCTCAATCACTAGACGTACTGCACGTTCGCTGAATTCGGGCTCATATTTTTGTGGACTATTCATTACTTATCCTCCCAGGATCGTGTCAAAAGTCTCCACTAATCCCAGGGCGATTCAAGTCGAATCGACCGGACCCTGGCTCAGCCCTGGAGGGCGATACACTAGCATGGACTCTGTGTGTACGAGGATTTTCTTTTCAGAAAACTCAGTTGCCAAAGTCGCAGGTCGAACGCTGGACTTTCGTGAGAAGGACGAGCCACGCTTGTGGTGGCTGCCTGCCGGTCAAGAGCGTCGCGGGCATCCGGAGAATGACAATCTGACGTGGACATCGAGGCACGCGAGTCTGTCGATCACTGAGTGGCGCAATGCCACCGTGGATGGTATGAACGATAAAGGGCTAGCGGTCCACGCACTGATGTACACCACCGCGGGGTATGAGTCTGCCGACGGCCGGCCCGATCTGGCGATTTCGATGTGGGCTCAGTACGTGATCGACAACTTTGCGACGGTTGCGGAAGCCTTGGATGGGTTGGCCCAAGTCAGGGTTGCGCCAGTAGCGATACACGGCCAGGAATTTGGAATGCATCTGGCGATCGAAGATGTCAGCGGCGATTCGGCGATCATTGAACCAATCGACGGTGCGATGGTCGTCCATCACGGGCCCCAATACACGATCATGGCTAACTCTCCGAGTTTTGAGGAGCAGCAGGCAAATCTTCGACGATATCGCCCCTTCGGTGGCGAGCTTCCGCCGCCGGGTGACATTATTTCCCTCGATCGGTTTGTTCGGGCCAGCTATTTTCTGCACTACTTGCCCGAACCCGCAGACAACCGGGAAGCGGTCGCTGGAATCATCCATATTGCTTCAAATGCGGCCAAGCCCTTCGGCGCACCATACCCAAGCGGCGAGGTATATCCGACCCGATGGATCTCAGTTGTCGACCTCACCAATCTGGACTACTACTTTTGGTCTAGGCTGAGCCCGAGCCTGCTGTGGGTAAGCATGTCCGACTTGCAAAACGATGGGAACGTTCGCTCAGTTGACCCTTTTGATCCTTCGCTGGCAGGCGACGTCGCAGACGCCATGGTTCCCTCGGCACTCACGTAGTCACCGGGCCCTTACGTTGCAGGAAGCCCGAGTCGCCGCTTAGGTAAGCTGCCCGTCCCAAAGAGCGATACTAGCATGACCAAGGCAGTCAAGAGAACTGTGTAGCGCACCGCCTGAAGTCGAGCGGCTTCGTAGTTTCTGTAGATGACGTTTTGCTCGCTTGGGCTTAGCTTTGTTTTGGCCAGAAAGATCTTGAGTTGCGGACTGGAAACAACTTTGACACTGCCGTAGACGGCGACGGCCTGCTGAGCTCGTGCGGATAGCACCTGCTCGCCCAGCACCGATGTCTTGAAACCGGATGTAAGGGTGACTAGCAGCAAGGTACCAACAACGGCAGCGCCCAGTGCCGATCCAATGCTGCGCGTCGTACCAACAACGCCACCTGACTGGGCCCGGGCCTCCACGGGGGCCTCAGAGGCAACAATGTTGGCGTTTTGTGATCCGATCAGGTCGAGCCCGCAGCCGACCATGAACAAACCAATGATTAAAAGGAAGTTCGTCGTTGCGGTCTCCAACCCTCTGGCTACCGCTATCAGGCCGACAAGTGCTACCGTCAGTCCCAATTGGCAGATCCTCTTGGGTGAGGCATTGCTGGCCATTATGGGTGTACCCAGTGAACCGATCGCAATTCCGATCCCAGCGAGCAGCATCATTAGTCCAGTTTCGAGGGCATTGCGCCCCAATATGATCTGCATGTACATCGGAATCACGAACAAGATTGCCCCAATGGTAAAGTACTGAACCACATTCAGTAACATCCCGGACCGGACACTGGCGTTCTTGAGAAATCCTGATGGTAGTACCGGAGTCGCACCACGCGCCTCAACCCGACGCTCCCACCGAATGAACGCCCACCAAATGACACCACCGGCGATAATTGCAAACGGCGAGAGCGAGATCCCAAACGGCTTCAGCCTCAGGCCAAAGATTATCGGGATCGTTCGAGGAGTTATCACTCCCAGCGTTTGGCTAGAAATGAAACCGAACAAGACCAATCCAATGCTGGCCACGGAAAGGAGAGTTCCGATTCCATCAAGACGAGGGCGAGGCTTTGCCGGTGGGTCCCGAGGTATAAGGGGACATAGCAGGGCAGAGCCTGCGAACATGATAGCCACTAACGTAAAGGCCACCCGGAAACCCCACGCATCGATCACTGCCCCCGCTCCGATAAAGCCGGTTAAGACAGCCAGCCCCGTCGTGGCAGCCAGGGCACCGAACGCCACCGCCCGCTGTTTGCCTTCATAAGTGAAAGCCGCCAGAGCGAAGATCATCGGTGTCATCAAGGTTCCTCCAACACCACATAGGACACGTCCGGCCAGTAGAAACACTGTCATGCTGGTGCTGGCTGCGGAGATGAAGGAACCGGCAGCATACGCAATGGCTCCCATGACGAGGATGCGGCGCATGCCGTAGCGCAATCCCAATACAGCTGCCGCCAACATGAACGACCCGGCAATGAACGGATAGATCGTTTGGGCAATCTGCACTTGCTCCAACGAAGCGCCCAGAGTCGATACCAAAGCCCGAGTTGACAATGGCGTCAACGATGTCTCAGTCAGGCTTGCCAACAAAGCGATGCACAATGCGACCAACGCCCCGTATCCGGCAACGCTGGCTTTCGGCGGGCTCGCAGATTCTTCAGTCCCCCTCGACACTCTCAGTCCTTTCTGGCGAATAGACCCGAGTATTCCCACCTGGAACGAGAGTGTTGCGATAGTAACTTTCCATGACCCTTTGGGCCGGCGGACACGACTTGATCGCCTCAGGCAGCGTAATCTGTTTAGTCAAGGGGGTCAAGGAACCAACCGTAACTCTTGCGCAGACTGTCGAGGTACGACAAGAATGTTGGCAACCCCTGAAGAGTTCCGGAACGTGGGGAGGCAGCCTCGGGACCGGCTCGGACTCGGCGAAATTGACAGTGGAGGGGTGTTCCCTTCTAAATGCTTACTGAAGAGACAAGCCCACTATCACAAGGAGACAGCTATGTTAGGTGACCTCATTGCTGAGGAAATTGGCCAGACTACCTACATTAAGGTCCTGCCAACGGAGAATGGCACGATTAAGACCGAGATCTGCTTTCAAGCCCAAGGTACGATCGTGGGTACGCAATGCCAAGACATCGGTACTTACATAAGCGTAGGCAGGCCTGATGGCACCACCTACGGCGAGGGTCAGGGTCTTATCATGACCGTCGATGGCGATACGGTCACATGGAATGGCCAGGGCACCAGTGTCTCCCTAATCGCATTAGACTCTTGAAATATGCAGGTTTGGCCGGGGCAGCCCTATCCACTGGGAGCTACATACGACGGGGCGGGCACTAACTTCTCCCTATTTTCTGAGGTTGCCGAACAGGTCGAGCTGTGCCTCTTTGATGAACATGGCCAGGAAACTCGCTTGTTTTTGGCCGAGATATCGGGTTTTCGTTGGCACTGTTATCTGCCTGGCATTGGCCCAGGTCAGCGGTATGGCTATCGGGTCTACGGGGCGTGGGACCCAAAGCGTGGCTATCGAGCCAATCCTGCCAAGCTTCTGATTGACCCGTATGCCAAGGCCATCGAGGGCGCTGTTGACTGGTGTGAAGCAGTCTATCCGTATATAAAGGATCCGGACGGCCCCGAGGAAACCACCGACAGTGCGCCCCACGTACCCAAGTCTGTAGTGACTAGCCCGTATTTTGAGTGGGGAAATGACCGACATCCCGGCACGCCGCTTCACCAGACCATCATTTACGAACTTCACGTTAAAGGCTTTAGTCAACTCCACCCGGGCATTCCAGCTGAACTGAGGGGAACTTACGCGGCGCTCGGCCATGCCTCAGCGATCGAACATTTCCACCGACTTGGCGTCACGGCCCTCGAGCTTCAGCCCGTCCACCAGTTCATCCACGATGACCGACTCGTTCGCGCGGGTTTGAAGAACTATTGGGGCTATAACTCGATCGGCTACTTTGCTCCCCACAATGAGTACCGCAGTGGGGGGGCAGTCAGTCAGGTTCAAGAGTTCAAGCAGATGGTGCGCAACCTGCATGAAGCCGGAATCGAAGTGATTCTTGACGTGGTTTACAACCACACGGCTGAGGGTAATCATCTGGGTCCGATGCTTTCGTTTAAAGGTATCGACAACCTCGCCTATTACCGGGTCGAGTCTGGCCAGGCAGGCCGTTACAAGGACTATACGGGCACCGGCAACAGCCTCAACATGCGTCACCCCTATGTTTTGCAGCTGATCATGGATAGCTTGCGCTATTGGGTGCAAGAGATGCATGTGGATGGTTTCCGTTTTGATCTTGCCGCCACGTTGGCCCGAGAGCTTCATGATGTTGATCGACTTTCGGCCTTCTTTGACATCATTCAACAGGATCCGGTGATCAGTCAGGTGAAGTTGATTGCTGAACCATGGGATGTGGGTGAAGGAGGCTATCAAGTAGGCAATTTTCCCCCACTTTGGTCGGAATGGAACGGCAAATACCGTGACACAGTGCGAGATTTCTGGCGCGGAGATGACCAGACCCTCGGCGAGTTCGCATCTCGCCTGACTGGAAGTTCCGACCTCTATAAGGCCACCGGACGCCGGCCCGTCGCCAGCATCAACTTCGTCACCTGCCATGACGGATTCACCCTCGCCGACCTAGTCTCCTACAATGATCGCCACAACGAGGCCAACGGCGAAGATAACCGTGACGGGGAAGCCTCCAACCGGTCGTGGAACTGCGGGGTTGAGGGGCCAACACCGCATCCAACCGTCGTGAACTTACGCTCTCGCCAGATGCGCAACTTTTTGGCGACGCTGCTGTTGTCTCAGGGCGTGCCCATGATTGGCATGGGTGACGAAATGGGCCGGACCCAACTGGGCAACAACAACGCATATTGCCAAGACAACGAAACCTCATGGATCATGTGGGATCATGGCGACCAAGACCTGCTTGAATTCGTGTGTGAGTTGACCCGCATACGGAATGAGCACCCGGTCTTTCGGCGGCGTCGCTGGTTCCAAGGCCGACGCATTCTCGGCACAGAAGGACACGACATCGGATGGTATCGTCCGGACGGTAGGCTAATGACCGACAACGACTGGGGGGCCGGCTTCGCCAAATCCGTTGGTGTCTACTTGAACGGCGACGCAATCCCAGGAGTGGGCCCTCACGGCCAGAGCATTGTCGATGATAGCTTCTTCTTGATCTTTAACGCTCACGCAACCGGAATCGATTTTGTCTTACCTGATGGCGTTGACGGAAGTCATGCCCACGAAGAATCAGCAGGCCCGGGCCGCTGGGTAAGAGAATTCGACACCTACGATCTCGATACCGTTGACCCACGCCGCTATGAAACCGGAGCCCGACTCCATGTCCGAGGCCGCTCCACCGTGTTGCTGCGTTGGGTGGAATGAAGGATCGGCTAATAGGGCGGCCTAGGAATTGTCAAGTCTCGGCCTCCGGCTAAGCCCTGTTGGATAGGTAAGGCATTGACTAATGAATCGAGGAGATTTTGCCGTTCCAACTGGAAGACAGCACGTCGGGACCCACGACGCCATCGGGTGGAGAAGTTCCTAAAGAGTTCAGCGCCCTCTGCCGATGAGATAGCAGGGTTGAACTTGACGGAGGAGTCGATCATGGCAATGCAGAGCAGAATTAAATTGGGCGGTATTCTTTGCCTACTGGTAGTGGTGGTGCTGCTATCTAACTGTCAAAGTCAAAGACTCACGGCTGGATCAAAAAAGGGGCAGGTAGAGGGGGAGGCTCCGCCTTCAACTGGAGCAGCTGCACCTTCTACTTGCACTTTCAACAATGCACAGACTGGTAATCTTTCGCCGTTTAGCAGTTGGACTTGGGTAGATGGACATCCCCCGAAACGTGGGCAGGGCACAGTGGGAGCCGTCGCTAAACCGCTTTCAGGAAGTGGCACGGTGTCTAGTGTGGGCCAAGGTCAGATTATTGTCGGCAATGTTACGCTGAATGATTCGAATGGCAATGTAGTGAAGCAAGGCAGCACAGTCACGCTCGATGCACCGGGTTGTGCTGGGTTAGTCTCAGGCGTTGGCGTGACGTTCGAGGCCCTCACATTAATTGCAAGCGTCGCCTTGTGGGATCACTCCGCAGTAGCATCGGCTTCAATGTCTGGGCAATATAGCGTGACCACCTATACCATGACCGTCCACGGGAATATCGCGGGCGGGAGTGGACCATTGCCGAAGGCCCCAGTACAGGATCAGAATGGAAATACGGTTTCGACGGCAGACCAGAATGGAACGGCAAGTTTTAACGCTCAAAACGTTCCAGTAAATACTCCTCTCCAGGTGGCTATCCCGCAGATCTCATGCCAAGATGGCCTCCAGCCCGCTATACCACAAGGCACGTTGAACTGCACTTCATCTGGCCCCGGCGGGGGTCCACCACCAGGATTTTCCGGGGGTCCGGGTTGAGATGTGGGATCCGGTTCCGACCGCAGTGGCAAAGCTCGCCTCTAGGTAGCATCAATGTTCGTCTGTGGCGAGCAGCAGCGACTAGTGAACACGTTTTTTGTCTACGGAGTCGGGGATAGACTGTCAGCACGCCGATGATGCCAATAGATTCGTTGCGCGTGGAAATTCTTCAACTAGCGGCTCTAAGGAATACTGGATGGACATTGCAGAGAACATTTTTAAGGCGTATGACATTCGGGGCCTTTCGATGGAGGAGCTCACTCCAGAGGTCACTCACGCTGTTGGTCGAGCGCTAGCGGACTTTCTTAAACCCGGGCCGGTTGGTGTCGGACGTGATATGCGGACCGATTCTGAGGCACTCGCCGACGGTCTAATAAAGGGTCTGGTAGAGCAAGGTCGAGAGGTTGTCGATGTCGGACTCGTTACGAGTGACATGATTTACTTTGCGGTTGGTCATCTTGACTTGGCCGGTGGGGCAATGGTCACGGCCAGTCACAATCCGGGCAAGTATAACGGCATCAAGTTGACGGCCGATCGCGTGCGTCCCATTGGTATGGATACGGGCCTGGCCGACATTCGGGCTGCCGTTGTGGGTGACACTTTCAAGCCGGCTGCCCCCGGTGGCAAGGTGCGTCACGAAAGTGTCATGCAGGACTGGGTCGATCACGCTCTCGGTTTTGCTGGCAAGCTCGCGCCGATCCGAGTGGGTATTGACTGCGGCAACGGCATGGCTGGTCTTGTTGTTCCCGTGTTGGCGGCCAAGACTCCGCTGCAAATATCGAGTCTCTATTTGGAACTTGACGGCAGTTTTCCCAATCATGTCGCCAACCCACTGATTTTCGAGAACGTCGTTGACCTGATCAACCTTGTCAAGGCCGAAAGTCTCGATGCGGGTATTGCCTTCGACGGTGACGGCGATCGGGCCTTTCTGGTCGATGAAACCGGCGCCCTGATTTCGGGCAGCATCCTCGGTGCTTTGTTAGCCGTCAAGTTTTTGGCCGAGTTCCCTGGCGCCACCATTTTGCACAACGCGATTTGTAGTCGCATCTTGCCAGAGACGATCCTGGCCCACGGGGGCGTACCTATCCGTACCCGGGTGGGTCATTCATTCATCAAGGCTTCTATGCGTGAGCACAACGCCATCTTCGCGGCTGAGCATTCCGGTCACTTCTATTTCCGCGACAACTACAACGCCGACAGCGGGCTGATCGCAGCGCTTTCGGCGCTCGGTGTGATATCGGATTCGGGCGAGAAGCTATCGGAGCTAATTGCGCCATTCCACAAATACGCCAACTCAGGCGAGATCAACTCGACGGTCGACAACAACGACCAAGCAATCGACAGAGTCGCTCAGGCCTTTGCAGATGGCGAGCAAGATCACTTGGATGGACTCACGGTCAACTATCCCGATTGGTGGTGCAACGTGCGCCCATCAAACACTGAGCCCGTCGTCCGGCTAAACGTCGAAGCCACCTCTCAAGACCTCATGCAAGCCAAAACCGATGAACTGCTCGCTTTGATCCGGAGCTAGTTCGATCTAACCGGCCGAGTTCCGTTAGATACTGAGTAGTTCTTCCATGACGAGCTTGGTTCGCATTGGGATCTCTTCATCCGGGAAGAATCTGTTGATGATCTCGTATACTGCGTCGGCTTCGTGAACGTCTAGGTGTCTGATGAGAAATTGGATGTCCTCCCGGTCGGTATCTCTGGCCGAGATTGCTTTCATCGCTAGAGCCTGATGGGGCGAGCTTGCGAAAACTCGAAGGTGCGAAAAATCAAGAGCGGGGTGGGAACCCCATTCGGGATTGCGCGGGATAAATGCAGAGGCTTGTTCGTTGAGCCAATAATCAGGCAAGCCCATCTCTCGTGCGACGGCAACAGCTTCGTCATGGATAATGCCATGTGGATTCCAAATGGCATCGACATCGCGAGTTGCCTGACGTGCATTGAAGGCCAAAAGCATCACCGCTCCGCCTATAACGTAAACTTCTCCGATCGTGTCTTGGTCTCGGAGGCGCGCATTGAGGCGGCGAAAGGCTTCTTCCAGTTGGTTCAGGGTCAATAGTCCTGGCAGTGGGGCAGCATTTCGCGGAGTTGGGTTTGTCATGTTTGCGCAGTTTCTTGGTCAGGCACGGCCGAGATCATATGGGTCCACGAATATACCACGCCGTCTGAGAGCGGCCGGAGAATGGAGGAGCGCTTGAATGCGTAGCGACTTCAGATCGGACCAATACCAGCCGTAATCGAGAAAGCGTTCTGGCTCCAAGGCCCAGCGAGGCATGTCATAGCCATCTAGATATGACAGATATTCGGCGAGTCCACCCAAGAGTGCATCGAGCCAGTCATCGCCGGTCAGTCGAGGTTTGTCGCGAACGAGTGGCGCCCGGTCACCGATTCGAGTCTGGCGGTAGCATTCAATCGCTTCCAAAACCAGGCGCTTCTTGGTTTCGACGTCCGGTGCAGCGGCAGCAAAATCGCCAATTTGGGCAAACGTGTAAATACGTGGATCGATGCCGGAAGTCAGCTCGTTTCGGATGTCTTGGGGATTGGCCATGCTGTCTAGTGTACTTGAGCGTTACGCAGCCGGTTGATCTCGAGAGCGGGCGCAGGCTCAGTGTGACTCAGAGCCTGCGATAGACGTGTGAGCGATGGTCTATGCGAATTACCCGGATCACATGAGTTTCTTCATTTAGCTGGTGAATGATTCGGTATGTTCCCTGACGTGCTGAATAGTATCGGACAAGCTCGTTTTGAAGTGGTTTGCCGACTCGCCGTGGGTTTTCCACCAGCGGCCCATGCATGAAGACGGCGATTGCTGTTGCGACCTTGTCGGGAAGCTGGCCGAGGGAGCGCTGAGCCTGAGGAGCGAGTTTCAGTTGCCATAGCGTCATTTCTTGAGATACTTCTGAGCCAGTTCTTCGCCGGTCATGTAGTCACCACGATCTATAGCCGCTTCAGCTTCGCGAAATTCTTCGCGCCAGTTGGGATTTGAGAGGATATCGAGGGTGTCTTCGAGGGCTTCAAGATCATCTGGACTCAACATGACAGCAGCAGGACGGCCGTTGCGTGTCAACACAACGCGATCGTGTTGGTGCTCAATGCCATCGACAATCTCTGAAAGGTGGGCCTTGATTTCAACTAGCGGCAGGGTTCTTGTCATGACTAGTATCCTAGTCGTCCCGTGGGGGGGTCAAGCAGCGATGCAAGAGTGCTGGCCCCCAGCAGACCCTCCTCGATCGCTGCAATGATTCTCCGCGTAATAGTCAATTTGGTAACCGCTCAGGGCATCGGGCGCGCATATGTTTGGTGACGGCAAGCGCTCGAGGAGTAGTTCTTGCCTTCGGTTGGTTGCCACGGCTGCTCCGCAGCCTCGCAATGACGAACGGGACTTGGATTTTTGGGTTTCTTGGAGTGTGAAAGGCAGGATGCTTGACTAGCAAGGCTGGGCCACAGGCCGCGATAGGCGATAGGCGTCGGGTTGTAATTTGTGATGTTGTGCCGCAGGTTGATGGCGGCGAGGTTTCTATTAAGCGTGTTATTGGCGACTCGGTGAATGTCGAGGCCAACATTTTTGCTGATGGGCACGACGAGCTGGCGTTTGTCCTGCTCTACAAGCGGGCAGGTGACTCCGTGTGGCGTGAGTCGGAGATGGCCGGCCTTGGTAATGATCGCTGGCAGGGATCTTTTGCGGTTGATGAGATTGGCCGCTGGCAGTATTCGATTCAAGCTTGGATTGACCGTTTCGGCACTTGGCAGGAGCGCCTCAAGAAGCTGGCAGATGCTGGCCAGTTGAGTAAAGACTCGCTGGTGACTGAGTTCCAGTTTGGCGCCGCTCTCGTTAGCGACGCCGCTGAAGAAGCTGAATGCTTTGCTGCTCTTGGCGATTCGGCCTCGGAAAGTCTCCCCGGCGCCGACAAGGGTGCTATCCAATTGGTTGAATGGGCCGAAATGCTTGTCAACCCCAAGGAGCGCAGTGAAGACCAACTGGCCCTGGCCCTGTCCTCGGAGTTACGTCAAGTTGTCTATCAGTATCAACCCCGTCGGTTTGCGACCACATTCGGTCGGGAACTTTCGGTGGTGGTTGACCGGCCGCTAGCCAAGTTCGCCGCTTGGTATGAGGTGTTTCCCCGCTCTTGTGCGTCGAAACCCGGCCAGCACGGCACGCTCGCTGACCTAATAGCGAGATTGCCACTCATGGCGGACATGGGCTTCGACCTCGTCTACCTGCCCCCGATTCACCCAATTGGTATGACGGGACGCAAGGGTCGTGATGGCTCGCTCAAGGCGGGGGTGAACGATCCCGGCAGCCCTTGGGCAATCGGCTCCAAAGATGGCGGTCACAAGTCGATCCACCCCCAGCTTGGTAACTTCAGCGACTTTCGCAAACTTCTCTTGGCCGCTGACGATCTCGGTCTCGAGATTGCGCTCGATATCGCTTTGCAATGCTCACCCGATCACCCTTATGTGAGAGAGCATCCGGACTGGTTTGTGCGCCGAGCCGATGGCACGTTCCAAACGGCAGAGAATCCACCCAAGAAGTATGAGGACATCTACCAGCTTGACTTCGAGTCGGCCGATGTCAAAGCCCTCTGGCACGAGGTCAAGTCGATCTTTGACTTTTGGATCAACAAGGGCGTGCGCGTTTTCCGGGTCGATAATCCCCACACGAAGCCGTTGGCGTTTTGGCGCTGGCTGATTGAGCGTATCAAGGACAAAAACCCAGATGTCTTGTTCTTGTCTGAAGCCTTCACCCGGCCGGCCATGATGCACGAGCTGGCCAAGGCCGGATTCAGCCTGTCGTACACCTACTTCACTTGGCGCAACACCAAGTCGGAAGTGGCCGATTATTTCACCGAACTCAATCAGGGGCCGGCTAGAGAATACTTTCGACCGAGCGTGTGGCCCAACACGCCCGACATTCTGCATGCCTATTTGCAAGAGGGCGGGCCTGGGGCCTTCGAGGCTCGATTCATCCTGGCGGCTACTCTCGCCGGCAACTATGGGATATTCGGATCGTCGTTCGAAATGACTCAAGGTCAGGCACGAAGTGGAAACAGCGAAGAGTATGCGCACTCCGAAAAGTACGAGATACGCAACTGGGACTGGGACTTGACGGCTGGGTTGCGTCCGCTCATAGCTAAGGTCAACGGGATCCGACGGGACAACCAAGCCTTTGCCGCTGGGGGCGACCTGACATTTCACCGCATCGACAATGACCAACTCATTTGCTATTCGCGAGCGGCGCTGAGCAATGGGGTTGAGGATAATGCCATCTTGGTGATCGTGAACATTGACTCGAAGTCCACCCAGGCTGGTTGGACTGACCTCGATAAGGCCTCGTTGGGGCTCACTCAAGGCGAGGAGTTCTGGGTTGACGATCTACTAACGGGTAAGTCGTATCAATGGACTGGGGCGCGTAACTTCGTGGAGCTGAACCCGGATCACGCGACCGCCCACATCTTTCGCATCCGTCGGCTCGGGGTCAGCCCTGAAGCACCAGCCAAGAGTGAGCCAACCGCACGAGTTGGTAAAAACTAGATGCCGCGCAGCGACACGATTCTCGATGATGATCCGTTGTGGTATAAAGATGCCGTAATCTATCAGACCCATGTGCGTGCCTTTCGGGACCAGTCCGGCGATGGCTTGGGAGACTTTAAGGGCCTGACGGCGAGCCTGGACTATCTGCAAGATCTCGGTGTGACGGCCTTATGGCTGATGCCGTTCTATCCTTCGCCATTGCGCGACGACGGATACGACATATCTGATTATCAGAATGTGAACCCCGCATACGGGACGCTGGCTGATTTCAAGAAGTTCTTGCGAGAGGCACACCGCCGGGGGCTGCGGGTGATCACTGAGCTTGTTATTAATCACACTTCAGATCAACATCCGTGGTTCCAACGAGCTCGACAGGCGGCCAAGGGCAGCCGGTGGCGTAACTTCTATATGTGGAGCGACACGCCCAAGAAGTATGAGGACGCTCGCATCATCTTCAAGGACTTTGAACATTCCAACTGGGCTTGGGATGACGTCGCCGGCCAGTACTACTGGCACCGTTTTTATTCCCATCAGCCTGACCTGAACTTCGACAATCCTGAAGTGCACAGATCTGTCTTTCGCACAGTCGATTTCTGGTTGGGTATGGGAGTCGACGGCCTGCGCCTTGATGCCGTTCCTTATCTCTATTCACGTGACGGCACAACGTGCGAGAACCTGCCCGAGACCCATCAGTTCTTGCGTGACTTGCGGTCACATGTTGATAAGAACTTCAGTGGCCGTATGCTTTTGGCCGAAGCGAACCAGTGGCCCGAAGACGCCATCGCCTATTTCGGTGACGGCGATGAGTGCCAGATGGCGTTTCATTTTCCGGTCATGCCTCGCCTCTTCATGGGGATTCACCAGGCCAATCGTTTCCCGATTGTCGACATCTTGACGGAGACTCCCGACATTCCCGATACTGCTCAATGGGCCGTTTTCCTGCGGAACCATGACGAACTTACTCTCGAGATGGTTACGGACGAAGAGCGCGACTATATGTATCGTGTCTACGCCCATGATCACCAAGCCCGGATCAACCTTGGCATTCGGCGCCGCTTGGCGCCGCTGCTCGAGAACGATCGTCGCAAGATCGAGCTCATGACTGCGTTGCTTTTCTCGCTGCCCGGCACTCCCGTTATTTACTACGGCGATGAAATCGGCATGGGTGACAATATCTATCTGGGTGACCGAGATGCCGTACGGACCCCGATGCAGTGGAGCGGCGACCGTAACGCCGGCTTCTCTCACGCCAATCCGCAGAAACTGTTTTTGCCGGTGATCAGCGATCCTGAATACAACTACGAAGCAATCAACGTTGAGACCCAACGTACCAACCTGAGTTCTCAATTCTGGATGACCAAACGGCTGGTAGCGATTCGTAAGCGGTCACAGGCCTTCAGTCGTGGCAGTATCAAGTTTTTGCATCCCCAAAACCACAGCGTGCTGGCTTTTGTGCGCACCTATGGCGATGAGCGCATCTTGGTGATAGCAAACTTGTCGAGTCACGTGAGCTATGTGGAGCTTGACCTGGCCGAGTTCCGGGGCATGGTGCCAGTTGAACTGTTTGGCTATGCCAGCTTTCCCGAAATCGGCGACTTGCCCTATTTTCTCACCCTGGGCCCGTACGGCTTCTATTGGTTGTCATTGAACAGTAGCGCCAGCGCAAATATGGGCTCCCCCAGGCCACTTACTAAAGGTCACTTGAGCGGTCAGGCCGAAACTGCCGAAAGTCAACGCCAAGACTATCCACGGATCAGCGTGCGGGGCGATTGGTCATCGGTCCTGCATGGTCAAGAAAAGCATGCCCTCGAGGCGTTACTGCCCCGCTACTTGGTTCGCCAACGCTGGTTTCAATCGAAGGCTCGACGCATCCAAGATGTAGAAATCCAGGAAGTGATCGACGCTCCGATCGATGCTCTCCTTCGGGTGAGGCGGACGCGCTCTGGCCAACCTGCCTCTGAGGACGAGCTAGATACCGAGACCAAATCTAGCTCGGGCCAGTCCAGCGCCTCGATCTGCATTGTCAGGGTCACATACACCGAAGGTGAGGATGAGTCTTACCTATTGCCAGTGATGATCGCTCGTGGCGACAAGAAAGATCGTGTGCTTCACGAGTCGCCTCATGTTGTCCTGGCTATGCTGACCAAACGTAACGAGGATGCTGTTCTCTATAGTGCCTTCGTCGATACAGCGTTCAACAGGGCTCTCTTGCAGATTGTCATACGGCGTCGCAGGTTGCGAGGCATTAAGGGTGACTTGGTTGGGCGCCGCAGCAAGTATCTACGGTCACGATCCGACAAGCTGGCGGTGACCAAGACCTCGTCAGTGGATGTTAGTCAAGATGACTCAGTAACCATTCAGCTCCCCTCCGGCACGGGGGGTGAAGTTTTCGCCGAGTCCACCTCTACCTCGGGAGTGGAGGTCGCTCCAGTCGCCCCGGCCACCCCGACTAAGAATTTGGACCCACACCTGAACAAGACTGAACAGTCCAACACATCGGTCATGTATGGTGACGAATTCATTCTGAAGCTCTACCGTCGTCTCGAGGTCGGTACTAATCCCGATGTTGAACTGGGATGGTATCTGACCGACCAAGCACACTTTGCCAACGTTCCGGCTGTGCTCGGCGAGCTCAAGTATCAAATGCATTCGGGCGAGACGGCCACGGTTGGCATGCTTTCGGAACAGGTCGAGAACGAAGGTGATGCCTGGAACTTCACCCTTGCCGCCCTAGATCGTTTTTACACCCGGGTGTTGTCGGCGGACCAAAGCACGCTCGATATCGATCTCTTGAAGCCATCGTTAGCCTTTGAGCTTATCGATGACCAGATTCCCGAGCAGGCTGAACAACTCATTGGCTCGTACCTGCATTCGGCTGAACTGCTCGGGGTGCGTACAGCTGAACTCCATCTGGCCTTGGCATCACACAGCGACGCAGAAGATTTTGCGCCCCAGCCAATCACGCCTCTGGTGGGACGGGCTCTCTACCAAGGAATGCGCAGTCAAACTCGCCAGACGTTTTCGCTGTTGCGCCAGATGCAGCGCAAGCTTCCCGAAGAAGTGCGTCCCTTGGCCGCTGAGGTGTTGGCTAGTGACGCGGTCGTGCAGTCGAGCTTTTCAAGCGTGAGGGACCGCAAGCTCACCTCAATGTTGATTCGCTGCCACGGCGACTATCACTTGGGCCAGCTTCTCTTTACCGGACGCGACTTTGTCATCATCGACTTTGAAGGTGAGCCAGTACGGGCGTTGAGTGAGCGGCGGCTCAAGCGCTCGCCAGTCCGTGACGTAGCCGGCATGTTGCGTTCGTTCGACTATGCCAGTGCCGCTGCTCTCTTCCAGATGGAGGCCCGCGGTGTTGCCTCGCCTGGTTCGGAGACCTTTGAACTCTTAGAAAAGTGGGCCCGGGTGTGGCGCTCGTGGGTGGGAGCTACGTTTCTGCGTGCCTACTTAAAGAGCCTGAGCGGGGCAATGTTTATGCCCCAAACCGATGGCGAGTTCGTTGACCTCCTCCAAGCTTTCATGCTCGACAAGGCCGTCTACGAACTCAACTACGAACTCAACAACCGTCCCGATTGGGTAGCGATTCCACTCATGGGAATCCTGGAACTGTGCGCACCCAAGGCCGTCGACTGATGGCCGGGCTTCACGCCAGTGGTCCCCCTCCCGTCATTGCGAGCCCTGGGCTCTGGCAGGGCGTGGCAATCCAGGCTTTAAATATTTGCGAGCGCAGCGAGCAATTCGAAATGGATCGAATTTGTAGGTTGGTCTGCGGCTCCGCCACAGGTGGATCCTCACGGTCGCTGCGCTCCCTCAGGATGACGGAGGGGGGGACCTGAATGGTTACCACTCCTGCATTAGGCGCTGGTGATTCCAGTCAAGATCCATTCCAGTCGTTGGCCGCGGAGCTTGGCATCCAGACCAGCTATCACGACGTAGAGGGCCGGCTACGCCAGCCTCCCACCGAAGCCATAATCGCCATTATGAGGGCCCAAGGGGTAGCGATTGATGGGGAAGGTGATGCGCCGGTGGCGCTAGAGACTCTGCGAAAAGACCGCCAGCGGATTGTTGAGCCGGTGGTTGTGGCTTGGGATGGCTATCTGGAGCCGGTCGCTGTGTCAGTTGCGTCGGGTCAGCCCCCAGTGATTGCCACCGTTGTCTTAGAGAGCGGCGACGAGCTGGCCCTTGGTTTCAACGAGCGCTCAGACACAGTGGCATTTCAAGAATCAGGCTGGGCCTTGCCCTTGGGATATCACAAGCTGGTCGTGCAAGTCGGTGGTGACTGGGAAGAATCAACGGTCATATCGGCCCCCCGGGCTTGCTGGCCATTTGTACCGGGCGAACACATTCGAGGAGTGTGGGCCCCACTGTATGCGCTTTGGTCGAGCGACAGTCTCGGCGCCGGTAACCTCACGGATCTCAAGCACTTGTCTGAGCACCTGTCGGCGTTGGCAGACGGGCATCCGACAGCCATTGGCATATTGCCGGTTCTCGCTACTCACAACGAGGCTAGCGATCCCAGCCCTTACACCCCGTCGAGTCGACTCTTTTGGGATGAGTTTTATTTGGATTTGACTGCCATAGAGGAGTTGTCGGACTGTCAGGCAGCCCAAGACGAGCTAGCCAATTCCGAGAGCGTGATTGCCGACTTCAGGAATGCTCGTATCGTCGACTATGCCAAGCAGGCTCATGTGCAGCGATCGGTCCTCGCCCCTCTGGCTGAGTGGGCTTTTGCTCAACCTGCGATTCGACAGGACCTCGAGTCTTTCATCGACGCGTCGCCTCAAGTTTGTGACTATGCCGGGTTCAGGGCGGCCGGTGAAGAGTTTGGTTCCGACTGGAAGTCCTGGCCCGCCGACGTGAGAAGGCAACCGTTGGAGCGATTCACGTTGGCTAATCCCGCGGTGCAATATCATGTATACGCCCAATGGCTTATGCATCGGCAACTCGGCGCTTTACGAGAGTCAATGCGAACCGACAACGTCAACTTGTATCTTGACTTTCCGGTCGGCATCTATCCGAGAGGCTACGATGCTTGGCGAGAGCGTGACATTCACCTAGACGCCGTCGAGGTTGGAGCGGCCCCCGACCCGGGCTTTCCGCAAGGCCAAAACTGGGGCTTTCCTTCGTTGTCGCCGTGGCAGAGTCGTCTCCAAGGTCATCGCTACTTCGCTAGCGGTTTGCGTCGTCAAATGCAGGTCGCGGATGTGTTGCGGATTGACCACGTTATGGCGTTGCATCGCCTGTACTGGATCCCGAATGGTTTCGAGACAGATCAGGGTACTTACGTTCACTATCCACAAGAAGAGCTCTGTGCGGTTCTTTGTTTGGAGTCAGTACGAAACCAATGTCACATCGTTGGCGAGAACCTTGGAACGGTGCCGCCCGAAGTGGATCGCATGCTTGAGGATCACGGCATCAGCCCCATGTATATCATCGAATACGAACTTGCCGAGGCCGGCACAGATGCCACTATGGCTGGGCCGACAACGGACAATGAACTGATCGGGATCAACACACATGATATGGCTACCTTCGCCGGTTTCTGGTCAGGTTCAGACATCGACGAGCGTGTCGCGTTGGGGCAATTGACCCCAACGGAGGTCGAAGAGGAACGCTCAGCCCGGACTCACCAGAAGGAGATGCTGCTGCGGACGCTCAATCTCAACCCGGATGGAGACCTCGAGGCGGGACTGGTTTTTGACAAGCAGCTCGCCTACCTGGCTCAACTCGAAGCGCCGATTACTCTCGTCGCGCTGGAGGACTTCTGGCTAGAAACCAAGGGACAGAATATGCCCAATACTGCATCCGCACACCGCCCAAACTGGCAACAAAAATGCCAACTCGATCTGGAAGCAATCGCCGACGACCCAACCGTCACTAATCGCCTGCAAATCCTCCTCGGTTGAGCCGCCCGCCTCAACTTCCTAAGTCATAGGATTTGGTCATGGGAAAGCCGA
>JBCKKC010000030.1:0-23777 GCA_038904395.1 Acidimicrobiia bacterium | reverse complement strand
ATCATTCGATGGCTCTGTGGCCTCAGCTACGGTCACGGACAGCGGGGGCGACACCCTCACAACAGCCACCAGTGGTGACTTATTCGGAACTGCCACAGGGACCGGGACAGTTGGAGCGGCTTCCTTCACAATCACAGATACGTCCCTCTTGCTGGGCTGGAACCAAGGCAGCAATCCCCCAAGTCCACCAGACACGATCTCTGTACATTCTCAAAACTACCCTGGTCCCGAAACGAAAGTCACCTGTTGAACACTCAACGCGAAGCCAGGCCCGAGGGCGGCTAGAGGCCTCCGTCCTCATTGCGAGCGCTTGGACGCTTCGCTTACATCGCAATGACGAGAAGGCCTATGCACCGCGTCCCCCTACGGGCCGGCAAGCCGGTTCTTAGACCAGACTGGCGATGAGGTCGGCGACTTCGGCGGAGTTGCGACCGACTTTGACGCCGGCAGCTTCGAGAGCTTCGGCCTTGGCGACGGCGGTGCCTTTGGAACCGGAGATGATCGCGCCGGCGTGGCCCATCTTCTTGCCTGGAGGAGCTTCGAAGCCAGCAATATAGCCAACAACGGGCTTGGTCATGTGATTCTTGATGTACTCGGCGGCGCGTTCTTCTTCGTCGCCACCAATTTCACCGATCATGACCACAGCATCGGTCTCGGGATCGGCCTCAAATTGCTTGAGCACATCAATGTGGAATTGGCCGATGAAGGGGTCGCCACCAATACCCACACAAGTGGACTGGCCCACGCCACGTTGGGTCATCTCATGCACAACCTGATAGGTGAGGGTGCCAGAGCGACTCACTAGACCGACCCGACCGGGCAGGGTGATCTCGGTCGGCATGATGCCCACGTTGGCTTTGCCAGGCGAAATCACGCCGGGGCAGTTCGGCCCAATCATGGCAGTGTCGACACCTTGCAAGTAGGAATAGAGGTTGGCTTCGTCGTGGGTGGGGATGCCTTCAGTGATGCAAACAATCAGGTCAACGCCAGCGTCGGCGGCCTCTAGGCAGGCATCGGCAGCAAAGCGAGCGGGCACAAAGATCATCGACGTGTTAGCGCCGGTCTCTTGCACAGCCTCGGCCACGGTGTCAAAAACGGGAATCCCGTCGACGTCTTGGCCGCCCTTGCCGGGCGTTACACCAGCGACAACTTTGGTGCCATAGTCACGGTTGCGCAGAGCGTGGAATCGCCCCTCACGACCGGTCAATCCTGATACAACTAAACGAGTGTTTTCGTTAACGTAAATTGCCATTTTTGGTTACGCTCCTCGGGAACCGTGAGCCAGCTCAACCGCACGGGCGGCGGCTTCGAGCATGGTCTCTGCTGTGTAAAGATTCGGGTTAGGGTTATCGGCGAGAATTTTGCGGCCCTCAACGGCGTTCGTGCCGTCGAGACGGACCACGATCGGCTGAGCAATATCGACTGCCTTGAGAGCGTCAACAATGCCCTGAGCAACTTCTTCGCCTCGGGTGATCCCACCAAAGATGTTGATCAGAATTGACTTCACTTGTGGATCGCCAGAAATGACTTCGAGAGAATTAGCAATCAACTCCGCTTTGGCGCCGCCACCGACGTCTAGGAAGTTAGCCGCATTGTCGCCAGCCTGCGCTACCACGTCAAGGGTTGACATGACGAGGCCAGCACCATTGCCGATGACGCCCACCGAGCCGGCAAGCTTGATGTAGTTCAGGCCCTTTTCTTTGGCCAAACGCTCTTGGGGATCGGTGGTGCTGATCTCACGCAGAGCCTCAAACTCTGGGTGACGGTAAGACGAATTTTCGTCCAAGGTGACTTTGGCATCGAGAGCAACCATGCCCTTGTCGCCATCGACGATGAGGGGGTTGACCTCGACAAGTTCTGCATCCAACGTGACGAACGCCTTATAAAGCTTCTTGAGAACGGCACTCAGCTCGCCCCGGTATTGCGCGGGGATACCCGCACCGAACACCAAGGCTCGCACGTGGTAGTCCTGCAAGCCGAGGAGTGGGTCAATGCTTACCTTGGCAATGGCTTCGGGATCTTTAGCCGCCACTTCTTCAATGTCGACTCCACCCTGAGCGGAAACCATTCCGAGGTAGCACTTGTTGGAGCGGTCAAGAGTGAAGCAGGCGTAGTACTCAGCCACGATGTCGGCGGCTGGCTCGAGCCAGACCGACTCGACGCGCAAACCCTTGATGTCCATGCCGAGAATTGCTTCGGCGTGAGAGAAGGCTTCGTCGTGATCTTGGGCGAGCTTGATGCCGCCAGCCTTGCCACGTCCGCCAACTTGCACTTGGGCCTTGACCGCTACAGGCTGGCCGATGCGCTTTGCCACCTCACGTGCTTGATCCGGCGTCGTTGCGTGTCCACCCTCTGGGGTTGGCACGTCAACTGACTTGAGCAGCTGTTTCCCTTGATATTCCAGTAAGTCCACAGAACTTCCTTGTTCAACGAAGCCGGGCGGTGCCGCCCAGCCATCCCTATTTCTAACGAAAGCTGTTACTGCTCAATTGGCAGCAGTCTGACCCGCCTCACGGGCCTCTAACGTGGCACGCAACCAAGTGACAATCTCTGACAGTTGCGTCCCCGGAGTAAAAACTCCAGCCATCCCAGCCGCCTTCAGCTTGGCCGAGTCAGCTTCTGGAATGATGCCGCCGCCAAAGACGATCACGTCGTCGAGGCCAGCAGCCCGTAATCCATCTACAACCTTCGGGAACTGAGACATATGCGCCCCTGAGAGCACCGAAATGCCAACCGCGTCGGCGTCTTCTTGCAAAGCCGCCTCAACAATCTGCTCGGGTGACTGATGTAACCCCGTGTAGATCACTTCAAATCCCGCATCGCGCAACGCCCGGGCGATAACTTTCGCCCCGCGGTCATGACCATCAAGTCCCGGCTTGGCTATTACCACCCGATACGGACGCTGCACTCGATTCACTCCCACCTTTGCGCCTCACTCAGGCTCTCGATTGTCGAGCCTGTCGGGGCCTAAGAATTTAGAAAAAGCTGTCCTGAAGCGTAGTTGAAAGATATGCATAATTCGCCCAAAACGTTGTCGCCGCCGGCGTGTGGGGCTATTTGAATGCTCGCTTCGCTCGCAACACAGTAAAGCCTGGATTGCTTCGTTCCTCGCAATGACGATCGTGGTGACACCACTTAGAATTGATCACCTAGCGATCGAGTTTGGCATTGATAGTGGCGCCCAGCAAGATACACCTCGCAGACAAGTTAAGCCACACAAGCACAACGATGGCTCCTGCCAGGACTCCGTAGGTCTTGTTGTAGCTGCCGAAATAGCTCACAAAGACTGAGAAAAGCAGGGTTGCTCCTAACCAGACTCCCAGGGCGAGCAGGTTTCCAAAAGTGAGCCAGTACCATCTGGGCTGGTCCCGAGCTGGGCCAAATCGAAGGACCAGCACGAACCAAACGAAGCAAGCGGCGATCAGTACCAGCCATTCACCCACACCCACGAACGCATTTTCTAAGCGGTCCAGTCCTAGATAGCCCAGAAAGCCTGGCCCCATGATCAGGATGAGGAGCATTCCGATGAGTATGAAGAGGGTCACTAAGGTGAGAATGAAGGCCGTGGCGTGGAGTTTGACAAATCCCCGAGACTCCCGTTCTGAGAAGGCCACGTTGAGCGCAGCCATCAATGCTTGCATACCCCGTGACGCACTCCACAATGAAATCAAGGTTGCCACAACAAGTGTGACGCTAAGTGCCCCACTGGATGTGTCAACAATGCTGGTGAGCTGGTCAGTCAACAACTTACGCACCTCGCTAGGCAGCACTGAGGCCAACGACTGGATCTGACGTTGCACTTCCTGGGGAGTCACCACCAGGCCGTAAATTGTGACCAAGACTATTAAAGCCGGCACGATAGCCACAGTTGCATAGAACGCCACCCCGGCCGACACCACCGAAGCATTGTTGGCTTTGAAGTGACCCTTTACGCGGACAAACAGTTCTTTCGCTCGAGTGACCATCGACTCGGATTGTTCCGCCATGCTCTTGTTTGGCGATTGCGCCGTATCGGACATACTCCCCCAGTAACGATTCTGCACCCCTCCGTCATTCCGAGCGGAGCGTGGCAAGTTCTCTGTTCGAAGAAAGACTCATTGCTGTTCTGCGGCTTCGCCGCAGGTGGATCCTCACGGTCGGCTAGCGCCTCCCTCAGGATGACGGAGGGTGGGGGTAGTCATTCTCCCCACTAAACGACTAGCCAAATAGTAGCGACTATCCGGGTTTCAGGTGTTGCGGCAGGCTAGGCTCAACTCGCTCATGGCATCGAACCCACATGCTCGCCTGCAATCGATATTTGACCAGCCAGTTGCGCTGGAGTGGGATCACGATGTCGCCAGCACGGATCCGCTCGGGTTCCCTGGCTATCAGTCTGCCCTCATGGCGGCCCAGACAGAGACCGGATTTTCTGAGGCTGTCATTACGGGACCGGCGACAATTGATGGCCACACCTGCATTGCGATCGTGTGTGTATTTGAATTCTTGGGTGGCACGATGGGGGTGGCCGCCGGCGAGCGCATTGCCCGGGCTTTCGAAGAAGCGCGCTATGCAAGACTTCCGGTGATTTCGGTCTTGTCCACGGGCGGCGCACGCATGCAAGAGGGCATGGTTGCTCTGAGCCAAATGCCTAAAACTGTTGTGGCCCAGCAACGGCATCGCTCCGATGGACTCGCTCACATTTCGATCTTTGCCCATCCAACAACCGGGGGCATGTTCGCTTCGTTTGGCAGTCTCGCTGACGTGAGAATCGGAGAGGCTGGTGCAACCGTTGCTTTCGCTGGCCCCCGAGTAGCGGAGCAGGTTTTAGGGCGTCCCCGTGAACCGGGCGCTGGCACCGCCGAGTCAGCTTTTGCGCACGGCCAGCTCGATGCGGTCATGCCCGTCACAGATATGCGGCCCTATCTTGCAAACCTGATATCGATATTGAGCCTCCGAAAAGCGACCCCGAAGAACCAGGACCTTTCTCCGTCATTGCGAGGAGGCGTTAGCCGACGAAGCAACCTAGTCCGTGACTTGCATCGGAGAGAGTCGAGCTACGGACTAGGTTGCTTCGCTTCGCTCGCAATGACGAGGGGGGGACCAGACACCTCAAAAGCTCCTTCACAAACAAAGACAATCATTGAGGACCTCTTCGATAGCTTCGTGCGATTGCGAGGCGACCAATACCGAGGCGACGACTCCTCGATCGTGGCAGGTATCGGCGACCTGGACGGACGTCCGGTGGCTTTAGTCGCCCAAGACCGGCACAGCGGCGCCGACGGACGGACAGTACCAGCGGGCTTTGGGCTTGCCATGCGTGTGATTCGTTTGGCAGAACAATGGAACCTTCCGCTCATAACGATGGTCGATACGCCGGGAGCCGACCCATCGGAAGATTCTGAAGCGGGGGGAATTGCCACTGCAATAGCGAACACAATGGCGACCCTGCTCGACGTTCAAGTCCCTGTAATTTCGATCTGTATCGGCGAGGGTGGCAGCGGAGGCGCTTTGGCCTTGGCCTGTGGCAACGTTTTATATATGTTCCCCGAGAGCACGTTCTCTGTAATTGCCCCTGCAGCAGCCGCGACCATCTTGCATCGTGATGCTTCACAAGCCGACCAGCTCGCCGACCAGCTCAAAATATCCGCCCAAGACCTCGTCGACTTCGGCCTCGCCGACGCTGTTGTTAGCAGCGACTCCGTCGAACTCAAGGCCCTGTTAGCCAGCCAGATTGACTCTCTCATTCAAAAGCCTCCCCTTGCCCTTGCCACCCAACGCCAAAATCGCTGGCGCTCCGCCGGTCACCAATTCCTAAAATGAACAGTCCAGAGACCGTTCGCTGCTCAATTCTGCGGCGTTAGCCGCTGTCAATATTCCATTTCCGGCGAGCCCCAAGTTTGAACCGGGCGTCGGGTTGGGGGTGCGGATTGACTGAGTGAGCGTACGGTGGGCGGGAGAGTTGTTGGGCGAGCGACTGTCGTGACTTGGAGTGTCGAAGACCGAACAAGTCATAGGAGCGAGACCCAAGCAACTCTCCCGCCCACCAGCGAACGAAGACAATCCCCAACCCCCAAGAAAAAGAGTGAAAAGGTTCAACTTGGGAGCGAGTTATGCCGATACAAGGGTGCAATCGTTTTCTGATTGGCCGCGGCAAGAAAGTTTGTGACGGGGAAACGCATCATGGATTTGAGTAGACCAGTGCCAAATATGACAAGACTCGCTCGGGCATTGCGTAATCCTCGCACATACAAGGTGGCTGGACGGGAAGCAATCGGGTATTTGTCGGCCGGTGCCGCATATCCACTCGGGCTGTGGGAAGGAAGCTCTTCAAACGGCCACTCGCCGCATCCAACCGACCCTGTGACGACAGCTCCCAGCACTGCCCTCGACACCCCTATTCTTCTCTTACACGGACTCGGACACAACCACAGTGGATATTGGCTACTGCGTAGTCGCTTGCAAAGAGCGGGCTTCTCCCGAATTCACTACCTGAATTACAGCCCACTCGAGAACGACATCATCTCAATTGCCAAAACGCTGCGTGATCACATCGCCCAACTGCAGGATGAACAAGGCATTGAGAGCGTCAACCTGGTGGGGCACAGCATGGGTGGTCTGATCGCTCGCTACTATGTCGAGTCTCTTGACGGGCACCATAACGTTGCCCATGTAGTCACGCTTGGCACTCCCCATCAAGGCACACGGGCCGCCACTGCTCTGGCTGAAATTGGCCTTCCTGGTCACCAACTGGCCTGGCAGTCACCGCTCATCATGGAACTCAATGCCGTGCCCCTGCCAGAGGGCGTGCGCTACACATCAGTTTGGTCCGCCACAGACCAAATGGTCATACCTGCAGAGTCGGGCCTGCTGAATCACAAAGGCAAGCTCATCGAAAACATTCATGTGCCCGATCACGGACACATGTCCCTGCTCGTGTCACGCTCGGTTGCCGACATCGTCATAGCCCGATTGAGCGTGAATAGCTTGGCCACGGAATCGTCTGCCCGAGACACCACACCTCGCAAAAAGAAGTACCGGAAAGCCGGATGAGCAGGTCCCCCGATTTTGATTACGAGCTGCGCTCGCAAGTATTCAAAGTCTGGATTGCCACGCCCTGTCAAAGCCCAGGGCTCGCAATGACGGGGCATGTGAACGGCTAGCACTAAAGTGTTTCGAGGCGGGCCTGCCTGGATTGCCACGCCCTGTCAAAGCCCAGGGCTCGCAATGACGGGCCATGTGACAGGAGTAGCCAGAGCCAAAACTTAGACTTTTTCGAGGCGGGCCCAGGCGAGGACAAGTTGCTTGCGTCCGATCGCGTCGAAATCGACCTTCACTTGGGCTTGTTTGCCACTGCCCTCGACATTGGCAACTCGACCTTCGCCGAAGGTGCGGTGCCGTACTCGGTCGCCACGCCTGAGCTGTGGAACTGGAGCGGAGTCAGACTTGGATTTGGACTTTGTGCCACCCAAGCCACTCAGCGCAGCACCTGCACCGCGAGACTCCGTCACACCACTCTGGCCTGCGGATTTGCCACGACCAATAACCGTTCCTTCAGGTTCTGCGTCTCGCCGACCCTCACGACCCGAGCCGCCACGATCCCCCTCGCGCCAGCGACCGTAGCGTTCGAAGCCCCGCTCACCCCGCCAATCATCACGGTCTCGGTGCCATGTCGTGACCTGGGCTTCACCGCCCTGCATATCCAGAAGTTCTTCAGGAATTTCGCCCAGAAACCTCGACACCGTGTTGTAGCTAGTTGACCCCCACAGCGACCGTGACTGGGCATATGCCAAGTAGAGACGCTTGCGGGCTCGAGTTATGCCAACGTAGGCGAGGCGCCGCTCTTCTTCGATCTGGTCGGGCTCGGTAAGGCTGCGGGCATAGGGGAAAACTCCCTCTTCCATGCCGACTATGAACACGATCGGGAACTCCAGCCCTTTTGCGTTGTGCAAAGTCATCAAAGTAGCGGCGGAAGTCTCCATGTCGACCTGGTCAACATCAGCGATGAGCGACACTTGCTCCAAGAAGGCGGCCAACAGCTCGGGTGCTGACGGCTCTGGGGCTGTGTCGGTTTGGTCGACCGTCCCAGGACCACTCTCGCCAAAAGTGGCGTCATCGTAGTCGGGCATATAACCAGTCTCGGCAAAGTCCTTCTTAAATTCGGCCGCCACCGACAAGAGCTCTGTCAAGTTCTCGAGCCGCCCTTGCGCCTCGATCGAATTTTGCGCCCGCAATTCGGCGGCGTATCCCGTCCGCTCCCAGGTTGCTTCGATGGCGCCAGAGAGCCCATCCGTCTCTAGGACATTGCGCAAATCGTCAATCACTTCGTTGAAATTACTCAGAGCAGTTCGTGCCCGCGGTGTGAGGCCAGCCAGGTCGTCGACTTGGCGTACAACCTCGCCCAGCGTTATCCCTTTTTCCTCGGCAGCGTCCCCAAGCTGGGCAATGGTTTGGTCGCCGATTCCACGCCGAGGGACGTTGATGACCCGACGCAACGACACTTCATCCGTCGGATTGACTAGCAAGCGCAAATAGCCGAGCGCGTCTTTGATTTCTTTACGATCGTAGAATCTCGTGCCTCCGACAACCCGGTAGCCTGTGCCGGAGCGGACAAAAACCTCTTCAAGGACACGGGCTTGAGCGTTAGTGCGGTAGAACACAGCCATGTCGCCCAGATTGGCCCCGCTGTTCTCGAGCCGCTCGATCTCATTGGCGACAAAAGCAGCCTCATCATGTTCATTTTCAGCCTCATAGCAAGTGATGCGTTCGCCGCCCTTTTGCTCCGTGAAGAGGCGCTTTTCACGACGGGCCAGGTTGTTCTTGATCAGCGAGTTAGCAGCATCCAAGATGGGCTGCGTGGATCGATAGTTTTGCTCGAGGTTCACGATGGATGCGCTGGGGAAGTCACGCTCAAACTCAAGAATGTTCCGGATATCGGCACCGCGGAATCCGTAAATACTCTGATCGGAATCACCGACAACGCAGAGGTTGCCAGATCCCGACGACCACATCTTGCTCAGTTCGTATTGCGAATGGTTGGTGTCCTGATACTCATCTACCAGCACATGCTCAAACCGGTTCGCATACTCTTGAGCCACATCGGCGTGTTTGCGGAAAAGATCGACACACCGCCCGAGCAAGTCGTCAAAGTCCATAGCGTTGGCATCACGCAGGCGTTGCTCATACAACGAAAAGATCTCAGCAATGTGATTGTCTTGCCACGACTTTGCTTGGTCCTTAAATACAGCAGCCGTGGTGAGTTCATTCTTGGCCCCCGAGATGATACTGGCGACACTACGGGGAGTGAACCGCTTGATGTCGAGGCCGGCATCGTTGATGCACAAGGCAATCAGGCGTTGGGAATCGGCCGAGTCATAGATCGTGAAACTGCGCGTATACCCCAAGAGTTCGGCATGCTTACGCAAAATCCGTACGCACGCACTGTGAAATGTGCATACCCACATGTTGCGGCTAACGTTCTCGCCTACCAAAGCGCCAACACGTGAGCGCATCTCTTGGGCAGCCTTGTTCGTAAAGGTGATGGCCAGAATCGCCCACGGCGAAACGCCCATCTCCCTGATCAGGTATGCGATTCGGTGCGTCAGCACCCGGGTCTTGCCAGAGCCGGCACCAGCAACGATCAATAACGGCCCGGACACGTGCAAGACTGCTTGACGCTGACGTTCATTTAATCCGGCAAGAAAAGGACTCTCGACCTCGTTCTGCGCCAGATTCGGAGACTCTGCCCAGCGGTCATGCGAGTCAAAATTCAAAATTTGGGCAATCCCGTCTTCAATAGCGGTCACAGTATCTCAATCTCTCTTTCTGGCCGGCTCACTTTGACGAGATCCATTCGCATGGAACTTCAGGGCCCGTGATGGCGCGCCTTAAGGGCTGAGGTGGTCATGTCGTTATACTATGCAGCACGACTTGCGGGTTTGGCCAATTCTGCGGGCAAGCTCTTGCGTGCAAGTAAGCAATAGAACGACACGATCACGCAGGATCGAAATGCCCAGACTAGGGCGCACAAAGTTGAAATAAGAAAGTAGCCAACAGCAAGCGAATAAAGGCCAAAGAAGGCACCGGCCAGGAGAGCCACAGTTGCCACAACCATGGGAACAACAGCCACGACAATGATCACGACCACCTCACGCATATAGCGACCCGAGAGGCGGAACGAATCCCAAATCGGGTTCTGCCGTCCCTCGTAGGCGAACACCGGGACGAAAAGCACAAAGACTTGCACAACGAGTCCACCAAGACACAACGTGAAGAGAGTCGCTATCCCTGCAAGAAAGACCATCAAGCTGCACAGCAAACCCCAGCCGATAAATGGCAGCGAGCGACGTAGCATATCTCTCAACAGCCGGCCTGTGGGGCGCCGATCATCCCCATACCCCGCCAGTGCGAATCGCACAAAAAAGAGGTCAGCCAGCAGCGTCAACACATAAATGCTCACAATCGAAACGATCGACGGCAGCAGAATCCCCCAAAGGTTAATCCCAATGAGATCGCCATTGCCGCCAGTGAACAAGGGCTCAGACAGCGCCTCGAAAATGGCTTGAGAAACCACTAGCTGTAATACTGCCTGGACTAATGCCACAACCGAGAAAATAGCTAGCTTGCCGGCAAACACCCTCCAGCCACGGGCTATTGCCTCCCCCACGTTGACTTTTTGATAGCTCATTCTCTTTGTCGCCCCACGCTGTCCCTAACGCTTCGCAAAAAGCAGCGTAGTCAAAGGGTGGACGTGAGGCGCGAAAAAAGTTGGGCAATCCACATCCCGGCTCCGTCAGTGCCGAGCCTCGTCATTGCGAGTGACGCGTGGCGGAACTACCACCATGATGGATCCATTTTGAATTGCTCGCTTCGCTCGCAACATAGTAAAGCCTGGATTGCCACGCCCTGGCAAAGCCCAGGGCTCGCAATGACGGCCAAGCAGATTGGCTACACCTCAGCTAGCCAGCAGGCCCTGGTGGGGCCGGTGGCGCAGGTGGCGCAGGTGGCGCAGGTGGCGGCGGTTGGGTTGGCGGCGCCGGTGGGGGCGGATATGGCCCACCCGACGGAGGCCCCGGTGGAGGCGGCGGGCCTTGAGGAGGATACGGTTGGGTTGGCGGCTGGGTCGGAGGATATGGGCCACCCGCTGGAGGAGGTGGCGGCGGTGGGTATCCGGGGGTCGGATATCCGGGAGGTGTGCTGCCACCAAAGGGGGTTCCGGCGGCTGGGGCTTGAGATCCCTCTGCTGGCAAGCCACGGTAGTAGACCACAATGATGCAAGCCATGTAGGCCCCAACAAGACTGCCTGCGACAAACGAAACGATCTGGCCGACAAATGGCACGAGACTCAAAATCACATTGACCACGCCGAGTCCGATTCCTAGCGCAAGACCAAACAGGATCAGCAGAATCACGTCACCCAGGTTGGCTGCACCCAAACGGAAGGATGTTGCAATGGGGCTTTTGGTACCCAGAAAGGCGAGAAGGGGCACGAAGAATAGGAACGGAATCAGCACAAGCCCCGGCAAAATGCACAGCACGAAGCCAACCATGAACATCAGACCAGCTAACAATGTCCAGCCAATGTAAGGCCAGAATCTATGCATGGCTTCCTTCATCAAGTCACCAGGCGCTCGCTGATCACCGTCGTGACCGGCCAGAGCAAACTTTAGATAGAACATGTGGGCTATGGCTCCGATGCCATAGATAACAAAAACAACCGCGAGTGTGGTCAGAAACAAACCGACGCCAAACGAAGCGCCGACTGCCCCATTTCCATTCGTAAACCGGTCGGCATTAATAAAACTTGCCGCTTGGAACCCAACTAGCAGGGCCATAACTATGACTATGATCCCCGACACCAACCCGGCGATCACACCGACAAGGAGAAACTGGGCGATCTTGTCGATGAAGATCTTCCAGCCCCTTGTTATGGCATCACCAACGCTGACCTTCTGATAACTCATCCGCAATTCCTTCTCTTTGGAGACTCTGACCACCCACTGGCCCTAGCACACTACTAAAAAAGCATTGTGATCCGAAAACGACTACTCACAACGTGCTTAGGCTAGCCGATCGATGGTGGGACCGAGAGGTTGTTGGCGCGAATTTCATTGCTCCGTGCACAGATCGTCGGGGTAACCATTCAGGGGGTCGCGGCCAGAGTGTCGCTACTAGCGCTTCGTCATCCTGAGGGAGGCGCTAGCCGACCGTGAGGATCCAGGAATCCGAATTCAGAGAGCAATTCAAAATAGATCAAATCTACGGCTGGACCTGCGGCTTCGCCACAGATGGATCCTCACGCCCTGGCTGGCGCCAGGGCTCAGGATGACGGACGGGGTGAATGGTTACTCGTCGGGGCAGACTCAAAAGTAACCTAACAGCGCCAATCCAAACGACGGTGGCACCACCAATGTGGAAGCCCACCAATAGCACGGGCACTCCCGTAAAGTACTGCACATACCCTATAGCTATCTGGCTGACCAATATCAACAACAGGATTCGTGACCAGCGTTTCGTGTCTTCGGGGACACTACTCGCTTTGGATTTGCGCCATCGTGATCCTCGCCACACCAAGTATGCAGTCAGAACGGCCAAGCAGAGCGCTGCGATGCTGTGCACCCGGGCCACGCTGGGCAGAGCGAAGCCCAATCTTTCCACGCCGATTTCACCTGCGTGCGGTCCTGAGCCTGTAACAGCTGTGCCAAGGAAGACCACTACCGCGGATAGAAACGTGATCAGTCGGACCAGCCATCGGGTGCTATCTTGTGCGATCTCCTCGGACTCCCCGGGTACAGGCCCGGAGGGTTCCGGCCGCCCAGCTCGGGTCCACAAGACAACAGCATTGGCAACAATGACCATCGATAGCAGGAAGTGGCCCATTACTAGTTGCGGCTTCAGGTGAAAGATCACAGTCAGGCCACCCAATACGCCTTGCGCCAGGAATCCAACTACGAAGCCAAGAGAACACCAGAGCAGGTCTTTGCGGTAAGGACGCCGGGCCAGAGCGCCCAGCACAGCAAGCAAGATGGCGATCGAGCCGAGATAAATCGTGACAAGCCTATTGGCCGATTCAATGACCGCATGATATTGCGAAGAACCAATCACACTGCCATTTTCGCACGTGGGCCAATCCCGGCAACCCATCCCAGAGCCGGTCAACCGAACGGACGCTCCCGTAACAACGACCAAAGAGAAAATGATCAGACAAGCAAAAGTAATTCGACGATAGGTCTGGACGGAGATGTGCCAACGCTTGTGGCCGGATGAAGTCATACAGGGGATACTTTAGTCGGTTCATCTCACAAACAGCCTCATAAGCTCGGCTAAAGTCCTGCTCGCTGCGCTCGCAGAATATTTAAAGCCTGGATTGCCACGCCCTGTCAAAGCCCAGGGCTCGCAATGACGTGGAGGGAATCCTGAATGGATAAGTTGGCGATATATCTGGTTCGCCATGCGGAATCAACGTGGAATGCCGCCGGGTTGTGGCAAGGCCATCTCGACCCTCCCCTGTCGGACTTCGGGCGAAGTCAAGCAAGGGCACTTGCGACCCGTTTGGCCGGTGTCGAGATCGATGCCATCCTCTCGAGCGACCTCGACCGCGCTGTCGCTACAGCAGAACCTCTCGCCCAAGCGCAACGGCTCAAGATTGAGCGCTGGCCCGAGTTACGTGAGATGAACGTGGGCGCTTGGGCTGGCCGCCCATCGGCCGAAGTCAGTAACTTGTTCCCGGGCGAATGGCAGGCCTATCAGGGACAAGAGGACCCCAAACGGGGCGGGGGTGAAACACAAAAAGAGCTATATGAGCGTGTTTGGTCAGCGTTTGAGCGGGTCCTCGAACTGGCATCGGCCAACGAGTGGCGTTCCATCGCCATCACTACCCACGGCGGTTGCGTACGCTCAATTGCTTGTTACGTAATGGGTCTCACTCCCCCGGTCGGCAAGCCCATTCCGCTACTGGCCCCCCACAACGCTTCCATCTCTCTTATGCGTCGAGACAATCTCGGCCTCCGCCTCGAAACATACAACGACACTGCCCATCTACAATCAACCCCTCGCCACACCGCCCTCGACAGCTAGATGATCCCGTCTCGTCATTGCGAGGAACGAAGCAACCTAGTCCGTGACACTTCATCAATAGGATGCATGTTGTTGACCCCTTGAACAACCTCCATCCCGTCCACGTGCGCCACGGACTAGATTGCTTCGTCGCCCAGAGCTGCTCCTCGCAATGACGGGGTGGGGCCAGAGGGGGCCCTGCCTCCTCCTCGAAACTACTGGCGCAAAAGTTTCCCGGTACGGGGGTCACGCACCACAAAGTATTTGGCTTCGGGATGGTGGCACACAATGGCTGCGGTGGTCTGTTCGGGTTCCCACATGAATTCTTCGCTGAGCTTCAAACCAATACGCTCAGGTCGCAGCAGCGTTGCCACTTTGGCTTGCTCTTCTAAGTCTGGACAGGCCGGATAACCCCACGAGTAGCGACCACCGCGGTAGCCCTGGCGGAAGATCGAAGAAAGCTCCGGTTTGTCGTCCTCGAGGAAGCCCCACTCTTGGCGCATACGCATGTGCCAATACTCCATGAGCGCCTCGGCCATCTCAACACCCAGCCCGTGCAGATGCAAGTAGTCCCGGTAGTCGTTGCGTTGGAATAGCTCCGCCGTAACTTCACTGACTCTCTTGCCCATACTGACAATCACTAGACCGACGTAGTCTTCTTCGCCCGAATCGACAGAGCGGAAAAAGTCAGTAATGCACAATTGGCGTTCGTCGGGTTGACGGGGAAATGAGAGTCTGAGCCACTCTTTGTCAGTGTCGGGGTGAAAAATTACGGTCTCGTTGCCGTCGGCTTGGGCTCGATAATATCCGTACACCAATGCTGGCTGAAGGATTTGGTCGGCCTCAACTTGGGCTAACAACGCCCGATAAGCCGGACGCACTTCCTCTTCTATTTCCAGCTCATAGTCCTGCTTCGATTTAGCTCCCGGAACGTAACGCCACTGATTACGAAACAGAGCGGTCTCATTCAGCCAGACAGCGATGTCTTTGAGGGGTATTCCTTTGATGACCCGATCGCCCAAGAAGGGTGGCTTGAAAACGGGGTTGTCAGCCTCGACCTGGGATCGCTCTTGAGAGAACACGAGCGGTTCAGCGAGCTTGGCCGGATCGACACTGGTCTTTCTAGCGTCAGCGAGTTCCTTGCCCCACATCTCATCGAATTCGCCGCCAACTACGGTCTCGACCTTGTCCAGGCCTTCGAATGCATCCTTGCAATAAAAGACTCGCCCGTCAAAAACTTCCCGCAGGTCATGCTCAACATAATTGCGGGTGAGCGCTGCGCCGCCCAACAAGATTGGGTACTCATCGGAAACACCGAGCTGGTTCAGTTCTTCGAGGTTTTGGCGCATGATGAGAGTCGACTTGACAAGTAGGCCTGACATGCCGATGGCGTCTGCCTTGACTTCTCGCGCCTTGTCTAAGATCGGTTGCAATGGCTGCTTGATGCCGAGGTTATGCACTTCGTAGCCATTGTTGGTCAAGATGATATCAACAAGGTTCTTGCCGATGTCATGCACATCGCCCTTGACCGTGGCGAGAACAACTATGCCTTTGGCCTGGCCCTCCACCCGGTCCATATGTGGTTCTAGGTAGGCCACAGCCTTCTTCATAGTCTCGGCCGACTCGAGTACGAAGGGCAACTGCATCTCGCCCCGACCAAACAAGTCGCCAACTATTGACATGCCAGCGAGCAGCCAGTCGTTGACAATGCCGAGGGCATCCTTCTCTTTAAGGGCAAGCTCGAGATCGGCCTCTAACCCATCACGCAAACCATCGATGATTCGCCGCTTGAGGCGTTCGTCAATAGGCAGGCCAGCCAGGTCGTCTTCAGTGGCCGCCGTCGATGTAACCCCCTCAAAAGCAGCTAGCAAAGACTTGAGCGGGTCGTAGCCATCTGACCGGCGATCGTAAATCAAATCAAGACAGATCTTGCGGTGCTCATCCTCAATCTTGTGCAGCGGCAAAATCTTCTTGGCATTGACAATCGCTGCATCCAGCCCATACTCGACAGCCTCGTGCAAGAAGACCGAGTTAAGCACCACTCGCGTCGCCGGACTGAGCCCGAAACTGACGTTAGATACACCCAAGATTGTGAAGCATCCGGGGATCTCCTCTTTGATGCGCTTAATGCCCTCAAGCGTGGCAATCGCATCACGCCGCAACTCTTCTTGGCCAGTTGACAACGGAAACGTCAAAGCATCGAAGATCAGATCCTCATTGCGGATGCCATATTCATGCGCCAAATCAGCGATTCGATGCGCAACTCGCAGCTTCCACTCGGTGTCTCTAGCCTGTCCCTCTTCATCTATAACGAGACAAACCACAGCTGCGCCGAACTTCTTCGCTAGCGGAAATAGGTGCGCCGGCCGACCGTCGGGCCCGTCCTCCAAGTTGACAGAATTTATCGCCGCTCGGCCACCAAGGTATTGCAGACCCTCGGCAATCACGTTCCATTCGGTGGAGTCGAGCAGAACCGGCAGGGTTGATGCGGTGGCGACCGACGGCATGAGTTGCGCCATATCAACAGCGCCGTCGCGGCCGGTAAAGTCCAAACAAATGTCGATGGCATGCGCGCCCTCTTTGACTTGCTCACGGCACACATCGACCATGCCCTGCCAATCATCGCCGGCAAACAGGTCTTTGAACTTGCGTGAACCCTGAGCGTTGGCCCGTTCACCCACAACTAGGAATGACGTGTCTTGGTGCAATGTGACAGGCGAATACAGAGAAGCAATTGCGGGCTCCCAAGAATCCTGGGGAGAGCGTCGACGAGGAACAACGTCGCCCAGCTCATTGCGCAAAGCCTGGATGTGCGCCGGCGTTGTGCCGCAGCAACCCCCAATAATGTTCACCCCATAGTCGTTGACAAATATGCCATGCCAGTGGGCCAGTTCTTCGGGAGTCAGATCGTAAACAGTCTCTTTACCCTCAAGCCGGGGCAAGCCAGCATTAGGCAACACGCTAATCAATTTCGGCGAATACTCCGACAAGTGACGGACGTGCTCAACCATTTCGCGAGGACCAGTTGCACAGTTAATGCCAATGGCGTCGATGTCATAAGGCTCTAACGCCACCAAAGCGGCACCGATTTCTGACCCCAACAGCATGCGCCCGGTTTGTTCAATCGTGACTTGGACAATTATGGGGATTCGCCTGCCGGCCGCCTGCATGGCAGCATTCACGCCTGCTAGAGCGGCTTTGGCTTGCAACAGATCTTGGCAAGTTTCAATCTGAAACAGATCGACACCGCCAGCCAGCAGCCCGGCCGCTTGGTCGGTATAACTAGCCTCAAGGATTGCAAAGGTGGTGTGACCGAGTGACGGCAGCTTTGTGCCCGGACCGATCGAACCCGATACAAATCGGGGTTGAGCCGGTGTCGAGAATTCCTCCGCAGCCTCTCGAGCAATTCGGGCCGCCGTCTCGTTCAGTTCAAAAGTGCGGTCTTTGAGGTCATACTCAGCGAGAATAATATGGCTTGCGCCAAAGGTGTTGGTTTCCACCACATCGGCGCCAGCAGCAAAATATCGCCCATGGATTTCTCTGATCACATCAGGCCGAGTTGCCACCAAGATCTCCGAGCAACCTTCAGCACCTGCGTAGTCATCTTCGATCGAAAGGTCATAGCTCATGATCTGCGTGCCCATGCCGCCGTCAAAAATAACGACGCGCTCTTTTACCAGGTCAAGAAAATCCATCATCTCGCAATCGTTATGACTGGCTACTAGGCGTTGGCCAAACCGCGCTCTCGGGCCTGGGCCACTAGAGCATTCGCGGAGCTTTCGTCAAGACGTTCGGCTTCGTCAATCAGCATGACCGGAATACCGTTGTCAATTTTGTATTTCAACTTGCTCGATGGACAAAAGAGGAACTGTTCATCGGCGAAGTAGACGAGGGGGGCCTTTGATTCAGGGCAAACCAGAATGTCAAGTAGTTGTCGATCAATCATGGGTAAAACTCTACTCGCTCACTGAAGTGGAGAGCTTGCATATTCAGCACTGCTTGGCGGAAGGTTTCGCTTTTTCATTGGTGGGAGAAGGAGCGGGGGTTGCACCTGGTGCTTCGGGTGCCGGCGCTGGTGTTTGACCAACCTTATCGGGTCCTGGTTGGTCAGTGTCTGGATTGTGATCTGGCATCGTGCCGGCGTTGAAATCGGCCATGAGCGCTGCCGCAGCGGGCGCATCTAAGATAGCAAAACTGGCGCCGCCAATCATCCTATCCGAGACTGGCAATGACGCTGTTGCCACATTGTCGGTATGGGACGACAACCGATTGGCCAAGCCCAACGCCGCTCTGACATCTAACCGATCATCAGCTGCAACAAAGCCTTTGACCGCTCCAGCCAGGCCGGGCAGGTTTACCAGTTGGGTTGGAGATGCAGCCTTTTTGGCGAGCGCCCGCAGAAAAGCCTGTTGCCGCTTCATACGGCCGTAATCATCGGTAAGGTCATCCTGCCAACGGTGGTCAACGCAGAGTTGAGCATGACGTGACCTGGCATATGCCAACGCCATCTGTCCATCGACCTCGGTACAGCCGGCGGGCATATCGAGCCCGGTGTATTTATCACGCTGGGCCTCTGTCAAGCACAGGTCCACACCACCGACCGTATCGACAATTCCTGTAAATCCGGCGAAATCGACCACACCGACATGGTCAATGTGGGTATTTGTCACCTGTTCAACAACCTGAACCATCAGTGACGGGCCACCCAATTCGTACGCTGAATTGATTTTTCCTAGACCGTGACCGGGAATGTTGACACGCAGATCGCGATGCACCGACACCATCTCGGTCTTCTTACTGTTGGGGTCGATACGCACGAGAATTATCGAGTCGGCACCGCCCCCACCCTGTATGCCACGAAAGCTCTTGTCTTTAAAATCCTGATTCCGGCCCTCGCGTGAGTCGCTACCAAGGAGCAAAAACACTTGCGGTGTTGTAGGTGTTACATCACGGTATTTACCACTAGGCCGGTGGATGCGAAAGCGCGCGATCGCTTGATCGAGACTGCGAATTCCCCACACTGTATAGCCGGCCCCTGCGGCAATGGTCACCATCGCTGCGACCAGCGTGACTACCAGCGTGCGAACTATTACTTTGCGCTTCCGGCTCTTGGGCCTGACATGCTTGCCAGGTATTGGTTTAGAAAACAAACGAACCAACATTCTCCAATACGTCTTCTGGGCTGTTCTTATACGCCTCTAAATAAAGCTAGTTGAGATCCTCGTTGCCAGGGTGCCACCAAGGCAACCGACCTCTTGGCCGATGCCAAACAAATTAGTGGCCCTAAACTGCGAAAACTACACCCCGTCAAAGCAGGGGTTTCGCCCGAGAAAAGAATTACTGACTTCCGGGCGGGCCGTGGGCCTGGGCAACACATAGCTATCAACACTAGTACAGGTACCTTGGCATACTTTGCACCTTTATATTGGGTAACGAGTGGCCTGGCGGTGTCGTCCAGACGGTAGAGTGGCTTCAAAATGGATCGAGCATGTGGGTTGGTCTGCGGCTTCGCCGCAGGTGGATCCTCACGGTCGCTGCGCTCCCTCAGGATGACGAACCAGGGGACGAGAATGGTTACGGATAGGTCGAGACGATTTTAGGAGAATCTGATGCAGCTAGGAATGATCGGTTTGGGCCGCATGGGGGCCAATATGGTCAAGCGTCTAATGAAAGACGGCCATGAATGCGTTGTATATGATGTCAACGCCGATTCTGTGACATCCTTGGCGAACACTGGAGCCACAGGCACTACATCTCTGGCTGACTTTGTCGCCAAGTTGACCAAGCCCAGAGCTGCCTGGGTCATGGTGCCGGCGGCGGTAACCGAAGAGACTGTCTACCAGCTAGGCGATCTCATGGATGCTGACGACATCATCATTGATGGCGGTAATTCCTACTATAAAGATGACATCAAGCGTGCCGCTCACCTCAAGCGCAACAACATCCACTATATAGACGCGGGAACCAGCGGTGGCGTTTGGGGACTTGAGCGCGGCTATTGCCTCATGATCGGCGGAGAGAGCGGCCCCGTGTCGCACCTCGACCCGATCTTCAAATCGATTGCTCCCGGCATGGGCAGCATCGAACGCACAAGAGGCCGCACCGGCGAGCCATCCCCATCCGAGCTAGGCTATCTGCATTGCGGACCCAACGGAGCCGGGCACTTCGTGAAGATGGTTCACAATGGTATCGAATACGGGCTGATGGCTTGCTACGGGGAAGGCCTCGACATTCTTCGCAATGCCGACGTTGACACCCGTCCCGTTACTGAAGATGCGGAAACCGCTCCACGTATGGCCGATCAGGATCTTCACTTCAAAATCGACACACGAGAAGTAGCGGAAGTTTGGCGGCGGGGCAGCGTGATCAGCTCATGGCTGCTCGACCTGACCGCCGATGCCCTATTCGAAAACCCTGACCTGACCGACTTCACAGGCAGAATATCGGATTCAGGTGAGGGTCGCTGGACCGCCATCGCCGCGATTCAAGAAGGAACACCCGCACCCCTGTTGACCACGGCACTCTTCGATAGATTTCGCTCACAGCAAGACCATACCTTCGGCGAAAAAATCCAGTCAGCCCAGCGCTTCGAGTTTGGCGGACACCACGAGAAGCTCTCCCCAAGCTGATCCTTTCCGCTCTCATTCTCGGTGGTGGGGGATCTTCTCCTTCCTCGCGGAACCTCCGCAGAGCCGTCGGTCATGCTCGGTCGGAGAAATCCCCCACCACCGCCAACAGTGTGGCTCGGAGCAGACTTGTGGCTCGCCAGAGTTCAACATGGACGGCGGCAGACGCCGCACAAACAGTAGAGCCAATACATGCAAGCCCGCCAAAGTCCAGTTCTCGCAATGGCGATCGTGACGAGACACCATTTGCACTAATGTCCTAATTTGGGGATTCAATCTGGCGACTCCTGTGAAGTGGTTCTATTATCGGCACGTAATTGGTCGATGGCTCCTCACTCGAGCAGAGCAGGCCAACTGCAGATTCCAGGAGATTTCCCGATGACTACCGAGTTCAGAGCGAGAAGCGCTAGCTGTGCCCCAGCCGCCAGCCTAAAAAATACGCCCTCGAACGTAATCGCCACGAGCGGGGCGGACGTGGCCACACAACCAAGCCAGTCAGAGTTCTTGATAAGTCCGTGGCGAGACTTATTCACCGAATCGGCCGGTTACGATCCCCTGGCGCGAGACTTCCGCAACCTATGGACACCCCTATTGGGCCCTGCCGCCTCAGCAATATATATAGCCCTCGTCGACCTAGCTCACCGTTCGCCAATCGTCGTGGCCATCGAAACGCTGGCCGCATCGATTGGCCTGGCCGAAAAGAAAGGGCGTCTGGTTGTCTTGAGAGCAATCGAACGCCTTGGCGTGTATGGGCTCGTGCACACCAATTCATCCGCACTGACTGTGCGGCTAATGGCACCTCCACTATCACGGCACCAACTACGTCGCATCCCGCGCTGCTGGACTCGACAAATTGGCATCGCCACTGCTGCGACCGCCCACTGACAGCGAGGCATGCCCGACTGGCCCGGAGCTAGCCTCCGTTGGGCGTTCTGCCGGACCGAGTTGGAAAAAGGGCTAGCCTACAAATGTGATCAGTTGCATCCAAAATCCGTGTTTGCAGCGGATGTGAACATAGCCAGGTTTTCGATGCAACCAGCAGTGCCACGACTGTGAGGTATTTGTGGTTAGCCAGGAAGGTCCACCGCAAGGTTCCGGATCCAACATCCCCGGAGGTCGGGGAAATCCCGGTTGGGAAAATCCCGTTGACCCGCAAAAGAGCTGGGGAAGCCAAACGCCGCCATCTCAACACCCCGGACAATCACCCGGCGTAGGCCCACAAGTCCAGGGGGGACAACCACCTCAGGGGCAACCGCCAACGCCGCCGCCCGGCTGGGGTCAGACCCAACAGCAACCGCCCTATCCGGGCCAGCCGGCCCAATATGGGCCCCCAGGAGGTCCCCCAGGCCCTCCGGGTCCTCCGGTCGGACCATACGGCCCTCAAGGCCCTCCGGCCTTTCCGAGCAAGGACGACGACACAAAAAAGCGCAAGAAACGCATGATTATTGCCTTTTCGATAATGGGCGGCGTGATCCTTCTGCTCGGCATCGGCCTAGCGGCGCTCTTAATCTCTCGCAGTGCAGGTTCGGAGGAAGTCCTCCTTGAGAGCACATCTGCAACTGGCCCAGGTCCCTTCACTGCCCCCTTGAGCCCAGAGGCGACGTCATCTTCTGTTCCTGTACCGCCGCCTCCGGCTCCTCCCGCTCCGGGCGGTGGTGGCGCAACCCGTGGCCCATTCGGCGGCACCGGCGACAACACCGTATGCGATCGCGAACTGTTGATTACATTCCTTACTGATCCAGCTCGCAGTCGCGAAGCGTCGGAGTGGGCCCGCGTTCTGGGTATCCCGGCGTCATCCATTCCCCAGTACATTCGTGATTTGATTCCCACCGTGCTTAGCTCCGACACACGGGTAACGAACCATCGTTTCAGTGGTGGCCGAGCCATCGGGTATCAAGCTGTTTTGCAGGCTGGAACCGCGGTCCTCATCGACAAATATGGACAGGTCGTGGTGCGCTGCCGGTGTGGAAATCCCCTACTGCCCCCAATCCGGACCCGTTACCCCAAGTACTACGGCAAACCTTGGCCCGGCTTCAAACCAACCACAATCATTATTATTCGCCCTGCTGCCACTCCTGTATATCCACCGGGCGGTTCAACCACCACAACGACGACCACTACCACTACAACCACCACAACCACTCGGCCACCGACAACCATCACTGCACCCAGCGGCACGCGACCGCCCACAACGAGTGGCGGAGGCGGATTCACTAGCGAAGATGCGCTCTCTGTCTTCAATCGAGCCCGATCTGCTTGTGATTCGCGGGGCGTGTTTTATCCATTCGTCGAAGACGCCGCTCCCGGAAGTGAAAGCACTAGAGCATCGAGGGAATCTGACGGCGTCTACGTTGTCACCGTGTCCAACAGAGGCAAAAACAACGGGCAGTCCCAGGTCTTCAAGTGGAGAGTTAATCTCAACAACAACTCCATGCACCCGATTAACGGTCTAGCCTCACAAGCAGCAGGGTATTGTCCGGAGTTCGATCAAGGCTGATGAGTTGACTCACGCGATAAGCTTTTAGGTGTTCCGGCGCTGCAACCTGCCAGACGAGTTGGCAAATATATGGAATGAGATCCAGCCCAACTTGGTTCGCAAACCAGACAAGTGCAATACAGATTAGAGGACCCATCGAATGGCCACCTATCGGGAACTGCTCTCCAAAGCGAGAGCATCGATCGCTGAGATAGATTTCGAAAAAGCACGAAAGATGCTTTCTGACAACGCTGCATGCACGTTGATTGACGTACGCGAGGCTGACGAGTTTGAGAATGGGGCGATCCCAGGAGCGCTTCACATACCCAGGGGCTTTCTAGAGGGGCGCATCGAGAACACTGTGCCGTCCCGCGACACTCCACTAGTGCTTTATTGCGCTAGCGGCAGCCGTTCAGCCCTGGCCACAAAGAGCCTCCAAGAACTCGGATACACCAAGGTTGTCAACTTGGCAGGGGGATTCAACGGCTGGAAAGACAACGGCGGACCATTTGTCATGCCCAAGGTGCTCAGTCCAGACCAGAAGCGACGCTATCAGCGCCACACTCTTATCCCCGAGGTAGGCGAAGCTGGCCAACTTAAGCTGCTCAACTCAAGTGCTCTGATCCTCGGCGCCGGCGGCCTGG
>JBCKKC010000029.1:0-24488 GCA_038904395.1 Acidimicrobiia bacterium | reverse complement strand
GCTTGAAAGTTCTAGCATTATCTTGCGTTCCGTTTGGCGTCATCTAGTCTCAGAGCATCCCACCATGACCAACACATCTTCCCATCGTTCTCGAATGAGGGTGCCCCTATCTCAGAAGGTCACGTCTGTAGCGCTGAGAACGGGCGGTCGAGTCGCCCCGTGGTTACCGTTACCTTTGGCCGACCTGACGGCAGTCGGTATCACGAAGTTTCTCAGGCACTCCATGCGCGATCGCCGATTCATGGTCGAGCGGCACATGCGCCGTTGCCTTGGTGATTCCGCTTCGTCGAGTCAGGTCAATAAAGCCGTCGATGCTGCATTTGCGTCCTATGCCAACTATTGGGTTGAAACGTTTCGCTTGGGTGGATATTCGCCAGGCCATATCGAGAGCATCTTTAAGGTTGAAGGTTTCCACCACGTCGAGAATTCAACTCGAGGCGGACGGGGTGTTGTGGTGGCCTTGCCTCACCTCGGACAGTGGGAGATCGCCGGCGCCTGGCTTGCCCTCCAGGGCTATCGCCTATATGCGGCGGCGGAAGAACTTGAGCCAAGGGAACTCTTCGAATGGTTCCTCAAACTACGCCGAGACCGTTTCGGCATGAACATTATTTCGGCTAGTGATCCCAACGTGACCCAGAAACTGCTTGACGCCCTTGACGCTGGGGGAGTGGTAGCTCTGCCGGCCGATCGTGACCTATCTAAGCACGGGCCCAAGGTCGAATTCTTTGGCGAAGAAACTACGATGCCCGCGGGGCCGGCCAACTTGGCTCTGGAAGCTGGAGTCGACCTGCTCCCTGGGGCATGCATGGAAAAGGGAAACTGGCGATATCAAGCCGTTGTCTATCCGGCCATCAAGGTTCCTTCGACGGGCACGAAGGCTGAGAAAATAGCGGCTATGACCCAAGACCTCGCCAATGTATTTGAAGCAACCATCAAGCAATATCCAGAACAATGGCACTTGTTCCAACCCAACTGGCCGTCCGATCGAGAAGCGCTCAAGCGTTGGAAACAAGCCCGAGAGCGAGGATTCTGAGTGGTGGCATGAAGGTAGCGTTGGTTTGTCCTTATGCTTTGTCGGTTCCCGGAGGAGTGCAGAGCCACGTGTTGTCGCTGGCGGCGGCATTGGGGCGACGGGGTATCGACGCCGAGGTCCTGGCGCCGACGAATGGTAAACACATCGAGGCGGAAGTGCCGATACGTTCGCTCGGTTATAGCGTTCCCATACCGGCCAATGGCTCTGTGGCACCAATTGCCTTGGGCCCATACGAATGCGTACGTGCACTCTATCTCCTCAAACGGGGTGCTTACGATGTCGTGCATGTGCACGAACCTTTTGTGCCCGGGGCTGCATTGGCAGTTGCCTCGAGGGCGAAAGCGCCTGTGGTTGGCACGTTCCACACGGCAGCAGACGATACCAACTGGGCCTATCGATTGGCAGCACCCCTGCTGGGCTCGACCTGGAGGCGTTTGGCAGCACGTATTGCAGTCTCACCAGCAGCCCGTGCCACTATCTTGCGCTACTTTCCGGATCTGAGCGGATCTCAGGCCGTCGAAATAGTTCCGAATGGGATTGACTATTCCCGCTTTTGCGCTCCGGATACGTCCGACGGCCCCGGCGAGGAATCCGGTGAAGCCCGGCCGCCCAAGCAGGTCATTCTTTTTGTGGGTCGAAATGAAAAGCGCAAGGGCCTGGATGTGTTGCTGGAGGCATTTCGAATCGTGCGTCAATCGTGTCCGGAGGTTGTGCTTTGGGTGGCCGGGCCGAACACGCAGAATGTATGTGCTCCGGGTGTACGCACCTTTGGTGAGGTAACGAACGACGAGCTGGAGTGCCTTTACCAGCAAGCCGATGTCTTCTGTGCCCCCGCCCGATTTGGCGAGAGCTTCGGCATCGTCTTGCTTGAAGCAATGGCATCCAAAACGGCAGTCGTGGCCAGTCGCCTAGACGGATTTTCCCATGTTGCCCAAGACGAAAAGCATGCGATTCTTGTTGAACCAGGTCGGGCCGACGAGCTGGCAACGGCCCTCATCAGGGTCCTCGACGACGAAGAGTTACGCTACCGTTTGATTGCCAATGGTGCCGAGAGGGCCCAGGAATTCGATTGGGTCAAGGTCTCCGGCGAGATAGCTGACGTATATGGGCGAGTTCTTGCCACTCAGTCACGACTATGATTGCCCCCAGTTAATGTAGCTGTTCACGTCCCCGTCATTGCGGCCTGGAGGTATTAGTGTGATTGCTTTGTTAGTGGTCTTGGGGATTGTTGTCCTTCTGGCCCTTCTATTAGTCGGTATGTACAACGGGTTGATACAGCGTCGTATTCGTGTTGATTCTGCGTGGAGTGACATCGATGTTCAGCTGCGCCGACGCTACGACCTGATCCCGAACCTCGTTAACACGGTCAAGGGCTACGCAAAGCACGAGCGTGAAACTCTGGAAGCGGTAATTTCTGCTCGAAATGCCGGTGTGGCTGCCGACACCGTGACCGGCGCCGCGCAAGCCGACAATTTGCTGACTGGCGCTCTGCGTCAACTCTTTGCTGTGGCCGAAGCGTATCCCGACTTGAAGGCCAACCAGAACTTCTTGGCATTGCAAGAGGAACTCGCCGGTACTGAAGGCAGAATTGCCTATGCTCGCCAGTTTTACAACGAGGCTGTGCGTGATTTCGACACCAAGATTGCTACCTTCCCAGGCGTCTTGATTGCCGGCATGTTTGGTATGAAAGCTCGAGACTATTTCATGATTGAAGAGGCCCAAGCACGTGGGCCTGTCAACGTCGATTTCGGTGGCGATGGTCCCGGCTCGACCGGACCATCTGCCCCGATCGCCCCAGTGGCGCCCTCTGCGCCCGTGGCTCCGCAAGCTCCTCCCGTTCCTCCGGCCAACCCCGGCCCCGCCCCGTCCGCTGGCTCGCCCGTGCCGCCCTCCGCGCCCGCAGCTCCGCAGGCTCCTCCCGTTCCTCCGGCTAGCGCCCCCGCTCAGCCCCCAGCTGGCCCTGGCCCGGTGGCAGGCCCAGCTCCTCAACAGCCAGGTTCGATGCCCCCGTCTGGGCCGACCCCTGGCGCAGCGCCTCCCGCTTCCTAATAGTTCTGCCCTATGCCTCTCTTCAAGCAGATCTCAGCCAACAAACGCCGATCAATATTCCTGGTCATTATTGTGGCGGGACTGTTGGTGGCTTTGGGATACGTCCTCTCTACAATCTTGTTTCCGTCACTGGGATATTGGCCCCTCGTGATTGCTTTCGTAGTCGTCGTCGGCCTCTCGATCGGTTCCTACTGGTATTCCGACAAGATCGCCTTAGGGATTAACCATGCTGTGCAGGTCAGCGCCGATCAGGCCCCGCAGCTGCACAACGTGGTTGAAGGTGTTTGTCTGGCGGCGGGGTTGCCCAAGCCTCGTATTTACATTGTCGACGATCCGGCCCCGAATGCTTTTGCCACAGGGCGCAATCCCCAACATGCTGCGATTGCGGTCACGACCGGTTTGTTGAACATCATGACCCGTGACGAGCTTGAGGGAGTTATTGCCCACGAGCTCAGCCATATCCGCAACTACGATATTCTGTTGCAGTCAATGGTGGTCGTCATGGTGGGCACGATCGTGCTGTTGTCGGACTTCATGTTGCGGTATATGTTTTGGTCAAGCATCAGCGGTGGCGACAGCGATGGCGACTCTGGCGGCGGTGACAACAACGGGGGCGGCGGCCTTCAATTCTTGTGGGTCATCCTGGGCGTAGCGCTGATGATTCTGGCTCCGATTATCGCCAAGCTCATCCAATTGGCAGTCTCTCGCAAAAGAGAGGCCCTGGCCGATGTGACCGCCATCGAGATCACCCGCTACCCAACGGGACTTCGTCACGCCCTCGAGAAGCTGCAAGGCAACACAACAACGATCAAGCATGCATCCAGGGCAACAGCCCATATGTGGATTGAGTCACCTCTGGGGACCGACAAGAAGGACAAAGGAGCTTGGCTGAATCGCCTGTTTGAAACCCACCCGCCCTTGTCTCAGCGGATTGCGGTGTTGGAAAAGCTCGAAGGCGAGTCGCCAGACCAGGGTAGTGGCACTGAAGGTCAGAGCCAGCCGAGCAGGCCAGGCGGACCCGTTGCCAGCGACTATGTTCATATGGACAAGATCTTCCCGGGTCAGGCAGCACCCCAGAATCCTGCCGGGCCACATAGCCAGCCTGGACCTCCTCCACCTGGCCAACGCGGTGCAGAGCCGCCAGGCGCTCCCGGCGGACACCAGCCACCCGGTGACTATATTCCCCCCGGATTTCCCTTCCAGCCCCCGCCCAGCCAAGGCGGTTAGCATATTCACCTCCCTACACCAGGCCTTCTGTCCGTCATTGCGAGGAGCCCGCTCGCGTGCAGAGCCTGCCCCGAAGCGGAGCGAGGGGAAGCAACCCAGTCCGAGACGTGCGCTTCCGTGGCGAGAGTCTCGGACTAGGTTGCTTCGCTCCGCTCGCAATGACGTGATAGGGGCTTAATGGTTTACGCGTGATAACGCCTGGTCATTTATTAGGATCGAGTCCGCAAGGGCCGTACGGCCAGTCAGGGATGACTCGCCCTGAAGTCAACCAAAAGGACTATTCAAATGTCATCACAACGCGGCAGTGATCTTGTTAAGCGGGGCTTGGCGGAAATGCTCAAGGGTGGCGTGATCATGGATGTCGTCACCGCCGAGCACGCCAAAATTGCCGAAGACGCTGGGGCGTGTGCGGTTATGGCGTTGGAGCGTGTGCCGGCCGACATTCGTGTGCAAGGTGGCGTGGCCCGCATGTCTGATCCGGCCATGATTGAGAGCATCATGGCGGCTGTCTCGATACCCGTTATGGCTAAGTGCCGGATCGGCCATTTCGCTGAAGCCCAAGTGTTGGAATCGCTGGGAGTTGACTACGTCGATGAGTCTGAAGTCTTGACGCCTGCCGATGAGGCTCATCACGTTGACAAGTGGGCCTTTACTGTTCCTTTCGTTTGCGGTGCTACCGACCTAGGCGAGGCGTTGCGCCGGATTGGTGAGGGAGCGGCCATGATCCGCTCCAAGGGCGAGGCGGGCTCAGGCAACATCGTCGAAGCCGTTCGGCACCTCCGCAAGATTATCGGTTCGATTCGGCTGCTCGGCACCCTTGACCAGGCCCAGTTGATGTCCGAAGCTAAGTCGTTAGGCGCCCCGTTCGAGTTAGTGAGAGAAGTGGCTGAGCTCGGATGGCTGCCAGTACCGATGTTTTGCGCCGGTGGGATCGCTACCCCAGCCGATGCCGCCCTCGTGATGCAACTGGGCGCAGAAGCAGTCTTCGTAGGCTCTGGCATCTTTAAGTCGGGCGATCCGGAAGTCCGGGCCCGAGCTATCGTCGAAGCAACCACCCATTTTGAAGATGCAGGCCTGGTTGCCAAGGTCAGTCGTGATTTGGGTGAGCCGATGGTGGGAATCGAGATGTCAGCCATTCCCGACTCCGCCCGCCTCGCCAACCGAGGCTGGTGAGCAGGACACAATAAACAGTGGGTAACCGTTCACGTCCCCCTGTCCGTCATCCTGAGGGAGCGCAGCGACCGTGAGGATCCACCTGCGGCGAAGCCGCAGACCACCCGTATGGTCAATCCATTCTGAATTACTTACTGCGCACGTACAGCCTGGCAGCAGCTTTCGGGCTCGGGGGTCCTGAATGGTTACGAATGTGGCCGATGTAATGTCAGGGGAGCAGCGCGATTCACAAGCAGCGCCCAGAATCGGCGTCTTGGCTCTGCAAGGGGCTTTCTCGCTCCACGCTCGGATGCTGAGATCCTGCGGCGCACAAGCGCAGCTGGTCCGGACCCCCGCCGACCTTGCCGACTGTGACGGCCTTATCTTGCCCGGCGGAGAGTCCACTACCATTGCCAAGCTTCTCCGTACAACCGGGCTCTATGATCCGCTACAAAGCGCGATCTCCCAAGGCCTCCCGGTGCTCGGAACGTGTGCAGGAATGATCCTCTTGGCTACGGACATCGTCGACGCTGGTCCGAATGATTTGGCCCCGTTAGGGGCCTGCCCGGTTTCGGTCAGGCGTAACGCGTTTGGTCGACAAGTTGACTCATTCGAGGTTCCCGTCAAGGTCAAAGGGTTGGAGGGCGGCGAATTCCCTGGCGTGTTTATCCGTGCACCTTGGATCGACAGTTGGAGCCCCGAAGTTGAAGTCTTGGCCTGGCACGGTGAAAAGACGGTCCTGGTCCAGCACGCCAACGTAACCCTGTGCGCTTTCCATCCAGAACTAACAAACGACCTTCGCATCCACGCAAATTTCGTCCGCCAATGCTCGGATTCTGTTCACTCACGGCAAGGCGTTACGTAAGCGTCGCTGACTTCATACGCTGCTCACAGTAGACGGCAGGGGGACCATCGCAGCCAGTTCATTGCCGGGCCTTGGATCAAAGACTGGAGTACCCGCAGCGATGTCATGGCCGGCAAGATCGTTCCGGGAAGTCTTCCAACATCAGATTTGCGGGCCGTCTTCGTTGCCTGGTGTGGCATAGAGTGTCGCGAGATCGGCCAAGACTACGTCTTGCTCCTTTGTTAAGTTCTCGGTGAAACCGCCGTCGCTAGCTAGTACGTATTGGCAGTCTTGCATGCTGTAGCCTGTGCGGCTTTGTATTAATGCAGCGATGCGTTTTAGGCGGTCGAGGTCGCCCCGACTTAGGGTCTGTCCGAGTTTGGCTTCTCCTACCGCCACAATGTGAGGTTTGTTTTCGCCGCCTGCTTCGAATGCGATTAGATCAAGCTGGTGGGAAGTCTTGTTAGACGGGTCGTTAACAACACCGTGGCCAATTTTTCCGGTTGGGAACCTCAGGGTCTTTGAATTCGGATACCAGACTCGAGTTAGATGTTCGAAATGGGGTCCTAGCACTGCGCTTTTGAAGGAAGGTTGAGATTCGAGCCAGACTTGTCGGTTGTTGTTTGTTTCAAGTCGCGCCCAGTTGGGTCTCATCACGGCATGATAGAAACGCAAGACTGGCTCGGCTACTCGATATAGAGGTCTGTTTGAGCGCAGCATGTCGTCAAGTTTGCTGATGAGCCCTAGGTCTTCAAGGACCGCTAGTGGATAGGTCAGATCGGTATCTTTGCGCCCTAGGTAGCTAGCAATCTTTGTGCGTGTTTCGTTGCCTGCCACTAGGGCCGCTAAAACAGAGTTGTAGAGGGCGAGGTCACGTATCTCGCGATCTTCAGCCAACAGGTAGCGAGCTTCCCGAAATAGGGGAGATGTTCTGCTCAAGATAGAACGTTCCACCCAGTTGTCGAAATCTGATGCATCTTTGGGTTTGTCGCCTCTGAGAAACTCAGGGAGATATGAAGGAGTGCCACCCAAAATGGCGCCAACTTTGAAAGCCACCTGGGGAGCATTATCCAATCCCCAAAACTGGGCTGCACTCCGATAATTGAACGGTTGGACTAGAAGATCCAGGCTGGCACGTCCCCTCAACGGGGCTCTTCCGCTGATCAATTCGCTCATGATCGACATGGCAGAGCCGCAGAGAAGAATTCTGGCATTTGATCCTGTACGAGTCGGTGTTTTCGGATTCAAGAGGCGCTGAAGGGTCGAGGGAAATTCCGGATTCGTGGAAATGATGTATTGAATCTCATCAAGAACCACCACTTGGAAGGGCTTCGCCTCGCCAAGACGCAAAAGCGCACGCAATGCTTCTTCCCAGGTTCCGAAAGCAAAAGGAGCTGGGGCATTAAGATATCGTCCTAATTCCTGACCAAGGTCCTCGAGCTGTGTCTTGGTCTCAGTTTGGGTGGCCTCAAAGTAAAAACCGCCCGTTTGCTCACAGACTGCTTTCAATAGAAAAGTTTTCCCCTGGCGTCGCCGCCCCCAAACAACACCCAAAGAAGCACCAGGCGAAGTGTCCGTAACGAAGCGGGCAAGACTCGCCCATTCGTTTTCCCTGTCATGCATGTCAGTCGGTCGCTCCACGCCAACCCCTTTATAAGAGTATAAGTACCATAACTATACTTATAGAAATGTCTGAGGACAACGTCCCTGTCTGAATTTGCGAAATGCTCCTGTTCTCCAATAACTGGAGGGCTATGAAGAGGGAAGGGAATTCGATTACTTGCCCAGGTTGAGGCGATTTCGGGTTAGTTTTGTACCGGACACTGTGCGGAGTGATCTGGATTCTGCATGATGCCAGACAAGGCCGTGGTGGTGTCCAGCAAGTTTTGACAGTGAGGAGAACTCAAGATGAGTGGTCACAGTAAATGGGCGACGATCAAGCACGAGAAGGCGGCCAAGGATGCTCACCTCCGATACCAAAAGCAGTTCGTCAGTATCGCCCATTGGAGTCAACAACCAACTGAGCAAATATAGACCAACCCCAAGACCAGATAGCAATATGAACATTAAACGAAATAGCCACACGCCCAGATAGAAACGAGTTTCAGGTCTGTGTGTAAGTTGGGAGGATCATGGAGAAGGAAGAGTATCGGCGTATGGCCGAGGCTGACAGGTCACATTGGTGGTATGAAGAGACACGCTCAACACTGCGACAAGAGCTTGCGGCACATTTAAGACCCGAAACCCGAATTCTGGATGCTGGGTGCGGGACGGGTGCTACGGGTGGTTGGCTGACTGAACATGGCACAGTGACGGCTTTGGACTATGAGAATCTAGCCATAGAGACGTATCGAGACGTTTACAAACCCCTTGGTGTAGTGAGGGCAGACCTCGCTGAACCGTTGCCATTTGGCGAGTCCAGTTTCGACATCATTTTGTCGGTCACGGTTCTTTGCCATAAGTCGATCACCAATACTCAAGCTGTATTGAGCGAATATACGAGAGTATTACGTCCCGGGGGGATAGTGTGCTTGCTGGAACCGGGAGTGCGGAAGTTGCGGCGTGCTCACGATCGTGTGACCCATACAGCACGTCGCTTCGCATTGCGAGATCTGAACTCCCTGGTCGATGCTGGGGGACTTGTCACTGTCCGTTCTACAGGCGTGTACAGCTTCTTGCTGCCCCCGGCAGCGATCAAGGCGGTTATCGAGCGGGGCCGAACAGCCAGCGACTTGGCCGAATCGCCCTCGGGACTTGGCGGAGTATTTCCAGCCCTAGCGAAGCTTGAGCGACGCTGGTTGCGCAATCACGATCTGGTCTTCGGCCTCTCAGTACTCACTATTGGCCAGAAGCCGTTGGAACATAGCGGATGAGTTTCCCAAACTTACATCCACCTAACTCGCTAACACAGCTAACACTTGTGTTGCACGGGCGTGGCAACGTGTGAGTTCGCCAGCCTAAGCTGTCCCCAGGTGGCTAAGGTTTCTGGTTCCATTCCATTAGTTGCCCAGGTTGAGGCGATTTCGGGTTAGTTTTGTAGCGGACGCTGTGCGGAGTGATCCGGATCCTGCATGCTGCCAGAAAAGGCCGTAGTAGCGTTCAGCAAGTTTTGGCCGAAATTCGCTGCGCAAGCCCAATGCTTCAGCTTTGGGTAAGCAGCCAATCGCCGAAGGTGATTCAAAAAATGGTGCGGGAACCCTTGCAGGGCATCGGGTTTCGAGTTATAGTTCCGATGTTGGTAGCGAGAACCAAGTTGCCAGCAAGACCCGTGAGCGAGGGGCCAAACTCGCTTTCGCCCAAGGACAAGGGGTGGCAGCCCACGGAGACCTCTGCGTTAGTACGTCTAGGAACTGGGAACCCCAAAGCAGGCTTCGTACAAGCGAGGCAAACACTGCTGAGGAATCCCATGGCTTTAGCCATGTTGGAGGATGTCAAACTGAGGAGAAGTCTTAATGAGTGGTCACAGTAAATGGGCGACGATCAAGCACAAGAAGGCAGCCAAGGATGCCAACCGGGGCAAGCAGTTCAGCAAGCTGATTCGCTTCGTTGAGGTCTCCGCGCGTGAGGGTGGCGGAGACCCGGATATGAATCCAACTTTGGCGACGGCCGTGCAAAAAGCACGGGACGCGTCGATGCCCAACGACACCATCACACGGGCCATCAAGCGTGGAACTGGCGACCTCGAAGGTGTGACATATGAAGAGATCGCGTATGAGGGCTATGGCCCTGCTGGCGTGGCCGTCTTCGTGACTGTCCTGACGGACAACCGGAACCGGGCTGCGGCAGATGTTCGTTCGACCTTTACCCGCAGTGGCGGCAACCTGGGCGAGCCAGGCTCGGTGTCGTGGAAGTTCGACAAAAAGGGCTTGGTTCTGGTTCCAAGCGAAGCTATCGAAGAGGAAGCCCTCTTGGATCTGGCCCTAGAAGCGGGTGCTGAGGATGTCAAGTCTCAAGAGTCAAGCTTCGAGATCTTGTGTGCACCGAGCGACTTGGCGGATGTGCGCAAGGCCTTGGAAGAGTCAGGCGTGACCATCGAGAACGCCGAAGTGTCGTTCATACCCCAGTCCACGATTGGCCTCGACGAGTCACAGGCGCTGAAAGTCTTGCGTCTGATTGACGCGCTCGAAGACCTCGACGATGTGCAAGACGTTTATGCCGACTTCGATATCTCCGAAGAAGTAATGGCCAAGCTGGGCTAAGGGCACCCGCTGATGGGACGATGCTCCGGATGAGAGCCGTGCGGATCCGGCCTAGTCGGCCAAAGAGAGGGTATTGGAGTCGGCGGTTTCACTGAGCTGACCTTCTTGCATCCGATACACCGTGTCGAAGAGGGTTTCGCCGACTAGATCGTGGGTGATAACCAGGATCGTCTTGTCGGGACGGCTGGTTACTAGGTCTGTCATCAGGCCGAGGGCTGATTGACGGTCGATGCCAGCGGTGGGTTCATCCAAGATCAGGACGGGGAAATCGGCCAGCAAGGCTCGGGCAAGTAGCAATCTTTGGCGCTGTCCGCCAGACATTTCGTTGCCGTCATGCCCAACGACCGTGTGGATTCCATCTGGCAGCGTTTGTATCCAATCGTTCAGGCCAACCTGCGCCACTAGGTTGGTGATGGCCAGTTCGGTTGCGTCTGGTTTGGCGAGCCGAATGTTCTCGTAGATGCTTGTGTGAAAGACGTGGGAATCCTGCGAGACGAGGCCAATGCAACGCCGCACATCGGAGCGCTTGAAGTCGGCGATTGGGTACTCAGTCAGGCTATATCCACCACTTTCAATGTCGAGAAAGCGCACAAGGACTCTTGCTAACGAGGTCTTGCCAGCGCCGGATTGCCCTACTAGGGCGACTTTGGCTCCCGGGGCTAGGTCCAAGCTGAGGCCGTTCAGGACTGTTGGACCATCGGGCGTGTAGCGGGCAGATATCGAGCGGAGTGAAATGGCCGGCGTTGTGCTGACATCGAGAGCCTGAGGATTGCTGGGGTCGCTGTCTTTGTCGGCGTCGAGTAATTCAAGTATCCGGCGGGCGGACTCTAGGCCCGTTCCTGACTCGGCAATAGCTGCAGGCACGCCAGAGATCGCATCAAAAGCGGCCATTGACATCAAGGCGAGGACGCCCAAGATAATCCCGGGGACCGTGCCCTCACCGATAGCTATCGTCGTGACCCAAATCAACGCCACTAAGGTGAGTCCCGATACGAGCGTGGTGGCGGTGTCAGCGCAGCCCTGGAACCAGGCCTGTTTGGATTCTCGCTGGGCGATCTCAGTCTCAGTGGCCTCGAATCGTGCCAGCCAGTCATTAGTGCGGCCTGCCATGGCTAGTTCGTCGGCACCCTCGGCGATCTCGAGGATGTCCACCGTGAGTTGGGCCCGAGCCTCGGGGGCTGCCCTGGCAGAGCGTTTTGTTAATTTCCAGGCGAGCCACGAGACGCCTACCGTAACAACGCTCATGCCGACAAAGAGCAATGCGCCAGCCCACGGCAGCATGGTTGCGAAAATGCCGGCTGCAAATATCGTGGTGACGGCTCCGACGATCGTGGGGGAGAGCACCTTGACATAGAGTCCCTGAATGCTCTCAGTATCGTCAATGATGCGATTCAATGTTTGGCCTCGGCCCAGGTCGGCGCACGCATTGGAGGACGAGACCAGGCTAGAAACGACGTCACGGCGCAGGTCGGCCAAGATTCGAAGCACAACATCATGAGTGAGCAGTCGGTCCAGATAGCGGCACACAGCCCGGCTAATACCAAAGAAGCGCACCCCGACAATGGCCGTTGTTAGCACCAAGATGGGCGGGCGCAAGGAGGCCTTTTGGATGAGTAGGGCCGACAACCCCATCAGGCCAATGGTCGAGAAAGCTGTCGCGACGGCGGCCAGAACCGCAAGCACAGCCCGGAACCAAAAGGGACGCAAGCGTTTTAGGAGCCGGATCACCACAGCCACGTTGGACAGTCTCATGGCCGGCTCATTTCGAGCACGTTGCTGCTGGCGCCAATCAGCTGTTCTCTGTGGGCAATAACGACGAGAGTGCGGCTGCTACCGAGACGAGCGAGCGAATCCCTGATCATCGACTCACTGTCGGAATCAAGGTGTGATGTGGGTTCATCAAAAATCGCTAAAGGTCGATTGTCGCAAAAGGCCCGGGCTATGGCTAAACGTTGGCTCTCACCTGCGCTAAAGTGGCGCCCTACTTCACCGACTTGGGTGAGGGGTCCCGCCTCGAGATCGAAGACGAAATTGCAGTTGGCATCCAGCAGCGCCTGGTTCACCTGATCAAGACTTGCATCAGGGCAGCCTAGGCGCACGTTGTCGACAATGCTGCCCGAGAATAGAGTGGGCCGTTGGGGCACGTACGTCACGTGCCGCCGCCAATGAATAAGGTCTCCATGTCCAACAACGTTGCCGTTGACAACGAGTTGTCCGGAGTCGGGCGAGATCAATCCGGCCAGCATGCGTGCAATTGTGGTCTTTCCGCAGCCATTCGGTCCGGTAATTACCAGGTGGTCGCCCATATTGAGGGTCAAGGAGAATGAGTCAACGGCGGGAGTTTGGCGGTTTGGATACTGATACGAGACGCTCTCGAGTTGCACCTTCTGGGGTCGGTCGAAGCCCCCCTTCTCGTCATTGCGAGGAGCCCGCTCGCGTGCAGAGCCTGCCCCGAAGCGGAGCGGAGCGAAGCAACCTAGTCCGTAACCTGCGTTTTCGGGGCGTGAGTCACGGACTAGGTTGCTTCGCTCCGCTCGCAATGACGGAGCAACATCTGGCCTCGACGTTCCGGCGCCTGAGGTGCTTGGCTTAAGACTGGCTTCGGTCGGGCACCGATCCAAGATCGCAAACACGCGGTCGCTGACAGCTCGGGCATCTTCGGCCGCATGGAATTCGATGCCCAATCGACGCAGCGGCAGGTAAACCTCGGGGGTCATGATCAAAGCGGCCAAGGCAGGCGCCAACGTCATATCGCCACGAACGAGACGGAGCCCAATGCTGACAGCCACTAACGCAGTGCTGATCGTCGCTACCAATTCCAGGACGAAGGCATTCAGGAACGCAACCCGTAATACTTGCATTGTTACCCGGCGGAAGTCATCTGCAATATCGCCGACAACTCGGACTTGCCTTTGAGCACGGCCAAAGAGTTTGAGGGTTTCTAGACCCGAGAGAATGTCGAGTAGGTGGTCGCTCAACTCCGTGAGCTTGCGCAGCCTATTACGTGCAACCTTGGCGGTGCCCTTGCCAACCAAAATCATGAATATTGGTACTAAGGGCAACGTGGCAAGGATTATCAGACCTGAAATCCAATCCAGATAGAAGATTGCAGCAAGGAGAATTATCGGGGCGATTGCACTCAAGACAACCTGCGGTAGGAAGCGGCCAAAGTAGGAATCAAAGGCATCAAAGCCGGTGGTCAGGAGGGTTGATACTTCGGCAGGATTTGGCAGCGCTCGCACCTGGGCAATCGCATGTACAGTTTTGTGTCGCAGCTCCGATTTGACTTGGATACTGGAGGATTGGGCTACCGACCGACTCCATCCGGCCAAGAGCGCCCGACCGACCACCAGAACCCCAAGAGAGGCGAGGGGTACTAGAAGAGCTCCTACGGACACGCCAACCAAGAAAACGGAACTGACTATGTCTGCCAGCACGATTGCCTGCCAGACAATCAAGCCAACGGTGACAACGCCAATCGCCACCGAAATCGTTAGGTAACGACGAGTCGATTTCGCATTTTTCAATAGGCGTTGGTCAATCGGGCTCATGCTATGTCGTGTCAGAATCTGCTGTTGCTGGCGGCTTCTTCTTTGCCAAAAGGTCGATCGGGGAACTCACATCTCCGAAACCGCTCTTGCTCACCCTGTGCCTGAAAACCCAGTATGTCCAAGCTTGATAGGCGAGCACGAGTGGCAAGAAGGCCAGGGCAACAATACTCATCACGCCAAGCGTGTAGTGGGACGATGAACTATTAAATATGGTGAGATCGTGGCTGGCGCCCAGGCTCGACACGAATACTCTCGGGTAGAGATTGAGGAAGATTGTGGCCGTGACGAGGGCGATCGATGATCCGGTAGCGAAGAATGCCCATCCGTCGTGCTTAGTGCGGGCTAACCAATCGACCCCCGCAACGAGCAACAGGGCGGTTACTGGTATGAACGGCGGCACAATCCCTGAGTTTTCGGCGGAGTTGGCGTTCAGATAGGACCAGGTGAGGAAGGCGAAGACCAGAAGTGTCGTGGGCCAGGCAAGAAGTTTTACTATTCGGCGGGCTCTGTCGGCCATGTCATCGTCGGTGCGCAGGGTCAGAAAGACAGCGCCGTGCAAGGTGAATAAGGCCAGTGTCGTGAGGCCGGCCACGAGAGCATAGGGTTGAAGTAGGTGTAAGAAATTACCTACGTATTCATTGTTTTCGACCGGCACTCCGGCCAAAATGTCCCCGAAGGCTACCCCCCACAGCAGCGCTGGCAAGGCCGAACCCAAAACAATGCACCAATCCCAGAAGTTACGCCATCGCTTTGTGGCAGTCTTTGCTCGCAGCTCAATGGCAACGTTGCGAAATATGAGAGCAACCAAAATCGCAAAGAGGGCCAGGTAGAAGCTACTGAACATCGTTGCGTACCACTGAGGAAATGCTGCAAACGTGGCGCCGCCAGCTACTAGTAACCAGACCTCGTTCCCATCCCAAAAAGGCCCAATCGTGCGGATCAACTGTTGGCGTTCTGATTCGTCTTTGCCAAGCTTGCGCAATAGGATCCCAACCCCAAAATCAAACCCTTCTAGAAAGAAGTAGCCAATCCAGAGGACCGCTATCAAAGTAAACCAAAGTGTCTGGAGATTCGAATGGCTAGTCATCGTAAGTCCCTAGTAAGCAATCGCTGGAGTGGGTTCTTGGGCTGTTGACCCTTCGGGATCAAGCTCTGGAGGATCAACCCTGGCAAATCTTCGCATTAACACTAAGTCTGTGATGGCAAGTCCGCTATAGATCAGGCTAAATCCAACCAGAGTAATCAACACCGACCAGCTGCCGACACTTTTAGAAACGCTTTGTGCTGTCTTGAATAGGCCAAACACTGACCAGGGTTGACGTCCCATCTCGGTGAATATCCAGCCAAGTGACGTGCCAAGAAAAGGCAGAGCCATCACCGGCAAGGCGAGCAGTAGGAACCAGCGAGTCTTTTCAAGGCGTTTGAGTCGAATCAACAAGAGCCCGAGAGCGCAATATCCCATCATGGCGAAACCGACATAAACCATCATGCGAAAGGTCCAATAAGACACGCCAACAACAGGGATATAACTACCCGGTCCGTATTGCTGACTGTATTGGGCTTGCAGTTCATTGATGCCGACAACTTTGCCATCCCAGCTGTCGGTCGATAGGACGCTGAGCATGTGGGGGATCGTTATGTTGATCTCGTTGCGCTTGCCTTTAACATCACCGACAGCAAACAGGGACCATCCAGCTGGTTGTTCTGTCTCCCAGAGAGCCTCGGCAGCGGCCATCTTCATCGGCTGAACCTGTGTCATGACTTGCGCTTGAATGTGACCAGTGAAGGCCACTCCCAGAGCGGCAACAAACCCAACGACCATACCCATTTTCGCCGCTCGCTTAAATATCTCAACGTTGCGCTTTCGCAAAAGGTGATGGGCGCTGACTCCGATGATCACGAGTGACGCTGTCAAGAGGGACGCAAATATGATGTGGGGAAATGTTACGAGTTGGACCTTGTTAAAAAGGACCGCAAAAATATTCTTGAGTTCGGGGCGTTGGGTTGCTTGATTGATTTCATACCCAACCGGATTTTGCATCCACGAATTGGCGGCCAAAATGAAATACGCCGAGAGCATGGTTCCAATTGAAACTACCCATATACACGTTAGATGGAGCTTTGGTGAAAGTCGGTCTCGGCCGAAAAGCCACAGTCCGAGAAAGGTTGACTCGAGAAAGAAGGCCAGCAGGCCTTCCATCGCTAGAGGGGCGCCAAAAACATCACCAACAAAAGCTGAATAGCTCGACCAGTTCATGCCGAACTGAAACTCCTGAACGATTCCAGTGGCGAGGCCCAGCGCAAAGTTAATCAAAAAGAGTTTCGTGAAGAATCGGGTCATTCTCTCGAAAGCATCGTCCTTACGCAAATAGGCGATCGTTTGCATGGTCGCCAACATGAAAGCGAGGCCGATAGTGAGAGGCACAAAAAGGAAGTGATATACGGTTGTGATGCCGAACTGCCATCGGGCAAGATCGAGTGGGTTCAACGAAGGCCTCCGAGCAAGTGTGTCGAAGAAAGGTTAGTGCACGGTTTCGCTTGTATAGCCAAGAAGATCACGGCTCCATGGGCCGAAGTCGTGATGCTGGATTGACGGGGAGAGATGTTTGGAATGGCAGCGGTACAAATAGCAATGCGATCTCTCGGCGAAGACGTATTTTGTGCGAGCTAAGTCGTTGCTAGTGGGTTTGTGCTGGACTATTCTGGCGCTATTCTGATGGATGCGGCTAGTCTTATAGCAATGATTTTGTCGTACCATGACATTCGCGAACCCGGGAAGGCCGATCCGGCGAAACCGGTTGCAGCAAGGTTGTGGCAAAGAGTTTGTTCGGTCTGTGCACTTCTGATCATCGTCGGCGTGGTTTTGGGCGGCCTCAATGGCATTGACGACGAGTGGCCGTTCGCACCGTTTCGCATGTTTGCTTACAAGCCGCAAAATACAGGTACCGTGACTGCGGTTGCTTTTCGCGGCGTGACATCAGTCGGCGAAACCAAGCTTCTTACCGATAGCGACTTCAATTTACGGCGAGCAGAATTCGAGGGTCAACTTCCTAAAATTGTTTCGAATCCTCGAATGCTGGCAAGTCTTGTCTCAATTTATAACAAGAAACATCCTGGCCGTGATCGTCTGGTCAGGCTTGAACTCTTGAAGTCTGGATGGAATGTTGTAGATCGTAAGCCTAAGGAGCGAATAGAAGACACCATTGCACTGTGGCCTCCAAACAACGAGCCGGGGGAATAGTAGGCCCCCTTCCTTCGGGAAGGGCTCTAATCGGAACGAACAATGCGCAAAACATTTTCCGAGCATTGGCAGAGATACTGGTTCGCGCCTGTGCCGCCAGAACGCCTCGAGGTTCTTGGCCTAATAATCTATGCATTCATCATTGGCAATATAGCTCTTAGCGGATGGATAAATGCCCACGCCTGGGCACCAAAAAACATGTATCGACCAGTCTTGCTTGGCAGACTGCTGGGCATTCCAGGACCAAACGCCTTTACGATGATTGCCGTTGTGTCGATGATTGTTATTGCTTGTTGTTATTCCATCTGGCGTCGGAACGGACGCGTGGCACCCAAGCTTGTTTTGTTCGGCTATGGATTGTGGCTCTTGTGGGCGTTCTCTTATGGAAAGGTCGATCACGATCGTCTTACGATTTTGGTGGCACTGGGAGTGTTGGCGTTCAGGCCAGGTCAACACGCTGATTATGGCAGGCGAGCTGGCTACGCCAGCTGGGCATTGCGCCTCATACAAGTAGTGTTTGCCATTACATATCCATTGTCGGCATGGGGAAAGATCCATTTCGGTGGGATTGATTGGGCTAATGGAAATGTCTTCGTGACCGCAATCTTGCGCAAAGGAACTGTCTTTGGCAATCTGTTCCTTTCTGTGCCTTGGCTATTGGTGATTGCCCAGTGGGTGTTCATCAGTTTTGAGGTGTTCGCTCTGGCCCTGCTCTTGCCGAGGGGCAAGTTGCGATCGGTTGCTCTAGTTGGAGTCATTGTTTTGCACGTCACAACGTATGCGCTGATCGGTATACATTTTCTACCCCACTTGATTTGCATCGGGGCATTTTTCCCGCTCGAAAGGCTCTCAAGCAGATATCGTTCGCGTAGTGGGCTGAGGGCTCGCCGGGCCCTAGGCGATGGTGTGTCGACTTTGCCGGAGAAGGCTGGCGCTGCCTCATAAGCGCTTGACCAAGAGACGTGGCCTCAAGCTTGGCGCGTCTGGGATGCAATAGTGGGAGCATACTAATGGAAGAATTTGATGCTGTCGTGATCGGATCCGGACCAAACGGGCTGGCCGCAGCTATTAGCGCCGCGAGGGCCGGTTGGTCTGTTCTCGTATTGGAAGCGAATGTGGAACCAGGTGGGTGTGTGCGTAGCGCGGAGCTCACTCTTGATGGTGTCACGCACGACCTGTTCAGTGCGTTCTATCCGATGGGCGTGAGTTCCCCTATATTTGATCGGTTTCGCCTAGGTGATTTTGGCTTACGTTGGTGTCGGGCTGACATAGCGACGGCGCATCCAGCTCCCGATGGCCAGTGCGCAATTGTCGGTCCTGATACCGAGTCCACGGCCGGCGAGCTCGATCTGCTCACCGCAGGCGAAGGCGATGCCTGGCGGAACTTGATGGCTGTTTACGACCACATTCAGGAAGCTCTGTGGGACAACTTATATTCGGCGCTACCCCCAGTTATTCCGGGCATGCGGCTATTGGCGGAGTTGCAAAAGGCTCGCATCGACGGTTATGGGCCACTCGATTTTGCTCAGCTTACCTTGTCGTCGGTGCGAGGCTTCGGCGAGAACTATTTCCATGGCGAACCACTCAGGCGTATGCTGTGCGCTTTCGCTTTGCACAGCGACCTATCTCCGGAGGCTGCTACCAGCAGTGTGTATGCCTGTGTTCTGGCGTGGACCGCTCAAGCGTATGGATTTCCCGTTCCCGAGGGTGGCGCCGGTTCGCTGACTAAGGCGCTAGTCGCGTGTCTTGCCAGCCACGGAGGCCAAGTTCGCTGTGATCGCCGTGTCACAGAGGTTCAGATGAGGGGCAATCGGGCCTATGCGGTTGCGACCGAAAATGGCGAGCAAGTCTTGGCCAGGCATGCAATCTTTGCGGATGTTTCTCCGCCAAGTCTGTTCCGTGATCTGGTCGGACTCGACCATCTACCCAACAAGATTGTGCGCCGCTTGGAACGATTCCGGTGGGGCTCAGGTGTATTTAAGATGGATTGGGCACTGCAGGGACCTGTGCCGTGGAAGGATGAGGTGGCCCAGCGGGCGGCAACGGTTCACCTTGGCGACAGTGTCGATGACATGTCGCGCTACGCCAACGAAGTGACCCGCAATCTGCTTCCAGCCCATCCGTATCTGTTACTGGGTCAGCCGTGCGTTGCCGACTCGACCCGTGCCCCAGAGGGGATCACTACCTTGTGGGGATATACGCATGTTCCATCTGCCCCAAGTGGTGACGCTCAAGGACACTTGGTCGGGGGCTGGGCTGGTGCTGCTCAAGGGTTTGCCGACCGGATCGAGGACCGCATCGAGGCTCTAGCGCCCGGCTTTCGAGACAAGGTCCTTGCCAGACATATCATGACACCGCTCGACCTTGAAGCTGCCAATGCCAACCTTGTCGGTGGTGATATCGCCGGCGGCACTTTTGACATCAGTCAGCAGCTGATTTTTCGTCCTCTGCCGGGAATGTTCCGGTATCGCACGCCGATACGGGGGCTATACCTGTGTTCTGCTTCGACACATCCCTCCGGAGGTGTGCATGGTGGGCCTGGCGCCCTGGCTTTTGCGGCAGCGCGACGGGACCGCACGCTGCGTCTCATCTAAGGGCCCGTCGGCTGTATCGGCTCAATATGCTTGACATGGCGTTGAGAATGGGCCTAGTGTGAACAGATGTTCGATGGCGTTATTTTGGGGCTTGACCCAGGCTTAACTCGATTTGGTTGGGGGGCAATAAGCCGGGCTGGCAATACCCCCAAATTTGAGGCGTGCGGAGTAATTCGCACGCCGACGGAAGCCCAAATCGGTGCTCGCCTGCTGGAGCTACATGATGCGTTGGAAGCTTTGATCAAAGAACTCCGCCCTGTTACTGTTGGCCAGGAGCAAGTCCTATTCAATGTGAATGTGCGTACTGCGCTAGCCACCAGTCAAGCAGCCGGCATCGCTTTGCTCTTGTGTGAGAAGATAGGTTTGCCGGTGGCGACATATGCGCCCAGCCAAGTTAAATCGGCAACTACGGGGTTTGGGGCCGCTGACAAGACCCACATGCGAGCGACCATAACGCGTATCTTTGGCCTCAGTGCCACACCCCAAACTGATGCTGCCGATGCACTAGCGATCGCTTTTTGTCATATGACCAGCAGTGGAATCCGCAGTGCTCTGAAGGCAGTTAACACTGATCAGGCTGAGCGTCGCACCCGGGCGAAACTATCGGGGGCGATTGATCAGGCCTTGAAACGTGAAAATGCCACCTTGGGTCGCGATCGATCGGCCTGATAGCCCAACGGGTCACATGGCCCATCAAGGAGCGGATATGATTTCCAGACTCAGAGGAACGTTACTTGCCCGACGGGGCGGCACTGTGATTGTTGAGGCAGGCGGCATTGGCTACCGGGTGATGATTCCGCCGAATTCGATGTTTCCCGACGTCGGCGAAGAAGTTGTTGTCCACACCTACCTGCATGTGCGTGAAGACGCGTTGAATCTCTTTGGATTTGTCAGCGAAAAAGAGCGTGACTTGTTCGAAGTTCTGCTTGCCTGCCAGGGTGTCGGTCCCAAAGTGGCGCTGGCGTGCCTGTCGGTATTTGATCCCGAGACGCTGGCCGCTGCTGTCATGTCCGACGATGTGGCTGCCTTGCAGCGAGTGCCTGGGATTGGCCAACGCTCCGCCGAGAAACTTTTGTTCGAGTTGAAGCCCCGTTTGGGCCCCGAACTTGGTGATGGCGTTTTGGCCGGCGTGAGCAGCGGCCAAGCCGAAGTGCGTGAGGCCCTAGCAGGGCTTGGCTATGCCGATCGAGAGGTTGGAAAAGTATTGCAAGGCTTGTCGCCCAACGGCGATACTTCACAGTTGTTGCGTGAGGCCTTGCGCGTTCTTGGGGGGCGGACATGACCGACCCCACGTTCCTGGCGGACGACGCTAGCGAGGTCAACGAGGTCGAAGTCACAGAACGCGATACTTTCGATCGGGCCTTGCGGCCTAGGCATCTCGATGAATTTACTGGCCAGCGAGAGTTGCGGGACCAGCTCAGCATTCTTGTCGATGCCGCCAAAGGTCGTGACGACCCGGTTGATCACATCCTTTTTTGTGGACCGCCCGGTCTCGGCAAAACGACCCTGGCCCATATTGTTGCTGCGGAATGCGATGTCCGCTTGCGTCAAACATCGGGGCCGGCGCTAGAGCGGCCCGGCGATTTGGCGGCCATCCTTATGAATCTCGAATCCGGCGATGTCTTGTTTGTTGACGAGATTCACCGCTTGCCACGCACAGTTGAAGAAGTTCTGTACCCGGCCATGGAGGAATATGGCATTGACATCGTCATTGGTAAGGGCCCAACCGCCCGAACGATCCGGCTTGACCTGCCGCCCTTCACTCTCGTTGGGGCTACCACACGTGCCGGCATGCTGACATCACCATTGCGTGACCGGTTCGGCTTCGTCGGACGCCTCGATTTTTACCCTGTAGAAGATGTCAGCGCGATTGTGGCGCGATCTGCCCAGATACTCGAAATTGAGACGACCGCAGAAGCTGCTACCGAGATTGCTGGACGCTCTAGGGGAACACCACGCATTGCTAACCGACTGTTGCGGCGCGTGCGTGATTTCGCCCAGGTGCGTGCCCAAGGGCATATCGATCTGACGGTCGCTCAGGCAGCTTTGAGCCTCTTTGGCGTCGATCATGCCGGCCTTGATTCGCTCGACCGCGATCTGTTGCATGTCCTAGTTGTGAAATATGGCGGCCGTCCAGCCGGTATATCGACGATTGCCGTCCTGCTCGGTGAAGAGCCTGAGACTGTCGAAGATGTGATCGAGCCGTTCTTGTTGCAGAGTGGCTATTTGCAGCGCACACCGCGGGGCCGAATCCCAACAGCCCAGGCCTACGAACATCTGGGTATTGAGCTTCCGGCCGGTCGTCAAGCCGCGCTTGACCTGTGACCGAGAGGCAGGTCATGCCCTCCGTCATTGCGACCCCCGGGCCGCAGCGAAGGGGCACCAATCGAGGTAGATCACTTCCCCCTAGCGAGAGTTGCTACCAGGCCTCTCGTCATTGCGAGCCCTGGGCTTTGACAGGGCGTGGCAATCCAGGCTTTGCTGCTTTGCGAGCTTCGAGCAAATCAGAAATCAGCAGCCATCTCGGTTAGTTTTAAAGCTTCGTTAAACCCAAGCCGCTCCGAGCCCTTCATGACTCCCTCAATTCAGCTCATATCCGACCCTGATACTGGCAGCGTTCCCGAAGAAGAGGGTGTGCCTTCTCGGCCCGGGCCGCCGACTCGGCCGCCTCGGCGTAAGAATACCGGTCTAAAGGGACTTCCACTAAGGCCTGTACTCCGGAGGGTAACGACTTTGAGGGGCAAGGTGTTACTGGCTTGTCTTGGTGTGTTTGTAATTGGGGTTGTTGGCTTGATAAGCCAAATCAATAGCAAGCCTGCGCCTCCCCGAATTTCTATTGCCACCGCTCAGGGGACTGCCGAACAGGTGCGCCGACAGGTGCTAGACAGCACTAGATCGGGTGATATGTCCCAGTCTCTGGCGCCGGGACTTGGTCCCGAAGCGGCAAGTGCCCTACACAAGGCCCCCGCATATTTTCTGTCCGTGTTTTTAAAGCCCTCTGCCAATGAAGCCCATCTGGCCGGATTGTTGGCCTCTGAGAAGATTGTCTTCCACAACTCGACCGACCTAGTGCTCCATGAGGTCAAACTCACCGCCAATGCAGTAGCTGCTGGTGGCCATATGCAAGATCTCTCAGCACAATTGGATGGCCAGCGGGCCCAAGCCAATGTTTCGGGAGCAACGGTAACAGTGAAGGCTCCAGAGGGCATCAAGCCTGGCGCGGATACGTCACTTGAGCTGACTTTCGATCTTACGCCCCCAGAGAGTGACAGCGAAGCAGCCCGGAACCCGTCGGTGGCACTCACCCGAGCGGTCAAACCGGCAAAATTGCCAATGCTGGCAACATCGGGCTTGGCAGCTTTCGTCGACTGGTATCCGCGCCTTGGCGCACTTTCAGAACAGGGGTGGGTGGCGTGGCCATCGACTGCGGAGGTGGGAGAAGCCAGTGGCGAGTCATCGTTCGTTTACCTTGATGTTGAGTGCCCCCATGGATGGAAGTCGGAAAGCGGCGGTCACAAGTTTCCTATAAGCGGTGAAGTGACGCGGCCTCAGGCCAGGTATCTATTGGCTGGTGCCAAGGCCCTGCCTCTGGTCGCCATGCGCAATGGTCACGATATCGCCATTGACAAGGGAGTGTTCCAAGCGCGCGGCCTGTCGCTGGATACTTTTGGCCCAGCTCTCGATGGCACAGTAAACCAGGCCATGTATGCCAAGGCCGTGTTGTCGAACGAGCTGGAGTCTGTTCTCTGGCGTGACACAGTAGTGGTCGGACTGGCGACTGGCAGCAATCCAATGGTTGTTGCTGACAATATGATCCTTATCGATGAGGGAAGCCTCGTGGGTAATGTTTCGAGTGGGCCGGGCGAGGTTGTTGCACAACGCCGGCAGATGCTATTTGAGGGGGTTGGTGCAGAGTGGTGGGGCGGACGTAGAAACCTTGATCCCGCCTATCAGCCAGCGCTAGCTCAAGCGTTCAGAGCATGGGCGGCGGCCAGTGTCTGGGGGAAACTGGGGGGAGATCCACTCCAAGAACGGGTGCTTGTCGACAGCTTTGTTGACCGCTACCGAACCGCTCGTGGCGGAGAGACTCCCGACGTGACAGCAACAGGCGTCTATTCCGACTTTGACCAGCCGGGTAAGTATGACATTGCTCGGGCTAAGGCTGGCCTGATGCCGTTGGCGCTAGTTGGCGCACTGGGCGAAGGTTCGGGGGCAGCCAGCTGGGGTGGATGGAGCGAGTAGTGGGCTAAACGGTGTCCGTCGCTTGATGCGACAGTGGGCGGCGCCGTTGTTTGCGCCGATGGATCAAGCGTCGCTACTGGCTCCAGGCCCTGGCGGCGGCCGGGCTTTCCCAGGTCCGGACGGGACCATCGCTGAGGGGGCATTCGTGCGTCGGTGGCTGGAGGAACTCCACGGCGATGAAGACATCGGAACCACAGAGGAACCGCCATCCTCCGCCCACCAGGCCGTTAAAGCATTGGTTGATAGGACTCAGAAGAATGCCCATGACCTGAAAATGACAGGTCTGGTGGCTGAGCCAATAACAGTGTCTGGCTTTGGCCCGGGTTGGTCTTTGAACTAGCTGAGGTTGAGACTCT